>JAAYNA010000005.1 GCA_012521105.1 Clostridiaceae bacterium
CAGCACCATTGTTATATGATATGATATGATTAAATTTTTACTTTAACTATTGCCTATTCAGGGATGGTTTATATGCATCTGACAACCCTTCCCTTTTATCTACACTATTAAATTAAATCAGGACACATTCCCTTAAGTCGGCGTTTTTTCGTTTATTAAGTATAATCGGTTTCCTTCTTTCTAAATTTTCTTCCTCCATAAATATTTACCGGATAATAGTGTAAAAAAATCTTTTGCAAAATGCTTCAGCTCAATCTGTTGCAATATTTTCCTAAGATTTTATATATTCATATTAGAATATAATATTTTAAAATATTTGTTTTTACATACTTTCAGAATTTATTATTCTTTGTCATCGTAAAGACATATGTTTGCCATTTGTTGTAAATGTTATTGTGACTTAAGTTTCAATTTTCCCCGTGTCTACAAATGTTAATGTATTTGATTATACCGTTAAATAAAATATAAATTGTTTTCTGTTGTGATCTTTTGTGTTAAATAAGCCCGTAAAAAATGGTATAATTTAAGAACAGTGTTGTCCGATATGTATAACCGTGCCTGCGGATAAAAATGCAGTTGAATATTTGTGCGCGTTATGACTTTGATAGTATATTAAGGGAGGGCAGTATATGAAGAAACTGAAAATCGCAGATGGAATATATATGATTTCGATGAATGTTGAAGACATACTTTTTGAGGGAATCTGGGATATTGCCAACGGAGTGACTCTTAATTCCTATATAGTTCAGGGTGAAAAGACTGCAATAATCGACGGTGTAATAGGCTGGGACGGAGTACCTGAAACCCTTTATAAAAGCCTGGAGGAAATGGGTGTTGATCCTAAAAGTATTGATTACTTGATTGTTAATCATATGGAACCCGATCATTCGGGATGGATTTCGAATTTCCGCAGAATTAAGGATGATTTTACGGTTATATGCACAGACAAAGCCGCACGAATGGTAATGTCCTTTTATGGCGAAGACAGGGTAATGGTTGTAAAGGAAGGCGATACTCTGGACCTTGGCAAAGGTAAGGTATTAAGTTTCCACCCGGTGCCGAACGTTCACTGGCCGGATACGATGTATACATATGAAAGAGATACAAAAACTCTGTTTTCCTGTGACATGTTCGGAGCATTTGGAAGGATAACAGGACACTTTTTTGATGATGAGCTGACACCCGAAGAGAAGGAGTTTTTCGAATTTGAAGGTATAAGGTATTATTCCAACGTAATGACTACTTTTACACCCAGTTTGAGAAAAGCCGTTGAAAAGGCAAGAACACTGGAAATTAAGACTGTGGCACCCGGACATGGTCAGGTTTACAGAAAAAACCCGCAGAAAATTATAGATGATTATTACAGATTTTCCAGGTATGCCGAAGGAGCGGGCAAGAATGAAGTGACTATATTGTGGGGCTCCATGTACGGCATGACAGAAAAGGCTGTTGATTATGCTGAGGGCATACTTCAAAGGGAAGGCATAAAATACAACAAACTGGAGGTAACCCAGGAAAGTGAAAGTGAAATGATAGCCACTGCCTTTAAATCTGCGGGGATAATTATTGCCGCGCCTACTTATGAATACAAGCTTTTTCCGCCGGTTGCAGCCATTTTGAATGAGCTTGGAAGAAAAAGGATTACAGGCAAGACAGCATTCAGGTTTGGCTCATACGGATGGTCCGGCGGTGCGGAGAAAGAGCTGAAACAAATAATTGAAAGAAACAATATGAAGTGGGATTTCATAGAATCTGTGGAGTTTGAAGGAGCGCCGAAGGAAGATGACCTGAAAAAGGTGGAAGCCGGAGTATTAAAGCTCCTGGAAAAGATGAAGGAGAAGGTAACGGAATAATTTGCATTTGCTGCCTGCAACATGGTTTATATATTCCAAAAATTACTCAGGGCTTTACTTAGACTTTCATTTCTTTTATCACTTTCAAAGGTTACTGGCTTTATAAGTTAGTAACCTTGAATTCAGTAATTAAAATATTATCATATACCTTTAAACAATGTTTTTGTGGTGGAGGTACCTGAAAGCCCTGTTTATTTTAAAAAATTATTTGAAATAACGGCATTATTGGCTTTATATATGCCTGGAGGCTGAAGCAACCAGAAGAAGCAAGACCATATCTGAACAAATCCTTTGCAGATATTATTAATAGTGTAATACAAACTGTGACCGGTTTAGCATATATGTATGCCGAACTAAAAGATGACATGTCAGCCGAAGTCATCTCATGGCTGAGTAATTTCCTGGACAGTTTAAAAGTGGACAGAGACAGTATAGCATTTACAGATAAGATAAAAGCGGCGCTTATGATGCAGGTTGCCATTTGGAAGGCAGAACAGGGATATTATGAAGAATCAGAAAAATATATCAGGAACGCATATTTATTGGCAGCAAAATTTGACAGCAAACCGGTATATAACCTGAAGGGAATTAAATTTATTCAAGGTGAAGAAGAAAAAGCGACCGTATATGATGACATAGGAGAAACAGCAATGAAGGCCGTTAAAGATATTGTTTTTAATGAATCAGAAGAAACTGAGGGTCATAAATTTGTTCAAACTGTTTGGAATGATTTGACAAAAGAATTGGAAGGCCAGGTATAATTATGAGAAACATGTTAAAAACTGATATTACATAAATAGTGTGGCGGATTTTTTATTGATATGAATTTTCATTAAGTAAAGTTACGCTATCGATTTTTTCTGATTTAGTTTTACTCTTCGTTTCAAGCAAGATTCCTGGTAAACTGGTTAACAGTTCTGTGCCTGATTTCACAGCTCATGCTTTTATGTTTAGGTCTGGTTAAGAGTATCGGTTTAAACTATATGCTGTTGTGTGGAATCTTTGCAGTACCGGTAATGTTGTGCCTGTTGCTGATAAACTAAAATCATTTTCTGCCCTGTCCAGCTGTAGGGTTGTTTAGGAAAAACGACTTTACTGTTCATGGTGAAACAGAAGAGCAATTGACTTTTTATTGCCCTCTTGGGCTTTGTGCCATATATATAACTTCAGTAAGTCTTTAGGATTATACGATGGCGCACCAGGGCCGCCATCTTTTATCTTTGTAAATTTATACTTCTTCAAATCTAAATCATTTACAAAAGCATCGATAACTCTTACGGGATTTTCGTTGTCTATGTAATCTTCTAAATATTCAGGAAACATTTGAGCCTGATTTCTATCAAAACCTTCTGTATATGCCATATTTATTACTCTCTACAATATTATGCTTATATTTTATCAGAAAAACAGGCTCAAATCCAGTTTTATCAATATTTTGAGCTGTTTTTTTGAATAATTCTCACACAGTCTGACGTCCCTACGGTTTGCAGGGTTGAGTTGACAGAATAGATGAATTCGTTAGGGTTGAGGAGATAGGATGGATGTAGAATCATAATATTAGTGGATGACCGTCAACCAGGAGAAAATTGTCTAGATTGCTGGTTTTTGTATTCTGTGATTAATAATTTAAATTTACATAAATTTAAAGAAATTATCATTGACAATTTGGTCTATATGATATAGACTTATAGCATGAAGTCTATATCATATAGACCAAGGAGGGATTACTGTTGGGAATGTATAAGCTTACAGTAAGTGAAGAAAAGTTTGCAGAATTAATCTGGCAGAACGAGCCGATTGGTTCCGGTGACCTTGTGAAGCTAAGTGAAAAAGAAATGAATTGGAAAAAGTCCACAACATATACAGTACTTAAAAAATTATGTGAAAAGGGTATTTTTCAAAATGAAAATGCTGTGGTTTCATCTCTAATTTCAAAGGATGAATATTATGCCAAGCAAAGTATTCGTTTTGTTGAGGATACCTTTGGAGGGTCTTTACCTAAATTTTTAACAGCTTTTATTCGTGGTAAAAAATTAAGTAATCATCAAGCTGAAGAGTTGAAAAGATTGATTGATGAGCACAAAGAGGTGTAGCAATGAGTGAACTATTTCTCTCTGTTTTAAATATGAGCATTACAGCAAGTTATGGAATTATTTTTGTTATACTTGTCAGGCTATTTCTCAAAAAAGCTCCAAAATTCATCAGCTATGCTTTATGGGGTGTGGTTGCTTTTCGTCTGATAATTCCATTCTCCTTTGAAAGCATATTAAGTCTTATGCCACGGAATACAAATTCTGTACCAATTCCCCATGATATCATCTATCAGCAAAGTCCGAAGATTAATAGTGGTATAGAAGTAGTTGATTC
>JAAYNA010000037.1 GCA_012521105.1 Clostridiaceae bacterium
CTCTGCTATTTTCTCGTACCTCCACTTAGTAAATATTATTGATATCACTATTGCACAAAAAAGCGCAACAAATATTATTATTGCTGCTGCCATCCCACTTATAGAATAATTTACAGAAGTACTTACCAGCGTAATTAAAACAAGAAGAAGAATATAAATTTTTATTTCCTTATTCCTAAGCAATTCAGCTGCCCCCTTTATATCCGATACCACGGACTGTTTTTATAATTCTGGGGTTTTGAATATCATCTTCAATTTTCTCTCTCAATCTCTTAATATAAACTGTCAGTGTATTATCATTAACAAAATCACCGGCGAAATCCCAAAGTCTTTCCAAAATCTGATTACGACTTAAAACCTGGCCCTGATTATTGGCAAAAATCAGCAGTAAACGATACTCAAGTGAGGTTAAAGAAATCTCCCGGCTACCCTTAAAAACTTTAGCCTGCGCGGTATCAATCTTAAGTCCGCCAAATTCAAGAACTGTTCTCCTGGATTCGGCCTTTCCGTATCTGCGGGTTACAGATTTAATGCGTGATAACAGCTCCCTTATGCGGAATGGTTTTGTAATATAGTCATCTGCCCCCATATCAAGACCCATTACTACATTAACCTCATCATCAATCGCTGTTAAAAATATAACCGGAATATCTTCTTTCTCTTTTATTCTCCTGCATATATCGTATCCACTGCCATCGGGCAGGTTAATATCAAGTATGGCCACATCATAACTGTTTTTGCCCATTGCTGTTTCAGCCTCTGCTGCATTAAGACAGTGAGTAACCTCATACCCCTCCTGGGAAAGTGAGTAACAAAGCCCCGAGGCTATAATTTTATCATCCTCAACAAACAGTACTTTCATTTTCGGGTCACTCCCTTATCAGAAAACTTCTCACACTGTTTCAAAACGTAAGTTTACCTGTTTTTGTCTGGCATGTATTTAAAATATTCAAGACGGAACCAGAAAACACTGCCTTTTCCCTTTTCCGATTCAACTCCATATTCAATATTGTGAAGTTCAAAAATTCTTTTAACAATTGATAATCCAAGCCCTGTTCCAACCACCGCCCGTTTGTGGTTTTTATCAACTTTATAATACCTGTCCCAGATATATGGCAAATCTTCATGAGAAATCCCATCGCCATAGTCAATAACCTCAATTTTTACAAATTGGTTTTTTTCAATTTGCTTCACAACTACCAGTTTATTTTCCCCGCAGTAATTAATGGCATTGGTCAAAAGATTATAAAAAGCCTGTATGATTTTTACTTCATCAGCATAAACAATCAGTTCTCTGTCATATTCAAAGGAAATATCATAGTCTTCATGTTTCAGAAGTTCTGCCATTCGCTGTGTGGTCTCTCTTATTGCTGCGGTGAGGTTAAATTCATAGCGGTTTATCCTGTGAATACAGCCTTCCAGTTTAGACAGGTCAAGGATATCATTAACAAGCAAATTCAGACGTTTTGTTTCATCCATAATTACCTGTGTCTGCCCGGGCGTTATTTCATCAGGAAAGTCATGCATCATTTCTGCATAGCTGTATATAAGACTAAGAGGCGTTCGCAAATCATGAGACACATTAGCCATCAGCTCCCTGCGCAGGTTATCAACTTTAGAAAGCTCATGGGCCGCTGTGTTTAGCGTATCCGACAACTCTTTTATTTCTAAAAATCCTTTTCCTGCAAAAGCAGTGTCATATTTGCCCCGGGCTAAGGCTTTGGCACTTCTGTTTATCTCCTCAATGGGCCTTGATATTCTTTTTGCAATTAAAACTGCAAGCAGAATAGACAGCATGATCATAACACTGGTTATGATATAAAGCTGTAGTTGCAGTGTAGTCACCGTTGCATCAACGGGCGTGATAATGGCGTGGAAAGTCAGCGAAAGAGTACGCCCGTCATTAAGCACAAACTCTTCGGTCTGGGTTATGGTCTCCTCCCTTCTACGCCTTCTGTCAACCGGAGCATGGTTTTTAGGTGGCGTAAACTGATTTGTTGGCATGACCAGTATCTCCTTTTCCCGTTGCAATTCATCGAATAAAGAGTACAGGTCCTGATTATTGATATTCTCACGCACATATGAGACAGCTCTTTGAATTTCTATTCTTCTGCTGTATTTATACATATCGTACAGGAAAACTGTTTGAAACAACCAAAGTATGATAAGCAGTAAAGTGCTGAAACCTAGCAAATATGCAAATATCCACCATTTTAGTTTTAGTTTATCCATCAAACCTGTACCCCAATCCACGCAGCGTTTTAATAAAATGTGCATAAGGACCAAGAGATTTTCTTAAAAGTTTCATGTGGGTGTCCAGTGTCCTGTCATCTCCGTAATAATCAAAACCCCAAACTTCGGCCATTATTCTTTCCCGTGGTATGGCTATGTTTCTGTTTCGTATCAGAAAAAACAATAAATCATATTCCTTAGGAGCCATATCCACCAATTCTCCATCTATATAAACCTTGTAGGCTGTCATGTCGGCTTTAAGGCCTTCTTTTATGTAGACAATATGCCCTTCATCATCGGCTGATGTGGCGCTGCCTTTAGCAGTCCTTCTAAGGATTGCATTTACACGCATCATTACTTCTTTTGACGAGAAAGGTTTTACAACATAATCATCGACGCCCAGTTCAAAGCCCAATACCTTATCAAATTCTTCCCCCCGGGCAGAAAGCATGAGAACAGGGGTATCGGAAAATTTTCTGATCTCTTTAACGGCTGAGAACCCATCTAACTCAGGCATCATAATATCCATAATGATAATATCAAAAGTGTTGGACCTGCATAGGTTTACCGCCTCCATACCATTAGATGCTTCTGTCACTTCATGTCCTTCGAAGGTAGCATACCGTTTAAGCACCGAACGAAGGCCTGCCTCATCATCACAAATCAGCATTTTGGCCATATACTTGCACCCCCTGTTTGAAATTTTAACACAGTAATACTGCTTTTAAAATAATTCTGCCCCTGCCCCCCGGCAAGTTTTGTCATCTGCCTATTCTGCCACCGAATCTGCCTTCTCCCCCCATCATACTCCCAAGTATCTGCAGGTTCAAATCACCTGCAGGAATTAATTTTTCAGGGTAAGCCATTTGTTCTGCCGTAGAACTGGGCACCATACCGTTTAACTGACCCTGAACACTTTGCGCGCGAAGGTTTCCCAGCGTAATAAAGGCTGAAACCGCCTTTTCATAGTCTTCATAAGAACAGAAAGAAGATACATCGTTTTTTACATAATCCCCTATAAGCCCGTCCAGCTCTTTTATTTTTGCCTCAAATTTTCGGTTGGAAAAATAAACATCTATTAGATTCTGAAGATAATTATGGTATCGTTCCAGATATTCCTCGTTGGCTAATAATTTTTCCAAAAGTGGGCGTTCGGACATTTCCACACCGCTCACCGGCGTATCGACGGGAAAATTGATGACCGATGAAGCGTCACGGCTTTGGAAGCCTCCCCATGCCAGATTGTAATCCCAGGGCAGGATTGCTATTTTTCCGTCTTTTTCATAGATATAGTAATTCTGTGCCATGCCGGATGAATAACTGTCCAGGTTAACAACAATGGTGTGTGCTGCAAAATACCGCAGTATTTGATCCACATCAAAATACTTTTCCAGGTCTCTGCCTTCAGATAAAGCTTTTAATGCTTCGATAACTCGCTGGTAATCTTCTTCACTGCCTTTACCTACCACATTACTGAAGATTGCACTGTAGCTTTCCGGGTTATCATCAATATACTTAAGACTTCCACCATTGTCACCCCCGGGGCCTCTACCTCCCATACCACCCATTCCAAGATTTCTGTTCATACCGGGAGGCTGAATTCTGCCATTCTCCAAAAATCCACTGTTCTCTTCATTGCCGGGAGCACCTGGCTGGATTTCACCATTTCCCATGCCACCGGGGTTAACTGGCAGTGTTCCATTTTTCCACCTGTTGCCTGGGATAGTTCGTGACGTTTCATTACTGTCACCAGGATCACCTTGCTGCATTTCGCCATTTTCCATGTCTCCGGGATTAAAAGGGTGGATTTCGTCATTTCCTGCATCATCGGGGTTAAGGGGCAGCATTCCTTTATTTTCTCTGTTTCCGGGGTTAAATGGCTGTATATTACCATTCAATTTATTACCGGGGAATTGCTGCACGCTATTACTACCAATATCCTTACTTTTTACATTGTACAACATACCCGAGGTATCTCCAAAAACCCGCTGCTCGTAGCTTTTGTTGTACAGCTCAATCGCAAGATAGAAACCCCACGGTTCTCCGTTTACCTTTATATCAGCAAAGGCGAAATAGGGTGTATTAACCCCGGCCTCCCTCATCAGATCAAAAGAGATGTATTCCTTCATATAGGTATTATCCCCCAACATATTGTTGAGAACAAAGCTTTCAAGCCCAAAGCATGTTTGGCTCTTTATATATTCGTCAAACTGCAGGCGGAAACTGTAGCGGTCACTGTCTGACTTTGCTACCTGTGAAAGGCTGGAATTTCCTTTAGGCCGGATACCAACCTTTTGAAATTTTGTACCGTTGACAATCACATCCACCATAATATATTCTTCTGAAGTAGCATTAACAAGCATCTCCTGCCACTCATTTTCGTCAGCAATGATTTCTATGGATATGATGTCGGTACCAAAAACTTTAGCAGCATATGCCGGTTCACTTTTATAAGCACCGGTATCAATGGTATTATCTGCGATAATTAATGCTGTAACAATAATCAGGGCAAATGCCATTGAAATAAAGATTATTATATTTACTCTTTTGCTTTCGATCATTCTTTCACCTCAACCTAAGGGTGTTTTTTAACTATGCAGTGTAATCACCGTTATAGCTTACAAGTACCGCATTATTTACACCGTTAACTTCAAGAAGCTCGTTGACCAGCTTACAGGACATGTCTAACAGTCGCACTTCTACAGTAAGCTCTATACCATTATGGGATACGGTTTTGGATTTTATCAGCGATTTTCTGGTCTTTGATCTGATCAATGAAACAGCATCATCTTCTGCCCTGTCATTTTCAAGGTTAAGAACGATAATGTACGGATTATCGGTGCTTTTTCTGTTTACAAATATTAAAAGAATTATTCCAATAAACAAAGAACCGAATACGGCAAGGGGCAGTAACCCGGCACCGGTTACAATACCTGCCGATATGGACCAGAACAGAAATACAATATCAAGAGGCTCTTTTATTGCAGTTCTGAAACGAACAATAGATAATGCACCTACCATACCAAGGGACAAAACAACATTTGACGTAACAGCAATTATGATAAGGGTTGTGACTAAAGTCATGCCCATAATAGACACACCAAAGGATGCGGAATACATAACCCCGGCAAAAGTCTTTTTGTAAACATAAAAAATAAAAAGACCCAGGGCAAAAGAAATTAGCATTGCAATAACTACATCCGAAAAAGAAAATTCTGTTACCTTCTCCAGGAAACTGCTTTTAAATATATCTCTAAATGTTGTCATGATTCTACCTCCAGCATTATATTATTCTTGCAGCAGCATACTTTGAAAATGCAGTTTGCTGCCTGTTTGAAAGAGCAACTACTCCCCTTACGATTTCAGGTATAAAGCGATCATACTTAACTTCAAGGACTATTTTTCGGTGAATTGGGAAAGTTATAATATCCCGTTTAAGAAATGTTTTTATATCAGTACCCGCCCGGATATCGTAGTCAAGGGTAACCCGTACATTGCCCGCCTGAAAAACATAGGCCTCACGCTTGTAATCTACAATGTTTTTAGGCCTTAGAAGCTGCGAGTTCAGCTTGGTGTAAAGCTCAAGCGCAAGTGGATGACCACCCTGCTTTAACACATCGTATTCACCATCAAGCAGCCTCTCACAAAATTCCAGGGGTATTACCGCACTTTGCTTAAAACACAGACCGCTTTTCTTGCTTTTCTTTTCCAGCTTTATAAATGAAGGATCATTGTTGTACAGTCTTAACCGAAACTTTTCACGATAATCTACGCCGTCTATTTTTTCGCGCAATGCCTTATCATTATAATTATCAAAGTACAGGCTGCGTACCCGGTAAGCATTACCATCAACTGCATTTCTGTCGGGTTTTAACACATGGGGAAGCCTTGAGCGAAGCTGAACAAAGTCAAAATAATTAATAAAATGCTTTATCTCATGCCTTCCACCCGTATTCCTCATGACATCCACTCCTTTCGGTTTATCTGTAATTATTTAAGCATGCCAAACTGAATTACCAGTGTTGTTTATCTGAACTTTATCTGAATTATTTAATATGAATCTTTTTTCTGTTTTCCTGAACTGCTGTTGCGCCTGCTTCCCGGTTGTAATATAATGTAAGTATAGAATAATTAAGTGAGGTTATTATGTCGCATAAAAAAAATAAAAGGCTGGTATTCATGTTAATACCTTTTTTCTTATTGACTTTAATGCCACCCTCCTTTGCCAATTCATTGCCTGTCTACTGGCAGGGCTATCCGTCCTTTGAAGTTTTAACGGTGGATAAAAACTCACCTTTAGAAGTCAAAAGCGAGCACCTTTTGTTTGACTTAAGCAAATTTAATGAGTATGAATACACAATTACCGGTCGGGTAACAGCTACATATGAAATGTTTAATCCGGCAGATGAAAACGTAACTGTGCAGATGGCATTTCCCTTTATTGGTAAGGTTAACAACTTTTCGAAGGATGATATATCCATACTGGCTGATAATGAGAATGTTCCCTTTGAAATATACATAGGCGAATCAGTGGAAAGTTACGGTGCTGCGACTGATCATGAAAACATTTCATTGGATATTTTAAAAGTTACAGAAACTATAACTACCGGTCCCTATCAGGGTAAGAATTTTTCAGAGGACGACCGGGGTGTTTTGTATACTTTTGAGGTAATCCCAAAAAACGAAGAACGCATGCATTTTTCTGTTAAGTTCAATGAAACTGACACAAACAGCACAAAAATTGTGGCCGATGGTTTTCATTCCTTTGAAGGGGGAGAAAACTATATAGAGGTTTCGGGATGGTGCTATGGAAAAACCACCTTTGAAATATTTGTTTTAGATGGCCGGTCAGATTTTCAAATTGAAGGTTATACCGACGGAAGTCATAGAGAAAAAACAGATAATTTTTCATATAATGTGTCAGAAAAGGCTATTAGCGTAAAATCTTATATAGAAGACAGGATCGTAAAGGTAATAAATGGAGAAACAGAGTATTCCGGTATTATAAACTCAAGTATTCTTAATATTGACAGGTCACAGATTTACAGGATGTTTATATCAGCCATGGACGAAGCATTAACAGGAAGCTCTTTTGTATCGGGTTATGATTTAGCAGCTCAGTTCTTTGTAAACAGGCTCATTATTTTGGTATATAGCGTTCAGTTTCAGGCGAACTCTTCCAAAACTGTCAGCGTTGGTTATAATACACTGGGAACAATGGATGCAAGAAAAACCAGAAATCCCCTGTATACTTTTTCATACTTACTGACCCCTGCAAGGTATTGGGTAGCATTTGAAAACCTGAATATTGAAATTATCACTCCCTCCCAGGCCCCACACATAGTTCAAAGCAGTATAGAGCTTGAAAACATAAGACCTCGGCATTATTCTGCAAGTTTAGCAACACTGCCTGAAAACGACCTGTCTTTTGCAATACATGCAAATAATAAAATTAAGATACAAAATACATTCAACTATAGGTTTATTTACAGCAAACCGTTAACATTAGTAATACTAATGCTGATTTTATTTGTTCTCGTTACTGTTACAGTGTTAATTATTCGCAAGACTAAAAAGTGAGCCCTGAAATTAAACAAGGCTCACTTTTAATATTTATAAATTTTCTCTTCTCTTTTTAACTTCTTCGCAAACAACATTATACATTCTTTTTACGCCTTCCGGTGATGCTTCAAAGTTATATGCATCTTTGCGGTTTACTCCTATACTTCCTGCTTCCTTCACAGCATCAATACTGGCGCCAAGAAATATAAATTCCCAGTTATGTTTTTCGGTCTGTTGTTTTATTAGTTCCCTTACTTTTTCATAGGTAAATTCTTTGCTTGCATTTTCCATGCCATCGGTTGTGATTACAAATATTACTTTGCCTGGTCTTCTACTTTCCTCGGTTATTGATAGCCTGTTGTTAACATCCAGAATGGTTTTTCCTATCGCATCAAGTAATGCTGTCATTCCCCTGACATAGTACTCTTTTTCGGTAAGTTTTATATCTTTAACATCTACACCGTTCCATAATATTTCGTATCTATCGTCAAACAAGACCGTTGTTACAATGGTTTCACCCGGCATTTTCTTCTGTTTTTCAATAAAAGCATTAAACCCTCCTATTGTGTCGTTTTCAAGGCCACCCATTGAACCACTTCTGTCAAGCAGAAAAATAATTTCTGTCAGATTAGTATTCAAACCAATCAACCCCCTCTAGTTTGTTATGGTATAATGATATACAAATATATGTATTAAATGGTCGCCTGGCAGGCGACATTTGGGGGATAATGAATGCTTACTAATAAGACGCTTCAGGATTTAAAAGCATTTATAGACGAAAACTATCATGTCGTAATGCTCTCTGAAAGTGCACAATTTATATACGAGCCAACTCACTATGAATTGGAGAACTTTATTGAAGGAAACAAAAAGCCGTCTTTCAGCCAGACACTTCTTAAATTCATAGACAAAAGCGGCCTCAGCGATTCACAGGTTTACAGAAAGGCAGGCATTGATCGCAGGCACTTTTCTAAAATACGCACAAATACTGGATACAAGCCCAATAAAAATACCGTTATTTCTTTGGCACTGGCCCTGGAGCTTGACATTGATGAAACAAACGATTTATTAGCTTCAGCGGGCTATTCCCTGTCAAAAAGTGAACTGTTTGATCTGATAATTCTTTTCTGTATAGAGAAAAAAATATACCAAATTGAGGATGTAAACACTGCTTTAGAGTATTTTGACTTAAAACCCCTTGGAAGAGTCATTGAATAGCTATGGAAGAGTTCTTCAGCTCCTGTCTAATCTCCTTCCAGTCGGGCATAAACATATTCATGTATGAATAAAACCTTTTATTGTGGTATTTTTCAATAAGATGTGTCATTTCATGAACCACTATATATTCAAGGCATCTATCAGATCTTTTCGCCAGTTCAAGATTAATCCAAATCCGCCCTGTATTTATATTGCATGTACCCCACCGGGTTTTCATTAGTTTAACGCCAAAGCTTTTAACCTTCACACCCATTATTTTTTCCCACTTCTCTATTATGCCGGGAATCTGCTCTTTAAGCTTACTTCTATACCATTCTGTGAGTACTTTTTTTCTTTGTTCCATCGTACTGCCTTCACGAACAAACAGATTAATCCGGTTTTTTTCTTTACATACCTCTACTCTTTGCTTGCTATTTGTGTGCAAGACATTTAGTATATAACCTTTACCCTGATAATAATGAATTTCTCCTGACTCAAACCTCTTTTCGGGTTGCATTTTTTGTGCCAGGTATTTTGCACGATGTTTTTTAATCCAATCCAGTTTTGAAGTGGCAAAAATTCTTATGGCAGCGTCTTTTAATTTCACAGGCGCTGTAATCCTCACCCTGCCATCGGGCGGGAGGACATATAAATGCATGTTCTTTATGTTTTTTCTGATAACTTCAATTTCTATGCCGTCAATTTTTATGCAGCTCATATAACTATAATCCTGCTTCCCATAATATAAAGCAAAATTTCTTTATAGCTTAACTCATTATATAATAATCACAGTAAATTTTTAACCACAACAAGATAAAATTTTCCCTCCCTTGTTATTAATAATGCTGATAACAACGCAGGAGGGAATGACTTTAACATTCTATTTGATGCACGTAGCAAAAACTATGCACTTATAATCCTGTAATAGGTTCTGGATGTCAGCGAATAAACGATGGAATAGAAAACAGCAAAAACAAAAACAGTTAACAGGGTACATCCGGCAAACAACGTAACATTATTCAGGTTAAATATTAAAAGTAATTTTGTTATAACCTTGAAGGCAAAGGCCAGATGCACAACTGCTGCGCCAAGGGGCAGGAAAAACACGGTAAGTACCTGACTTCTGATAGATTTCTTTACCTCGTTATGGCTCATACCAACTTTCTGCATAATATTGAATCTCTTCCGGTCATCAAAACCCTCTGCAATCTGTTTATAATAGATAATTAAAACCGTTGCCATAATGAACAGAAGCCCAAGGAATATGCCAAGGAAAAACAGCCCTCCATAAATTGTATAGAATCCTTCTCTTTCAAGTTCAGGGCCTTCAACATATGCAGATTCCGCCACCTGTCTTATTCTTTGCCTCAATATACCGGCCAGTTCTATCTGTGCTTCCTTTGATACATCTGTATCAAACCCGTAAAAATACGACAGCTCACCCATATCGCCATTACCGTTTAAAGCCTCGTAAACTCTATTGATGCTATTTTCATCTTTCACTACAATATAATAGTCCTGTGCCAGTAAAGCCGATGTTCTGTCTGCAGTAAAAAAGGAAGAAAGCCGCTCCTTTATGGTAAGTTTCATACCGTTGAAACTTATTTCTCCACCGGGTATTTTACCCTGCATGATATACAGAAGTATTTCATTATCATCCAGGACTACCGAGGTGTTTTCTATCCTGTTATAATCTTCCTGGGTTATAAATACAAAATGAGCAACGTCATTGGCACTAAGTGCGGACCGGTAGTCGGAAATATACTCAGAGCCATTTTTCAGCGTCACAAAAGACATAAACCTGAAGTACATTGTGTTCTTTTGGTTTATACCGGCCTGTTTAACCTGTTCTTCAATTAACCCGTTAAGCGTTTGCATCTGTTCCGCCGAAACATTTCCTGCATTCACTATCAGGTTTCTGGGGTATCTGGTACGCAGCACATCCTCCATACCAATATACAGCGAAAAGGTTGTAGACAGCATAATAATAACTGCTGTTGAAAGAATACATATATTGGCAAGTCCTATGGCGTTCTGTTTCATGCGGTATATCATACCAGATACCGATGTGAAATGTTTTGCCTTGTAATAGTACTTTTTATTCTTCCTCAGCATTTTAAGCAAAGCTATGCTTCCTGATGTAAACAGGCAATATGTTCCTGTAATAACAAGTATGACAGCAACAAAGAAGATATTCAGCGCAGCCAGCGGGGCTTCTGTTGTAAGGGAAATAAAATACCCTGCCCCAAGGCATACAACTACAACAAGGGTCATAAGCCATTTGGTTTTGGGTTCCTTCTCACCCATATCGGCGGATTTAAGCAGTTCAACCAGCCTTGTGCGATGAACCTGGATGTAGTTGTATACAAGGTTCAATATAAAAATAGCGCCAAAAAGAATTACAGTAGCAACAATAGCCTCAACAGGTATTTCAAAACCAAAGGTGGCTTTAAACAAAACCAGTTTCAACAGAGCAGAATCATCAGCTTACTGGTAAGAATACCCGCCAGAAGGCCTGTGATAATACTGAAGATACCAATCATCATGGTCTCAATAAACATCATCCTGGCAATGTGTTTTTTCTCCATGCCAAGTACATTAAAAAGACCAAACTCCTTTTTCCGCTGTTTAATGAGGAAGCTGTTGGTATAAAACAAAAAAATAACAGAAAAAATTCCAACAACAGCCATTCCCATCCTCAGTATAATTCTTAAGCTTCTACTGTCGCTTACACTGCCAATATCCTCTGCCACGGTAAGAAAATACATGTTATAAAACAGCGCAATAGTCCCAATACAGGTTAAAATAAAAGGGATATAAGCTTTTGTGTTTCGTTTAATATTGTTAAATGCAAGCTTACCATAAAAGAATCTACTCAAAACGTTCACCACCCGTTGCAATCATGGTCAGTGTATCTGTTATTCTCTGATACATTTCAGCGTATGAAAGAGAGCCTCTGTAGAGCTGATGGAACAGCTCCCCATCCTTGATAAAAAGAACTCTGCTTGCATGACAGGCAGATTTTATACTATGTGTTACCATTAAAATTGTCTGTCCGGCATTATTGATCTCTGAAAAGAGCTTTAACAACCCTTCGGTCGAATGTGAATCCAGCGCCCCGGTGGGTTCATCGGCAAGTATAATCTGAGGCCTTGTAATCAGTGCCCTGGCTATGGCTGCCCGCTGTTTCTGCCCGCCAGAAACCTCATAGGGAAACTTCATTAATATATCATTAATGCCAAGTTTCCGGGCAATGGGGATTAGTTCTCTGTTCATTTCTTCGAAGGAATTTCCCGCCAGAACAAGGGGCAGAAAAATATTATCCTGAATTGAAAATGTATCTAACAGATTGAAATCCTGAAACACAAAACCAAGATGTTCTCTTCTGAAAGCTGCTATCTCACTTTCTTTAATTGAATGAATACTTTTACCATTAAGCAGAACTTCGCCATCTGTTGGTTTATCGAATGCCGCTATTATATTTAATAACGTGGTTTTACCTGAACCCGATTCCCCCATTATTGCAACAAACTCTCCCTGTTCAACAGAGAAAGAAACATTGGAAAGAGCCTGTACGGGATTTCCACCAAAGCGGGTGGTATATACTTTCTTTAAATGTTTCACTTCTAAAAGAGGCATACCCTTACCCTCCAAATCGTTATTTTTCCTAATCATTATAAAAAAAGAGAAAATGCCTCGCCATAACTTTGGCTTACATTTTCCCATGCTACCTTTCATTTTTGTAAGGTTTGCACCCTTTAACCCTTATTCATCAGTTATTTCAGCTTTTTTAAACCCTATCATTACCCGCGTTCCTTTGCCAACCGTAGAAGAAACATTTATTGAATGGGACAGCCTGTCTAAAATTCGCTTACAGAGGTATAGTCCTATTCCTGTAGATTTATGATCAAACCTGCCGTTATAACCTGTGAAACCTTTTTCAAAAATCCGTGGCAGATCTTCCTGTTCAATGCCAATGCCGGTATCTTCAATAACCAGTGTATCATGCAGGTTAGGATCCATATATATTGAAATTTCACCGGTATTCGTATATTTTAACGCATTGGATAAGATCTGTTTTAATACGAATGTAAGCCATTTTACATCGGTCAGTACTTCAAAGTTTACACTGTTGTAATTAAGTTTTATTTTTTTCCGTATAAAGGTCTTTGCGTATTGTTTAACCGCACTTTTTATGATATCGTCAAGCTGAACCCTTCTCAGCAGCAGATCTGCATTAATGCTTTCGGTGCGAAGGTATTGCAGAACCATTTCAACATAATGCTCTATCCGGATCAATTGCTCCTGAAGTTCATTATTCCCGTTGTTCTGGTTGGATTGTAAAACCAGTCGCATGGCAGATATCGGTATTTTTATCTGATGAGCCCATATAGTATAGTAATCTACCATATCACGATATGTTCTGTCCATTTCATTTATGGCTTCAGAGCGCGCTTTATCAAGAATTTTTATAAGGTTCTGATAATCCTCTTCTATCAGGTTCTTTGGTTCAGGAAGCATGAAATCGGATATGGTTATACTGCTTTGAAGCTTTTTCAAAATATTATGCTGCCGAACAAAAGATATAAAATCAAAAACAGCAACGAGGAAAAGAAAAAGCAGTACCAATACGGATGCATATCCTATAGATTCCAACGGAAGATCATACAGGAAAAATACCGAAACAAAAATCCCCAAGGAAATAAAAATAATTAAAATTCCAAATTTACGGCTTTTTAAGTATGAAAACAGCATCTTTGGTACTTCCTTCACACTGTTTTTTCTATTCCACTATATATCCAAGACCTTTTTTAGTAGTGATGAAGTTCTCCAAACCTATTGAAGCAAGTTTTTTGCGTAACCGGGTTATATTCACAGTTAAAGTATTGTCATCGATAAAGCTGTCACTTTCCCATAGACACTGCATAATATCCTCACGAGAAACCACTTTTTCGGCGTTTTCCATTAAAAGCTGTAAAATTTTCAGCTCGTTTTTTGTCAGCTCAGCTTTTTCATTGTTATAAGATACGGTTGTATCATTCAGGTTCAGGATAACACCTTTATGTTCCATCACATTCATCCTTCCCTGAAAAGAGTAGGTACGGCGAATGAGTGCTCCCACCTTCGCAGTCAATACATTCAAATCAAAGGGTTTGGTAATAAAGTCATCTCCGCCCATATTCATGGCCATCACTATATTCATGTTGTCAGCTGCAGATGATATAAAAATTACAGGAACCTTTGAAATCTTGCGCAGCTCTTTGCACCAATAGTAGCCATTGTAAAAAGGAAGCATCACATCAAGCAGAACCAAATGTGGGTCAAAGTTAATAATCTGCTCTGTGATGTTTTTAAAATCTGTAACATAAACAACATCATAACCCCATTTGCTTAAATGTTCCTTTATTACTTCTGCTATGGTTAAATCATCTTCAATAAGCATAATTCTATACATAGGTCTCTCCGGTTATGCAATTGTTCTGTTTCTTAAATTTTACCATGAATTGCACTTGTCTGCATTAGCAAATCTCCATAATTTAGTGTTTTATGTAAAGGTATGAACAGTACAAATGTAATTGAGATAGTAATCATCTTCTTTGCTCTTTACCCACCTAAAAAGATGTGGTACTATTGATAGCGTCAATTCCATATGACATACAAACAGAAAGCAAGGTATCATATGTCTTGCACTTTTTTTGACACTATGTTACAGGAAAGGCCTCATGCTAATTTCGATGCTAATGTAACCTCATTTTTCATTGCATCGGTATGCTGGACAAAAAAGCTGTTTTATCAAAACACAATGTTTTATTTGGGGGTTTATAATACATGCGAAAAACTAAAATTATTTGTACCCTTGGACCGGCTTGTGAAAGTGAAGAAATCATGAGAGAACTGGTTCTTGCGGGAATGGATGTGGCCAGAATGAATTTTTCTCATGGCTCATACCAGGAACACAAAAACAGAATTGACATGCTGAAAAAGATCAGAGAGGAAACAGGGCGTCCGGTGGCATTGCTGCTGGATACAAAGGGTCCTGAAATTCGTATAGGGAAGTTCAAAGATGGCGCTGTTACCTTATCTGCGGGAGATAGCTTTATATTGGCCTACGATGACATTTTAGGCGATAAGCATAAGGTATCGGTGTCGTATAAAGGACTTTATCAGGATGTAAAAAAAGGCGATCGAATCCTGGTAGATGATGGATTGATAGAGCTGGAAGTTATAGGAATTGTAGAGAAGGATGTTCACTGTGTTGTTTTAAATGGTGGAATATTGGGCAATACCAAAGGGATCAATGTTCCTGGAGTAGAGATTAACCTTCCGTCCATCACCGAACAAGATATCGAGGATATTAAGTTTGGAATTGAAAATGACGTTGATTTTATTGCAGCTTCCTTTGTACGGAAGGCAGAGGACGTAATCGAAATTAGAAAAGTCCTGGATAAATACAAAGGTCAGGATATTAAAATCATATCCAAAATTGAAAACCGCCAGGGAGTAAATAACATTGACGAGATTCTTCTTGTATCGGATGGGATCATGGTGGCCCGTGGAGATTTAGGGGTAGAAATCCCAGTAGAAGAAGTACCCATTGTACAAAAGATGCTGATTGAAAAGTGTTATCGCAGCGGTAAACCTGTTATTACCGCTACGCAAATGCTTGACTCTATGATTCGGAACCCCAGACCCACCCGGGCTGAAGCCAGTGACGTAGCCAATGCGATTTATGATGGCACCAGTTCTATTATGCTGTCGGGAGAAACTGCAATGGGTAAGTATCCGGTAGAAACTCTTAAAACGATGTCAAAAATAGCTGAAAAAGCAGAAATATCAATGGACTACTGGAAGCGGTTCGTGAATACACAGCATGAGATGCTGCCCACAATCACTAATGCCATTTGCCACGCTACCTGCACTACTGCAATGGACTTGAAGGCATCTGCCATTATTTCGGTAACAAAATCAGGGCATACAGCTCGTATGATCTCACGATTCAGACCGGATTGTCCTATCATTGCAACCACCGTAAGTCCGAGGGTACAGAGGCAACTGTCGCTGTGCTGGGGAGTAATTCCATTCCTGGTTAAAGAAGCAATATCCACCGACGAGATGTTTGATATGGGTGTAGAAAAAGCTTTAGAATCTGGTTTGGTAAAGCATGGTGATCTGACTGTAATTACTGCCGGTGTACCCACTGGCGTTAGTGGTACAACCAATATTCTGAAGGTACAGCTTGTCGGAAAAGTAATTGTGAAGGGAACCGGTATTGGCACAGGAGTAATTACTGGGGAGTTATGTGTTGCTAAGACCATTGAGGAAGTAAAAAATAAATTTGTAAAAGGCAGCATTCTCGTGGTGCCTTACACAACAAACGATATGATGCCCGTGATAAAAAGTGCTTCGGCGCTAATCGTAGAAGAGAACGGAACGAACAACCATGCTGCAACGGTGGGTCTGGCTCTTGATATTCCGGTTATTGTGGGTGCGCAGAATGCCACAAGCCTGCTTAAGAGTGGATGTGTTGTTACTGTTGATGCCGAACGTGGTATTGTCCACAATGAAAGCTTAACCTCCTGCCAATAAGGTTAGGCTATGAAATCATGCTTGAATGGTAGCCTGAATAAAAGGGATTCTCTCGCTAATCAGGATTTCGGGAATGCCCATACGAAAAACAGGGGTATCCAAAAAATACCCCTGTTTTATGAATAAGTACGTAACTTTTCCTGTTTGCCAAATCCCCTGCTTCCACTTACAAA
Organism: Clostridiaceae bacterium; assembly: GCA_012521105.1. Taxonomy (GTDB): domain Bacteria; phylum Bacillota; class Clostridia; order DSM-8532; family DSM-8532; genus Thermoclostridium. The sequence goes on from JAAYNA010000037.1 coordinate 16,752, forward strand.
ATATTAATGTCCTCACCCTTAAGTATCTTATTCGTGTTTCTGACTGCACACATTTTCCCGCACATTGTACAGGTATCCTCCTGATCGGGTTTTGAACTTTCCCTGTATTTCCTTGGTTTTTCAGAATCTATAGCAAGCTCAAACATGCTATCCCAGTCAAGGTTTCTTCTTGCTTCGCTCATCTTATAGTCCCATTCACTTGCGCCAACAATTCCCTTAACAATGTCAGCCGCATGTGCAGCTATCCTTGAAGCGATGATTCCTTCTTTCATATCGCCAACATCAGGCAGCCTTAAGTGTTCTGCAGGAGTGACATAACACAGGAAATCAGCGCCGTTTGCCGCTGCAATTGCACCCCCTATGGCTCCGGTTATGTGGTCGTATCCAGGTGCTATATCAGTTACAATAGGTCCTAAGACATAAAATGGTGCCCCACAGCAAATTCTTTTTTCCAGAACTACATTGGCAGCAATCTCGTCCATGGCCATATGCCCCGGTCCTTCAATCATAACCTGCACATTTTTTCTCCAGGCTCTTTTGGTTAGCTCACCCAATACAATCAGCTCCTGTATTTGTGCTGCATCTGTTGAATCGTTTATACTTCCTGGCCTTAACGCATCACCAAGACTTATGGTTACATCATACTTTTCAAATATTTCAAGAAGCCTGTCGAACTGCTCATAAAACGGGTTTTCGTTCCCAGTTAGCTCCATCCATGCAAATAACAATGAGCCTCCTCTTGATACTATATTGGTAAGTCTCATGTTTTCTTTAAAACGCCGGGCAGTTTCCCGGTTTATACCTGCGTGAATGGTCATAAAGTCAACCCCATCCTGTGCGTGCTGTTCCACTACTTCGAAAAATTCGTCTGCCGTTATCTCACTGAGATCTTTATTGTAAAAACCTACAGCATCGTATATCGGTACAGTTCCTATCATTACAGGAGACATCTTTATAAGCTTTTGCCTGAATTCACGGGTCTTGCCATAGGAACTTAAATCCATTATAGCATCAGTCTTTAACTCAATTGCTTTCCTGGCCTTCTCCAGTTCAAAGTCAAAATCACAGCAATCTCTTGATATGCCAAGATTGACGTTAATTTTTGTTCTGAGACCCTCACCAATACCCTCAGGGTCAATGCATTTATGGTTTTTATTTGCAGGTATTACTACTCTCCCACAGGCAATAAGTTCCCGGATTTTCTCAACCGATTTCCCCTCCTTTTTTGCAACCATCCTCATTTCATCAGTTATAACCCCTTTTTTTGCAGCGTCCATTTGTGTTGTATACATTGATTGACCCCCTCTCTATTTTAAATTTAGTATATTTATCTATTCATTCTCAGTTTCTTTTTTTCTTCTGATTACCACATTAACAAACTTCTTTTCAATATTATAAATATCAAATCTGTAGCCCTCGTATTTTTTTGAAAGCTCGTACCTGTCAACTAACTTCAGGGTTTCCTCAATTGTCCGCAAAGCTTCCTGAACCCTTTTAAAATTAGAAATAATAAGTTCAAAAACCGATGATTTTTCATCAATTTTAAGATTCATTGAAATATTTAAGCCTACATCATTTACAGAATCCCTGTTTTCTATCAGTTCTGGAAGCATATCTGTACTGTTCTTCCTTAAAAGATGTCTTAATTTTTTCAGTTCCTTAGAAAGGAGCATATCATTAAAATAAAACCGGGAAAGATCCTCTAAAACTCTTAAGCCTTCCGATGCCCTGTTTATATTAGCGTCTAGTATTCTATACAGTTTATTCATTAAATCACCGCTTCTTCATGGTAAATATTGCGCTATAAAATTTATAAAATTAAAAAACGCTTACCTGCAAGGGTAAGCGTAAACAACAATCATAGTAATATTGTTCAGCTTCCCTCCGGCGGTACTAACCGCATCAGGTTCAAAGGGTTAAGAGTACAATCCTCTTTCTCAGCCTTTCAAGGCACCCCCAGCATTATTATCCGTATTCTGTTTTTTACACACTTGTGTATTGATTTTATGTAGTTCCTTCTAAGCCTTCGGTTTATTTGGGAAACGATTCTTTCATAAGTAAAAGAACCGTCCTCCTGCTTCCGTATTATTCTCCATAGTAAAGTTTTAGTTTTGCGAACATATCCTCTAAGGTAAAACGTGAGTCAACATAATTGTAAACACGGATTAACCTTTCATTCTGGTAATGCACATACCTCATATCGGGTGTAATCCTTGGTGCTGGTTTCATTTCGTAGTAGTATTCATGCGGATCCAAAAGCAAACTCACAGCGGGTGAATCCCCAAGACTCCACATTTCACCCTTCGGGAAACGCATATTGTCTTTCAATTTGAAATTAAAATCATAAAGCTGCTGGAACAAGTATTCCCCAACTTTCCCATAGGGCTTCACTTTTACTGCAAGTTCAGCAATACTTACCCTGATTGTAGAATAAACATTACGTGGTACCTGCCATAATGGTATATTTGAACGCATTACAACATTTGCAGCTTCAATATCATTACTTAAATTAAATTCTCTCTCACCATTGGGCCATGCTCCTCCCCCAATCCATATTGCTGTCAACTTATCCTCAATGGAAGGCTCTTTAAGATAAGCCGAAGCCAAATCGGTTAAAGGGCCAAGGAAAATTACATATAACGGTTTATCGCTGTCAGCCATGGCTTCACGTATTATGAGTTCTGCACCTTCCGAAAGTACTGGTGTTTGCTCATCGGGTATTTTGGTTTCAGCACCCTTATACAGCGGAATCTCATCGGTAAGCTCCATAAGTTCAAGCAGTTTTAAACATTCGTCGTAGCTTTCTTGCATAGATTCGGTTGTGCGCTCTGTACCAAAATGAGCTGCAATAATACCCTTTGTGATAAATCTGGGTGTTAGCAAAGCATGGACAATTGCAAACTGATCGTCTGCTTCATTCTTTGCATCGGTGTTAATAATTAGCCTGATTTTTTTAGTATCCGGAATATCAAACTTGTGTTTCATAGTAACCCCTCCACCTTAATTTACATTAAACTGTTATCCGTTCATTTCTTAAGATATAGTATAATGCTTATTTAGTCAAACAAATAATTCAATCTGTAACTATATTAATTTGCATATTACTGTCAAACCATCAGCATCTTATAACTCCTGTTTTGTCCGGCACAATATAATTATCGCTTCCATCGTTATAAACCTCCCGGATATCAACCTGTCCCACCTTATGGGGAACAGCTTGATGGGTAAATAAACACAGCAATGTTTTATTATAAAAATCAGGATCAGTCCTGGGAGTATATGATATATCATTAGTTCCGATTCTGGATATTATGTTCAATTACTAATTTTCTCTGTAAAAGAACTTAAAAATGCATATGATGCATCATTGTATTCTTCGTTTCTAAAGGTAATTTCAAATGAAGGATACCTAAGGAATTTAGATTTTGAATTTATAGCGCACTTTATACTTTTTGTTTTTATCGTAAGTAATAACACATTCTATCGGACAAATGTATTCTTTACGCGGGGCGAAGTACATATATATGGAATCCAAATTAATGCTGTTAATATAGCCATTTTTGCACCATAATATGGATCACTTATAATCTCAGGAATTAAACTATGCAATTCAGATAGGAAAAACGCACTTAATACGCTTAACAAACAATGCAATAGAAGTTGAAAAATAAAAGCGTTCTTAAAAGCTTTTCTCTTTCCAAAAAAAAAGAATTAATAAAATAATACCGAATAGCAACAGAACAACATTTGTGAAAAACTCAAACATAAATGCTCTTTTCCATAGGCCCAAATTAGGAATTGGTGTTTGTTGCAAATCTATCAATAATGTTTTTAATGATTTATTAATCATTATTGTAGCACTTATGGGGGAAAGTATTCTTCCAATGGCAACCAAGATGAGTAATCCTCCAATACCTTTTTTGCCTTCTTCCTGGAAAGGAGCCTGCTCTACTGACTCTAATGAATCAGTTTTTTTATATAAAAGCCTGTTCCTGTTTGTTGGCCTATCTCCGGTTATTAATAACGCCTTTAGCGGATTCTCATCATTAGGTATATATTTTAGCAATGCCTCAATAAACTTATCTTTTTTATGTACAGACAGTGGTATTAGACGGGATTGAGTGCCATTTTTGTTTTTATATGATATTTTTATAAAACGGACAAAAGCATACAATTCAGTTTCTGCCTGCTCAATTTCATCCCATGGTATAGTCTCCCACTGTATCGTAAATGAATTCCTTTTAACTACTAACCCATCCTTATTTATTTTGATTGGAGCCATTCTAATAAAAATAAAAACAAATAATCCTATAAATACTATGCCCGCTACCGAAAACCCAACAAAGCTATATATAGTGGGATTTACAATTAATGCAACAGCTATTATGACAGTCCACCATAAGTACGCAAATGCAAACGGTCTAAAAAAGGAAATATAATATTTTTTGGTCATTATCTGCCCTCCTTTTGTTTGTATCACATGAGCCATTTGAAGCCTACTTTATCGTATAAATCTTTTTCCCATTCCAACCTGAATTAAGCTATTTAGTTGTTGAAATATTTTTGATGCTAATCTTGCTTCCTCTGATCAAAACGTTATTTGCGACAATCTTTCCATTTAAAGTAAAACTATTTGCGTTTATTACAACTGTTCCGTTCGGTGCGTATATTAAGCCGTTTAACTCGAAATTTGAGGTATTTATCACTATATCACCGTTTTCTGAACATATTACAACCCTTTCCTCCCCGATGCTTTTGCATTCAGATGCATTAACCGATATACTGCCCGATGAATAAATGGTTTTGGAAAGGTTCAGCGTTGTACAGTCAACAGACAAACTCCCGTTAAAAATTGCAGGCATTGTTAAGTTTATTTCGTCACCGGCAAAGATCTTGTCTGTGTTATACTGTTTTCCGTTCTTCAATGCCCCTGCCCTTATATTACCTGTCCAGTCCGGCATCTCAATTGTTTCTGCGTTAACTTCTTTAGTTTTGATATTCACATTATTTCCTATCGCCACAATTTCCCCCACCGATTTGCAAATACCGTCCACCGCAAAATTAAAGCCAAGGAACAGCAAATTGTTGTTTGTGTGTAAATCCCCCCCTATTTCTATATTTGCACCAAATATTAAAACAGGGCTATCATTGCTTCCTGAGAAAATGGTATAGGGAAAACTGCTGTATTCATCATCGTGCTCATCATCATCTTCTTCATCATCTTCATCATTGCCGTTATCTTCTGCTTTCTTAACATTTACAGTAACCGTGTCCTGTGACTCAAGCCAACCGTCACTTACGGTAAGTGTGCATTCCCACAGCCCCGGCGGTATAACTACAGTCGGCCTGACACCTTCTGCTTCTCCAAAAGGGCCTGTCCATTTATAGCTCACAATACTTCTTCCGTCAGGCGTAAAATCCGGCTCTTTCAGGCCTTCTAATGAGGCATCCGGATCATAGGATAATGAACCATCCAATACTATTTCCGCACCTTTGCCAGATTCAGCCTTAACCACCAGATCGGCTCCGGCATTTGCAACCGGCGCTCTGTTTGGAATTCCTATTCCAAAGAAACAGAAATGTTCAACAGCGCCTTCTATGGTTTTCATTTTCGTGTCAGGATTACCGCCAATCCCCGGGTTTACCGGTTCGGTTATATCTGTCGTTTTCCCGTCTTTTAACTGGTACAGCCTCAAATCTTTTCGTTTTCTTCATATCCGGTTATATCATATTTAATCTTGATTCGTGCCTTGCCTGTAAACCCTGCATCTGTTTCAATGTCATAATATACAGGAAACATGTTCGCACCGGAAAGTATTCCTTCAGGCAGACTGTTATGCACAGTAACGGTTGTGGTGCCCTGTGTTTCAACATTTTCAAACGTAATTGCTGCACCGCTTTCTTCATCAACCACTTCTACGTTTTGACCGGCAGGAGTGTTTGTCCCCGTAACTGTAATGGTGATCTCTTCAAACAGAACAACCTCACCCACAACAGCTTCAAACCTGATACCTTCATATACTCCTGTTTGTTCAGAAGCAGGTACCCATGCAAACACCCCTGTTTCAACATCGAACTTTGCACCTTCCGGCAAGTTATACGCTGCCAAAACAGGGGTTAAGCCTTCGCTGCCCGAAACGGTTACTGTAAACTTAAGCAATTGCCCTGCTTTTACCGTTTTGTTTCCTATGGGATCCAATTTAGGCAGATTAATTACTTCGACCTCCAGAATGTTTCCCGCACCGTCGTATGTATACCTTACTATTGTTCCATCGTCATAAACTGCCTCTACAAGCCTGTTCAAATCATCATATTTATATGTTGCCGCAAAATTGTCTGAGGTAAAAAAGAACATACTAACAAGCAAAAATATAATAAAAAATGATATCTTCAGCTTTTTCATTATATTCACCTCATGCATAATTTTTTTAAACATTATTTCTGTAGAGCCTTTTTTGCTAATCAGGTCATTCAATATAATAATTTCTCAAATCTGTTTTGCTGTTTGCTCTCTATGCAAATAAACGGATTAATAAATTTGGTAATACCATGGCAACTGCAATACCGTAAAACAAATCAAACCAGACAACGGACAATAATGTACCTAAATAGATTACTAAAACAATTGGAATGCCAATTATCTTAAGACCAATGCCTGTACCCTTTTCTTTAATAATACTCCATATATTTGACGCATCTCCTGTGCTTGGAAATGCATGCGTTGCAATTGAGACTCCCAGCCAGATAAAAAAATAATCTATAAATGATCCTGTATGAAACTTTATAACAGGGATTGCCCCCATCGACGCGACAAGCCCGCCAATAGCCGTATTAACAAAAAAAGGGCCCACTCCAATAACTATATTTTTCCACGGTTCCTTTGGTTTTTCATGAATAACATACCCTGATGGATTTTCAAGGCGGAAATAACAGACTTCAAATACTGGTACCTTCAACCACCTGCAAAAGATCTGATGTGCAATTTCATGCACAACAACCCCGGGAAACGTTAATGCTGATACTACCTGTCCAGGTATGAAAAACATTGAACAACCCCCTATCTCCACTGTATAAATCCGCTAATAATATCTTTAACCTTTTGCATCTCCTCTTGGTAACTTTCGGCTTCAGGATGGTTCAAAATCTCTTTCATAGTGGTGTTTAGCTCTTCTTCCATATTGTTGTAGTAATAAGCTCTGGCCAAATCCAACAAAATATAAAACTTATCAGACTGAAGACTATAAGCTTTTTCCACGTACTCAAGTGCTTTTTTATCATTATACCGTTTTAATTCAAGTATGGATAATGAAGACAGGATATATGCAGATTGATTATTCTTCTCAAGGAATTGCATGCATTTCTGTTCTGCTTTATCAAACTCTCCCTTTTCACGTAGAATGGCAGCATGAAACATTGCAATCTGAACATTTTCCGGGAAGTGTTCCATTAATTGATTGACTAATTCTTCACACTTCTCATATTTCTTTTGATCATACAATATTTCCGCGATTAATATTTTTATATAATGGCTATCCGGATATTTTTGCAGGTATTTATTCAGTTCTGTGATTCTATCTTCATCCTGCATTTCACTAATCTTATCATAATTATTCAAAAACTCTTCCGGAAAATCGTATAATAGATATGTTTCATAGTATATATCTGATAGCTCCTGAAAAAGCTTATCATCATGAAATTTCATTTTCTTTGTTACGATTTCATCCATCAATTGAAACATTTCAGTCGTATTAACATTCATATAGTTGCATATAACCAGATTACCCGTTATTTCAGGAGAATCCCGGAATATGGCATAAGCCTTTTCAAGCTCATTTTGAGCATCAACATAGTTCTTTTCCTTCATAGACTTTATTGCGCGTTCATAGTATATTCCAGCTTTTAAAGATCTCGGAAAATGGGTACATAAAAATACAG
>JAAYNA010000038.1 GCA_012521105.1 Clostridiaceae bacterium
AATCTACTCCTATCAATGTTTTTTTTTGTCAATTAACATTATACAGGATGATTTATGTATATGGGAGATATCTTCGGATATCTCCTAATTATTTACTTGTCTTGCCAACTATAATTATACTCTAAGAAAAGAACCGTCCCCCCGTGTCACCTGTCACGGGGGGACGGTTCTTTTGTGTCATCCTTACTTTTCCACATCATAACCCTGATCCTCAATGGTTTCTATGATAGTTTCAAGATTAACCTTATCAGCATCATATTCCACGAAAACCTTTTTACCCTTTAGATCTACTTTGACACCATCGACCCCCTTCAGATCCCCAACAGATTTTTTTACACTGTTTTCGCAGTGACTGCAGGACATTCCGTCAACTGTTAAATTTACTATTTCCTTAGACATGTGCCAAACCTCCCGTTTGATTTATTTATATAGATTATGGACCAAAACTGAATTTTCAGAATAATAAAGTAATATTAGTTGACACATAAGCTATATAGTTTTTATTGTGTTACTTTTTATAAGGCTTAAACCTCTTTAAGCTAAGGGAATTGGTAACAACCGATACCGAACTAAATGCCATGGCTCCCCCTGCTATCATTGGATTTAACAATCCCATGGCTGCAAAGGGTATGCCAATAATGTTATATATAAACGCCCAGAATAAATTCTGCTTGATTTTCCCCATGGTTTTCCTAGATAAACGAATTGCAGCAGGAATAGTAATTAAATCACCCCGCATCAAAGTAATATCTGCTGCTTCAATCGCCACATCAGTACCCGTACCAATAGCCATACCGATGTCTGCTGTAGCCAATGCAGGAGCATCATTGATTCCATCCCCAACCATTGCAACAATTTTGCCTTGCTTTTTGAGCTTCTCCACTTCCTCAGCCTTGTTCTCGGGAAGTACCTCCGAAAGAACATTTTCAATGCCCACCTGCTTTGCAATAGCCTTGGCTGTCCTCTGGTTGTCACCGGTTATCATATATACCAAAATACCCATATCCTGCAATTCCTTTATAGCTTCTTCAGAACTTTCCTTTAAAGTATCCGCAACCGCTATTATGGCTTCAATTTTATTGTTTACCGCCATCAACATTGCTGTCTTTCCTTCGTCCTCCAGCTTTATTATAGCATTTTCGGTTGTCCCCGGATCGATTTTCCTTTCGGTCATTAACTTTCGGGTTCCAATATAAATTTCCTTCTGATCTACAACCGCTATAATTCCTTTGCCGGGAATCGCATTAAACCATTCCGGATCGGGTATAGTGCCATATTCATTTTTGCCCTTTTCGTAAATGGCTGAACCTAAAGGATGTTCAGAGCTTTTCTCTGCAATAGCCGCCATTTTCAGTATCTCACTGCTTTCAATCTTTCCTAAGGATATTATATCTGTAACCTCCGGCTGACCCTTGGTGATGGTACCGGTCTTATCCAGCACAACAGCATTTACCTTATAGGTCATTTCCAAGTACTCGCCACCTTTAATAAGGATTCCGTTCTCGGCACCCTTACCGGTACCAACCATGATTGCTGTCGGTGTTGCCAGACCTAGGGCACAGGGACAGGCTATTACTAGAACCGACACCCCGCTTATAATACCCGCTGCAAAATCTCCCAGCACCAGATACCATATTATAAATGTAATAACTGCAACTCCTATAACGACAGGTACAAAAATTCCCGAAACCCGGTCAGCAATTTTCTGTATCGGGGCTTTAGAACCTTGGGCATCCTCTACCATTTTAATTATTTGTGACAGAACCGTATCCCTGCCGACCTTTGTCGCCTCAAACTTAAAGGTTCCAAATTTGTTTATGGTGGCACCGACAACAAAATCCCCAGCCTTTTTCTCCACCGGCAAGCTTTCTCCGGTCAACATTGACTCATCCAACGAAGAATTCCCCTCGGTAATCTTACCGTCCACCGGCACTTTTTCTCCCGGCCTTACTACGATAACATCTCCAACTTCTACTTCCTCTATGGGAATATCTTTTTCCACACCATCTCTTACTACCTTTGCGGTCTTAGCCTGTAAACCCATCAGCTTCTTGATGGCTTCCGAGGTTTTGCCCTTAGCCACTGCCTCAAGATATTTTCCTAAAAGAATCAATGTGATTATTACTGCTCCCGCTTCAAAGTATAACTCCTTCATCATTGTACCCGGTTCGGCAGGCACAAAGAAAGCGTTATAAATACTAAAAAAGTAAGCCGCCGAAGTCCCCATAGCAATCAAAACATCCATATTGGCACTTTTCGCCTTAAGGGCATAAAACGCGTTTTTATAGAACCTGAAACCGATAATAAATTGTACGGGGGTAGTTACTATCAATTGGAAGTATTCATTATGAAGGAATGCCAAGTCGATATTTACCAGAGTTAGAAGCATTGCCATAACCAATGGAAAACTTAATATTGCAGAAATGATGAGTTCCATTCTTAATCTCTTTATTTCCTTTTCTCTCTGCTCCCTCTCACTATCGCCGCTTACCTCTTCAGCCCTCTTAGCATTATACCCCAATACCTCCACCGTTTTTATCATATCGGATACATCAATCTTTGAGCTGTCATATTCCACCGAAGCTTTTTCGATTGCCAGATTTACTGTGGCCTTTTGCACACCCTCCAACTTATTCAGCTTCTTTTCTATTTTGGCAGCACAGGCAGCACAAGTCATGCCGGATATTTTTATCGTTTCCTTTTTGTCCATATCAATTCCACCTTTCGAAAGCCCATGACAAAAGTCCATAAATAGTTTATCCAACCTTTCGCCTTCACCTAAATCTATCTTTACTCTATAGTGTATAAAAATCAAGCTTCTATTATGTAAATGTGTTCCTTTATTTATTACCACCTTATCGAAACTTCAAACCCGTCCAAGCCGATATGCTTTTTAAAAATAACTCCACAGTATTTTGCCCCACATCTAAATTTAATGCACCCATGCCTTTTAAAAAAGCAGAGCGAACAGTTAAGTCCACTCTGCTTAAAATATGCTTAAAGTATGCTTAATATTTACCGAATTCGCTGCCGTTCAACACTATTTTCTGTTTTGAAGCCCCAGTCTCCTTTTGCGGTTCTTCCTTAAAATCCATGTTTGATTTTAATATACTTTCGTCTTTTTGCTTATTGTCACCATTTTGTTGCTTCTTTTCTGTAATGTCATCCAGCATCCTCATAATTTCCGGACTAAGCTCCTTATACCCGTTGTATCCCACAGATTTTACATTTTTCAACTTGAACTTAGCAACGGATTCTCTCAGGAAATCAGCCTGACTGGACAATTCTTCACTTGCAGCCGCACTCTCCTCAGATGTAGCAGAATTGGTTTGTACGACCTGTGAAACCTGCATAATTCCTTGGTTTATCTGTGCAATAGCTGACGCTTGTTCGTTGGAAGCAGCAGCTATATCATTGACCAGAGAAGCAGCCTTTGCAACATCCCCCACTATATTATTGAGTGCTTCGGCTGTTTCCTTGGCTATCTTTGTACCGTTCTCAGTCCTTTTGATTGTTCCTTCAATCAATTCTGTCGTTTCCTTTGCTGCATTGGCAGACCTTGCAGCAAGGTTTCTGACCTCTTCAGCCACCACAGCAAACCCTTTGCCGTGCTGTCCGGCCCTTGCCGCCTCAACCGCTGCATTCAGGGCAAGGATGTTGGTCTGGAAAGCTATTTCGTCAATTACTTTAATAATTCTGGATATGTTTGAAGAAGAATTATTGATTTCCTCCATGGCATTTAACATATCACCCATCTTTTTATTTCCTTGTTCCGCATTGTTTTTAGCAACCTCAGCCAGTTCATTGGCCTGATTCGCATTTTCTGCGTTGATTTTTGTCTGGGTGGATACTTCTTCGAGGGAAGCCGTCAATTCTTCTATTGAGCTTGCCTGTTCGGTAGTTCCCTGTGAAAGCTGCATACTCGAATCGGATACCTGCTTCGCACCGGCTGCCACCTGTTCTGCGGCTGAGTTGATATTACCCAGCACTTCATTATTGGTTTCAATCATTTCATTGAGTTTTTTACCCAGCAGGTCTTTATCAGATTTTACTCTGACCTGTACTGTCATATCTCCGGAGGCCATCTTTTCTACTACATGAGCCTGTTCTCTTATATTATCTATCATTTTTCCGAAGGATTCCGCCAGTTTGCCAATTTCATCCCTTGTCTCAGCCTTGACATTTACATCGACATCTCCTAATGCAAGTCTGTCAGCAGCATCAACCATTTTGCCTATGGGTTTGCTGATAATTCGGGATATAAACACTCCCAGAGTGATAGCCACAAGTATGCCTATAAATATCACAATTATCATCGTCGTTGAAGCGTTTGATGCTATTTTCTTATTTTGCTCCAGTCTGGTATTTGCAACATTGGAGTTGTATTCCAGCAAACTGTTAAATGACTCCTTCACCGATTCTCCAACACTGGCAATATCCACAAGGACCAGTTTTTCCAACTGTTCTGACTCTCCCAATTGCACAAGCTCAAATTCTTTATCGATCAGGGATTTATATTCTTCCCATTTCGGTTTTAAATCATTAAACTGCTTGCGGTCAGCATCACTTATAATTCCATCCTCGTACAATTGCAAATACTCGTCAGCCTCTGCAATATGTTCTTTTATTAATTGGATGCTTTTATTCTGCTCTTCAGCAGTGTCATTCAACAAAATTTTTGTAACATATAGCCTGACTTCCTGAAACTCGACAGCTGCATTACCCGCATAATCAAGCCCCAGCACGTTTTCCTCATACAT
>JAAYNA010000039.1 GCA_012521105.1 Clostridiaceae bacterium
GTGTTATTATTCATATATAACTCATGGTACTCCTTTGCTAATGTTTTTCTTTGGTTATTAAACATTTTACAATGGATTACCATGAGTTTTCTATATATTACGGCATTTTATTTTACAACTTCCCTAAGAACTTACAGCTACCTGATGGGTAGCATAGGGCTTTTACTTCTTTCCAAGAGTTACAGGTGATTCGGGTGATTTTGGTTTGCGAGTTTCGGCTTGCCCGAGCTGAACTGCACAGCTCTTGCAAATGTAGCGTCCTGTTTCGGGTATTGCGCAATATCTCCGGGTTAAACAGAGGGGAGGGAGACAAAAGAACCATCACCGCGCTTCCCCTGGGCTATTAATCTGACAAGTTTATTAATCTGAACTGTGTTGCCATTCCACATTTCCCTGCCTTTGGCAAGCAAATATTCGATATTTTCAGTGTTCCCGTCATCAATACCGGCCTTTTCACTGCCAAGATCAATATCGAAGCGGAAAAGTGTGACCTGGGGCAGTTTCTTCAGCATGTGATTTGTACTTATCTTTTGGCCTTCACCGACTGCGGTAATCAGCGGTACCCCAAGCCATGGCGCAATCCAGTTAAAAAATCCCCAATTTCGCATTTTATCTGTTTTATACTCCTCTTTTTGGTTTCCTGTGCCCAGTGACAGAATTATATACTCGCTGCTGTCAGGGAAAATTTTTCTGGCTTCTATAAATGCGCTCATTGCAGGATTTATGCAAAAAATACCGCCATCTATAAGACAGTAACTGTCATCAAATTTATCAATACGGCTGGTATATACAGGCGGAAAGTAGGTAGGAACTGCCGCTGTTGACAATGCCGCATCTACCATATAAAAATCAGGATCTGTGTCCCCGCCTGCATTAAGCGGCCTTTTTTTAATAAAAACCGGCTGCATGGTTTTCATATCAAAAGTTGTAATTAATACATTTGTCAAGGCTTCTTTAACAGTATGATTTTTAAATATTTCTCTTAAAACCGTCCGAAACGGATCAGGGCTGTATTTACTTGTAAATATCTGTCTTATTATTTTTCGCACTCTGTTTCTGTTTCCAGGGAATACTCTGTTACCAAACATTTTGTACAGCTCCGGTAATTGCTCTGCATACACACCCCCGTTGATATCATATAAATCTCCATCACTTTTTTTGTAAAGAGGAACCGTTAAAGCAAGAGTTATCAAACCACCTGTGGATGTTCCTGCTATAATGTCAAAAATTTGATGGTAAGGTCTTTTTACACCATTTCTCTCAAGCACTTTTTTCAGCTCTGACAGGAAAAATGCCGGTATTATACCACGAATTCCTCCACCGTCTACAGAAAGAACAAATCGTTTCACAATAACCCCCACATATATTTTTCTATTGGATCCTATGTTTCATTCTGTTATAAATGCTTAATTACTAATAGAATTTTTTGCCGGTCCTCAAAGCTGTAAATCATTCAAAGACCTAATCAAAAGTGGTATAATAGTACTCGCAGGCATCATTATCTGGAAGGTGATTTTATGGAATTCACGAAACTGGACAAAGTACTTAATCTTAACCTGGACAAACACAGGCCTTTGGCCTTTTTTGGAATTAAAGCCCATGAAAGTCATGGAAGCATCATAGATTGGGTGAAATGGTGCAAGAGGCAGGGCTTTCGTGGATTCAATATAATAATTGCATCAGATTGTATGGGGCGGGCTAACGAGTCGTGGATTAACATGGTACTTGATTCCTATGAAACAGCGTTAAAAACCGCAAAGGAAGAAGGGCTTGAGGTATGGATATTCGATGATTGGGGATACCCCAGTGGCACAGCAGGTGGGCTGGTCTGCACAGAAGATTCATACAGGGCTAAAAAACTTGTAATTTCCCATAACTGTATATTAAAAAAAGGGGAGCGTATTTCGCTTACAATGCCTGATAATTTAGTTTCTGCAGGCATACTGAAAAACAATACCTTTGAAAGACTTAACACAAGATCAAAAGAGCCTTTTGAATATGTCTGCGAGGACGACTATGCTCTTATTGTTGTAGTTTCATGGGATTACGATGAACATGCTTCAAAATCCTCATGTAAATCATATCCCGGAGATCCTGCAATGTCCTGTATGGATATGCTGAATCCAAAGGCAACCAAAAAGTTTCTAAGTGTTATGCATGACAGGCATTATCAAAGATTTTCAGAGTATTTCGGCGATGTTATTAAGGGTTTTTTCTATGATGAACCATATCTTAGGTTTGATTTTCCGTACAGTCAAAAGCTTTTTGAAGTATTCCAGAAAAAGAAGGGGTACGACCTGCTGGAAATACTGCCCTACCTTCTTGTTAATATTAATGATAACCAGCCGGCAGCCATAAAAGAATACATTGATGATTTTTTTGATGTATATACTGATATGGTGGCAGATAATTTTTACCGCGTTCTCAGCCAGTGGTGCAGCGAGCACGGGGTTGAACTGTCGGGGCATATGGACCTGGATCATCACCTTAATACATTAAATACAATAAGCGGGCATTTTTTTAAGAACATGCAATACAACAGCAGACCTGCCATAGATGTAATCTGGGCACAGATTGAACCGGGGGTTTTTACCGATTTCCCCAGATACGCAGGTTCGGTTAAAAGGATTTTAGGCCGAAAGCATGCTGTATCCGAAACTTTCGCAGGAATGGGTCAGGGACTGCACGGCGATTTAATGAGGTATATTACCGATCATCAGGTTATTCGCGGGATTGATGACTTTCACCTTATGTACTCTAATAACAGCCCCGACGATCCTTCTGAAAGCCCGCAAATGCCTAATCATATGCTCCAGGAACCTTTCGGGAAGCTTATATATGAACGTATGGCAGCTGCTTCGGCTATTTCCTGCTATGGTATGTCAGCCGGAAACACTGCAGTTTACGTGCCCTGTTATGATTTATACAGGGCTCAGCTTAGTATAGGTCAGCTCACTGTTAACAATGCCGAGAAATTTATTTGGGAATGGGTTAATGACATTGCCCGGGAATTAACATACATGCCCTGTGATTTTGATTATATTTGGGATGAAGCAATTCTTATGCTTGAATTAACAGAAGGTGGGCTTTTAACCGGGTCGGGTCATATAATAGACACAATTATTTTACCACCGAATTGTACAATTAAGAATGATATAGCCAAAAAACTGAAATTATTCTCAAAAGCAGGAGGAAGAATTATATCTGTATTCCGGTATAATCCGCTTTTGGAACAGGAAGCAATACTGTGCAGTGAACTCACTTCGCTGAGAAAATATATCGATACTCCTGTTGCCATAGCCCCTAAAAGCAAGATATCCCTCTGCACCAGAATTGGTGAGGACAAAACTGTGTACATGCTGCTGAATGAATCTTTGGAAGATTCAGACGTTGAGATATGCATTAATAATAATGGTGCTTTATATGAGGCCAGTCTTAGGGATGGCAGCTTAACACTTGTTTCACAGGAAGGGCCTTTCAAATTCTCAACTCAGTTTGACGGCTGTGGTATGAAAGTATTTATTACAGATACGAAAGGTACCATTTCCTCGGCTAATAATATTTTTTACACTGATTCTGTACACCGAAGGGAAAACTGTATAGAGCCATTTGACTGGCGGGTTGTACTGCCTGATAAAAAAGAAGTAAAGCTTGACGGTAAAAACTGGCCCGACTGGACAAGTCTTGGGTGGCCTGAATATTCAGGATTTATGAAATACACTTCATACTTTGACTATGATTGTGATCAGACAGAGGCAATTCTTTATATGCCCGAGCTTCACTACCATGCTGCAGTGTACGTCGATGGAAAGGAAGCCGGAAAAGTTGCATATAAACCCTATGAACTGGTTTTATCAGGATTAAGCAAGGGAAGGCATAAACTTGAGATTGAGGTTTATAACACCGGTGCAAACCAGGTTGTGGGGACCATAGAAGCAGAAAAGAAAAAATATTCAAAACGTTTTGCCCATATGGCAGCCCACGACAGAAAATGGCTTAAATCAGGGTTGCTTGGGCGGGTTACAATCCATCCGGCAGATTAGAAGCATGGGGACATTTCTTATGCTTTCCGGAAACTAAATCACTAGCCGTGAGTCAAGATATTGTGCAATACAAGGAAACTTTTAGCGAAATGCAGCTTAGAGATGTGCAGTCAGAGCGAGTTTCGGCTTGCCCGAGCTGAACTGCACAGCTCTTGCAAATGTAGCGTCTGTTTCCGGTATTGCACAATATCTCCACAATATTAGTGCGCGGGCCCTGCTTCGGGTGTTTTGCCCAGTTTTATACTTCTGCAAGTAATTCAGTTTCCGGAAAGCATAGCTACGTTCTAATCTCTTGAAACAATGGCATAGAGACGGCCTTTTTTAATTGTTACCTCGGCTCTGTCCGAGGTAAATTCATTACTGATTCCAAGGCCGGTGCCCATTACCATTACCGCATCTTTCAGAGGATATGCCAGTCCTTTAGTTGTAATACCCTCAACCTTCGGAGTTGCGGGTATAAGCGACAGGTAAAAACCTTCCTTTTTTTGAAGTTCGATCTGATCTGTGATCAGATAAATATAATTATTGCTGTTTACAATGACTCCTTCTGCACCTGCATCGGCAAGCTTATGGAGAAGCTGGATATTGGAAAGGGTATGATCCAGCCTTGTGCCTGTAGCGCCTGCAATAATAATTCTGGTTCCGCCCTTTTCCACTGCAATATCTAAAGCCAGCTCCATATCGGTATAATCTTTCTGCTTAGGAAATTTAATTATTTCAACGTTATTATTCTGGTAGAACTTCTTCATTTCAGGATCAATTGAATCAAAATCCCCAACCAGAATATGAGGTTTTATTCCGGCCTGATTTAAATACCGCGACCCGCCGTCGGCACATATAATAAGGTCGGACGTTTTGGAGTATTCTTCAATAATTTCAGTGGATTCAACCGTTCCACTGCCTACAACCAATACATTCATATTTAGATCTTTCCAATAAAAGCTGATTTTTCTCTCAGTTCTGAAACAAAACGAGATTTATCGGGTGCATTAAAAAATGCAGACCCTGCAACAATTACATTTGCTCCTGCAGCTGTTACTTCAGTTATATTATTAGTACTGATACCACCATCTATCTGCAAAAGAACATTGGGACAGCTTCTATTTAGTCTTTCACGCAGTGCTTTTATTTTTTCTGTCATTTGCGGTATGTATTTCTGCCCACCAAAGCCCGGATTTACTGTCATTATCAGTACCATATCCACAAGTTCCAATACATAATCCAAAACATTCAACGGGGTCGCCGGATTCAGCGCAACACCTGCCTTAATCCCTGCTTCCCGTATAACCTGAAGAGTCCGGTTTAAATGCGTGCAGGCCTCAGCATGCACAGTTATCATGTCCGCTCCTGCTTCAATAAAATCATTTAATAAAAGCTCGGGTTTTTCAATCATTAAATGAACATCAATAAACATGTCGGTTTGTTTGCGCATGGATTTTATTACAGGAGGACCTATTGTAAGGTTTGGTACAAAATGGCCGTCCATTACATCGGTATGAACCCAGTCCCCACCGGCATCTTTAATAGTATCCAAAGCCTCTTTCAAACGCGTGAAATCGGCAGACAGAATTGACGGTGCAACAATTATTTCATTCTTATCTGTACCTGTTTTCATATTGTAATTTCAACTCCTCATACAATCTCTGGTAGCATTCGTACCTTATTAATGAAATCTCACCCGACTGGACAGAATCCTTTACTGCACAACCGGGTTCCTTGATATGACTGCAGCCATTAAATTTACATTGGCCCTCTAATTCATTAAACTCGGGGTACATTGAAGACAATTCACTATATTCAATGCCTTCCAATGACATTGAACTAAACCCGGGGGTGTCCACAACGTAACCATCGTTGTCTAGGGGCAATAGCTGAACATGCCTCGTTGTATGCCGGCCTCTTTGAATTTTGCTCATATCCCCGGTTTCCATAACCCATGAATCTATAATATTGTTCAGAATAGTGGACTTACCAACACCAGACTGGCCTGCGAACACAGTCCGGAACCCTTTAAGTTTTTCGTGTAGTTCATCATATCCATGTTTTCCGACTTTACTTATAGGAACAACCAGATACCCCGTACCTTTATAGATACTTTCTACCTCTGAAAGCTCGTTTTCATCTATTAAATCAATTTTGTTTATTATTATAAGCGGTGTTATGCCGTTTTTTTCTGCAGTAATAAGTAATTTATCCACAAGCAGGAAATCGGGTTCAGGGGATATCTTTGCCATAACAATAGCTATTTGATTTACATTCGCAACAGGGGGACGTATAAAGAAATTCTGTCTTGTTTCAATTTCCTCAATCCAGCCCTCCCGTGCTGCTTCATCGGTTATAGTGAAATTCACAAAGTCACCTACAAGTGGCGTTATCCCTTTCTTTCTGAAAACCCCCCTTGTTCTGCATTCATATATCCCGGTACTGCACTCTACTGTATAAAAGCCCCCCACACCCTTCAGGATTAAACCTCTTGGCAAAAATACTCCTCCATTTCACTATTGCTGAATAAAAACTTCCTCTTCATATTGAAACTCACCATCCATATAAACTATTAATGTTGTTTTTTCACCGGGGGTAACGGGTACAAGCACTTCGTACGGGAATCTGGATTTTTCCACAGCACCTTGTCTTAATAAAATCTCTTCCCCGGTATCTCCGGTAGTATAGTACACAACCAGTTCTACTATATTTCCGAAGTTTCGGTTTGGAGGAAGATGTATATACCTGGTTACCCTGGTACTGCCTGCCGGATCAATACTGGCTCCGATTCCATCCCCGCCCGCAGGGGATTGTTCATCTCCAAAATAGAGATTAATCGCAGTTAATTCTTTAACAGGGGTTCCGGCTTTCGGTTCCTGATCTATAATCCAGCCCTTGTATCCTTCCCTGCCTTCAGGAAAAATCTTTCCTACAGTTAAGTTTTGTGAAAGCAGTTTATGCTTTGCCTCATCCATTGTACTGCCTGTTAAATCGGGTACAATAACATCTTTTAATTCCGGACCAAGGCTTCTGTATATTATAACCTCACTTCCAACAGCCACTGTTGAACCCATTTCAGGTTCTGTTCTTATTACTCTTCCTTCGGCTACTTCATCACTGTATTCGGCAATTTCTCTTGGTTTAAGCTTTAATTCATCTCTAAGGTGGATTTCCACCTCAACATAGTCGGCAAATTTTATATCGGTTGGAATTACAACCTGTTCCACACCATTACTGACAGTAAGCTCCACCTTCGTAATGGCATCCTTTCCGGGCATAATTGAAATACCCGCTGTGGGTTTCTGGTCTATAACAATCCCTTTCGGAACGGTATCATGGTATTCATATACCGGTTCTACATATGGAAGATTCTTTTCCTCCAAATCTGCTATAGCTTCTTCTATACTCATACCAACATAGTTGATTACTTCCACCGGCTGTTTTTTAGGTGCAAGGATTGCTCCTACGACATCCCTGACAATTTTATCATATGCAAGCCAAATGCCGCCTACGATTAGGCCGATTAGCAGGATGTATATGGATGCAATTAAAAAACCTTTTTTCGATGATTTCTTCTCCTTTTTTTCTTTTCTGTTTGCTTTCTTTTTCCGAACATTTTTCCCAGCCAAAACTTCCTCCTCCAAACTTCCCATAACTCTTGTTGCGTATGGATCCGGTTCATAGCCATTTCGTTCAATAATTTCACCTTTTTTAAGGTGATCAAGCTCTGCTATCATCTGCAGTGCACTGTCATAACGCTCGGTCTTTGATTTTTTCATTGCACGAAGAACAATCCCGTCCATTGCTTCGGGTATCTCAGGTGCAAACCTGGATGGCGCTAAAGGCTCTTCCTCAATATGTTTTAATGCTACCGAAACAGGGTTATCAGCATCAAAAGGCACCCTTCCTGTAAGCATTTCAAATAAAGTTACTCCAACAGAATAGATGTCGGATTTTTCATCGGTATAACCACCTCGTGCCTGTTCAGGTGATGAATAATGAACCGAACCCACAGTATCAATTTTCCGCGTTATTGTAGATGTTGAAGCAGCTCTGGCTATACCGAAATCTGTAACTTTTGGCACATTATCCGATGTCATTAATATATTCTGAGGTTTTATGTCCCGGTGAATAATACTGTGCCTGTGAGCTTTATGCAGGGCGCTTAAAACAGAAATTGCTATTTCTGCAGCTTCCTGCCATGGAAGTGCCCCATTTTGCCTGATGTAATCCTTTAAAGTTATCCCGTCAATATACTCCATTACAATGTAATGTATATTACCTTCTCTTCCAACATCGTAAATTGATACAATATTTGGATGATTCAGGCTGCCTGCTGCATAGGCCTCCCTTTCAAAACGTTCCAAAAACTCTTCATCATTAACAAATTCATCTTTTAATATTTTAACTGCTACCCATCTTTTTAATACCCGGCATTTTGCCTTATATACATCAGCCATGCCGCCACTGCCTATTCTTTCAATCAATTCGTACCGATTATTCAGAACTCTTCCAGTCATTCCCGCACCTCAAATTCATTTTTACTCAACCACTCATATTTTCACAGCAATAGCAGTAATATTGTCATCTCCACCACGTTCATTAGCCAATGCCACCATATTTCTCAGAATAATATTTAAATCCTTTTCTTCCCTAAGCATGGACAGTAATTCATCCGACGAAAGTTTCATGGTCAGGCCATCAGTACAGAAAAGATATATGTCATCGGGCATTACATCCAGACTGTAGAAATCTATCTGAACCTCTTTTTCGTAACCCAAAGCCCTGGTGATCTGATTTCTTAACGGATGTACCTTTGCTTCTTCCTGATCCAGTATTCCTTTTTCAACCAGTTCACCAACAAAAGAATGATCCCTTGTGAGCTTTTCAATGGTTTCATTCCGAATTAAGTAGAAGCGGCTGTCTCCGATATGGGCTATCGTTAGCTTTCCGTTACAAAGTAATCCTGCTGTAAGGGTTGTACCAATACTGGAGCCATTCAGGTTATCCAAAGCATATTGGAATATCACTTCATTCGCTTTATTAATGGCTTCTGTTAAAACCTGCTCGATTGTATTTCCAGCATTCTTCTTTTCTAAATAGCAACTTATGCTTTTCGAAATTGACTCCACAGCCATTTTACTGGCTATATCACCGGCCTGGTGCCCCCCCATGCCATCAGCAACAATAAATGCCTGCGGATTACCATTCATATCAAGTATAATGTTCCAGAAATCCTCATTTTGTTCCCGGATGATCCCCTTGTCGCTAATAGCCGCATATTTCACCGCTAATCCACCATCCTGTCACTTTCAACCAGCCTTTTTCTTAACTGACCACAGGACGCAGCAATATCGCTGCCCAACTCCCTGCGCACAGTAACTGGTAACCCATATTCCTCAATTACTTTCTTAAAATTCTCTACTCTTTCTCTTTCGCTTTTTGAATAACCTGTTCCTTCTACAGTGTTTACAGGAATGAGGTTAACATGGCATAACAGACCGGCTAACCTCTCCCCAAGCTCTTGTGCATGTTCATTTTTGTCATTGATATCCTTGATTAAAGTATATTCAAAGGTTATCCTTCTCCCTGTCTTCTGAGTATAAATATGACATGCTTCCAGTATTTTGTCAATTGGGTATTTTTTAGCAATAGGCATAATACTTTTTCTTACCTCATCATTCGGAGCATGCAGCGAAATTGAAAGATTAACAGGAAATTCTTCTTCAGCAAATTTTAACATTTCAGGTACAAGCCCACAGGTGGATACGGTCATCCTTCTGTAACTTATATTCAGTGTATCGGGTGAGTTCATTCTTCGTAAAAACCGAATGACGTTATCATAATTATCAAAGGGCTCACCTATCCCCATTAATACTATGTGGCTTATTTTTTCTGCTAGATCCTTCTGTATTGCTATGATCTGTGCAACCATTTCACCTGCTGACAGGTTTCTGTCAATTCCAAGCTTCGATGATGCACAAAAGCTGCACCCCATACGGCACCCAATCTGAGTTGACAAGCAAACGCTGTTGCCGTAATGATATTTCATTAAAACACTCTCTATAATCTTACCGTCTTTTAACGCCAGAAGATATTTTCTTGTTCCATCCTTCCTGGACACAAGTTTATTTACTATACTGACTCCTCCAATATAAAAAAGACCCTTAAGTTTATCGCGAAAGGATTTTGGCAGATTAGTCATATCATCAAAACTGTCGGTCCCCTGATAAATCCATTGCCAGACCTGCTTTGCCCGATATACAGGCTCACCAAGCCTGGTAATCTCATCTTTCAACTCATTAAATTCCAAATCAAAAACATTAATTACTGAAGAAGCCATAATACCTTCCCTGCAAGTATGAATAGTAGTTTTAACCCCTAATTCTTTCTTTTCATCCTTGCTATAAAAAACCCATCGGTCCTGTCAATATGAGGGTATAACCTTAGTATACCCTCGTTAATTCCTTTTTTTCCCCTCAAAGCCTGTGGCAAATATTCTTCCAGCGGTTCGGCAACAAAATTTTTGTTTTCAGATAAAAAACCCGCAATAATCTGTTCATTTTCTCTCTCATCGAGTGAACAGGTACTATATACCAGTACACCGCCGGGTTTCAAATATCTACTCGAATTATACAATATTTTTTTCTGGATCTCAACTAAACTGCTAAAATCTTCCTTTTTTCTTTTCCACTTAATATCAGGCTTTCTTCTGATGATTCCTGTACCCGAGCACGGGGCATCAACCAAAACCCTGTCATACATATCCTTGGCTTCCTCTACAAACTGTAAGGCATCTCTTTGAGATGACTCTATTATTTCAATTCCAAGCCTTTTTGCATTTTCACCAATTAAACTGATTTTGTGCTCATGAATATCCCAGGCATCAATATGCCCTATATTTTTCATAACCTGACCTATATGTGTAGTCTTACCCCCTGGCGCTGCACAAACATCCAGTATTTTTTCACCAGGTCTGGGATCCAACACTTTTGTTACAAGCATTGAACTTTCATCCTGAACAATAATTTTTCCTTCCAAAAAAACATCCAGGCTTGAGATATCCGATATTTTTTCAAGGTACAGGGCTTCATCTAAAAAACGGCCGTTCACTGCTTCAATACCATTTTTATTTAACTCTTCTAAAAGATTATCCTTCGATGTTTTCATCGTATTAATGCGAACCGAAAAATCAGGGCGCTCCAGTAAAGACAGTAAAAGAGCTTCGGTAAAATCTTCACCAAAAGCTGTAATCCATTCCTTCGCCAAATATTCGGGGAAGGAGTATTTTATCGAAAGTCTCATTGCAGTACTTCCAGCATCAATATCTTCAAGATTTATTTTGTCTTTATTCCTGGTAATGTTTCTGAGCACTGCATTTACAAAACCAGCAGATTGTTTTGCATACTTTTTTGCAAGATCCACCGACGTGTTGCAGGCCGCAGAGGGTGGAACCTTGTCCAGGAATAGAATCTGGTAAGTACCCATCCTTAGAATTTGCAGTACCAAACGAGATAGTTTTTTCAGTTGAATTTTTGAAAACCGGGAAATTACCCAGTCCAAAGTAAGCTTTCTTGTAACAGTGCCATAAACCAATTCTGTTATGAAAGCTCTGTCCCTCGAATCAAACTGCTTATTGGCCAAAAGCCTTTTAAGGGCGAGGTTTGAATATGCACCTTTTATATCAGTTTCGTATAAAGCTTTCAAAGCTGTTCCCCTTGCTTTATCCATTCTTCCCTCTCATCCTATTATTTAGATACTAATAAGTTTATAATGGTTCCCTGATTGGAACAATTTTTTAAATTATTCCCTTTATTCAGTCAATACATCACGAAAAACCCTGAGAAAATTACCACCGGCAATTTTTTGAATTGCTCTGTCAGAATAGTTTAGTTTAGCTAATTCATTAAACAACAGATATAAATCCTCAACACCCTTAATATGTTCGGGCAGTGCATCCATTCCATCAAAATCTGCGCCAATACCAACGGTATCCTCACCAGCCAACCCACATATGTGTTCAATGTGGCGTATCAGTGCAGAAATATCGGCCTTTGGACTATTATTTATAAACTCGGTATAGAAGTTTATACCTACTACGCCACCGGTCTTCCTTATCCCGGTTATCTGCCAGTCATATAAATTCCGCGGATGGTCACATATATACCTGGCATTGGAATGGGATGCTATTACAGGCTTTGTACTCATGCTGATACAGTCCTCAAAGGTTTTCACATCAGCATGGGAAATATCCACTATCATTCCTTTTTCCTGCATTAAATTTACTGTTTTTATACCAAAACTTGTAAGCCCACCGTTATACTGCGTCTCAGCTCCATCCCCCAGTTGATTTGCATAATTCCACGTAAGGGTAATTAATCGTACTCCGGCATTATATAACGCATCCAGGTTTTCAATTTTCCCTTCAAGGGCATCCCCGCCTTCCAGCGATAATATACCGCAGACCTTTTTATTTTTAAGTCCTTCATTGATATCATTATAGGCTTTGCATATTTTGAAGAAAGGGCTTTGATTTTCAACCTTCCGGGCTTCTTGTATATATCTCATTGCGTTATTAAAAGTGGGCTTTACGCTGTCGGGATCCTGAAACACAGCAAGAACCTGAACAAAGCCATCATATTTCAATGCTCTGTTTATATCCCAGTGATAAGAATTACTAATCAGACTTTTTTTATTGTTTACTGCTCGTGTCAGCGAGTCGCAATGGGCATCAACAATTACCACAAATTTGCCTCCTTCATATTTTGGTTAACTTATTATCAGACATTTTATCCACCATTCTCCGACACTGTCGGTGAGCGCCTGAATAAAAGCAAAACACTGGCATTAGAGCTTAAATCAGCGGGTGATTTTGGCAACGCTGGTGAAGTCTTGTGCACTTGCAAGCATTAAAAGGCTTCCTCTATGTGATTCACATCTACAAGTTTTCCGTCCTTTGTCATAATTATTTCAATAACGTCAAACTGAACTTCGACATCGGATGTACCATATTCTTTAAGAAAACATGATGCAACCTTTTTTATTGTTCCTTGCTTTTTATATGACACTGCCTCTGCAGGAGTACCAAAAGAATCGCCGGTTCTGGATTTAACTTCTATAAAGAAAATCCTGTTATTTTTAAAGACTATCAGATCTATTTCTCCTAACCTTCCTGCTCTGTAGTTTTGCCGGAGAATTTTGTAATCCTTTTTTATCAGATATTCAACAGCAAATGTCTCTCCTTTTTTCCCTAATTGCCAGGTATTCATAAAAATTCCTTCCAAATATCATTTATCAGCTAGCTTTCCAAACTTCATTCCGGCCTTTTCATCCACACGGTATACAAAGGCAAGTATTTCAGCAACCACTTCATAGAGCTCCGAAGGAATTTCAGAACCCATATCAAGTTCAGACAGCTTTGATGCCAGATCCGAATCCTCTACAACGGGTATTTTCTCTTCCTGTGCTTTTTCTATTATTTTTTCAGCAATTACCCCTTTTCCCGATGCAACAATTCTTGGGGCTTTGTCCTTATTTGGTGTATAGGATAAAGCAGTGGCTTTTTTAATTTTCTTTTCTTCCATAATATCAAACCTTAATATCTATTTTTGATTTGCTCTCTAAAAGTATTAAAGCCTTTTTTTCAGCGTTGAAAATACTTACCTTTTCATCCTTCAACTCAAAACCCAGCTCAAAAAGGGTATATCCTTTTCCTTTCAGGCTCTCATACAGAGACTTGTATTCATTGGTAAAAAGAGGTTTATAGTTTTCATTCTCTGCAAAAACCTTCACCATGACATTTTTATTTTTAACATGGACAAAAATATCCAAATCTCCAATATTATCGGTTGAAAGGGACAGAAAAAGAGTAAAATCCCTGGAATTAATTTTTCCCTTTCCTCTCGCCTTTTTCATTATATACAATTCACCGTCGGTCTGGTTTTCTTTAAAAATAAAGGGTATCTGTACAAACATTTCGAAACCCTGCAGGTCGTTGAAAAAATGCACTGCTGTTTCTAATCTGTCTATCTTTGACAGTATTCTTTCTTTATTGCTCAGCGTTGAGTCTGTAATAACCCTGCTGACTACCGAAAGTTCTCTTTTAAGATCATTTATCCATTGATCTGCTTTAGGTAAGACTACTTCTTCTGATTTTTCAGTTTTATGACTGAACACAATTTTTTCAGATTGGGTTTTAACCGTGAGTTCTGTTTCAACTGCTTCATGTTCACGGCCTGGTATGATTTTTTGAGGCTGTGACTGATTTTCCTGTTCAATGGGGGTTTTAATCAAGGACCTGTTAAATACTAATTTTAATCTTTCGGCAAGCTCGATAAGGGTTTCATCACCTGCTGCTTCCAATAGACCAATTAAATCGTTCAACTCTTCGTTAAAGTGAAACTGTCCATTATCCAGCTCTGCCACAAGTTTATAGTATTGTTCTTCACCCTCCAGCTTGTTCAATACCAAAAGCACTGCATGCTTCGGATCTTCAATGGGCATTTCTTCAATTAAATTTAAAGCTTTCTCAATAATCTCTGCTGCAGGCTCTCGTCCCATGCTAATAATTGCATTAACTATTTCAATATTCACTTTGCTGACCGGCAAATTCAATGATTTTAAAATGCCCGCAGGACTGCCTGCATTTGCGGGTCTGCTTATGTTTTCAGGATTCTTTATATTTTGCGCCGGGTTATGTTCTAATTCGGTTGCAATAAGTTTCCCCTGTTGTCTGTCAACAACCTTAAGTTTCAGCATATCTCCGGCATTATACACAGCATCTGACTTTATCTGTGCACTTATTTCCCTTCCATCTAAAAGCTGCATTAGCAGAAAATCACTATCTACAGATATAACGCGCCCTGTAAAGATGTCCCCTTCCAACAGCATGCTTGTATTATGTAACTGAAGATACTGAAATATTTTATGAGATACAGAATCAGGAATTCTCAATATAAATCATCCCACCAATCCATGAGTAAAGCTCTTTCTATGTATCGGACATAAATCGTATTTCTTTATAGCTTCCATGTGTTCTTTTGTTCCGTATCCTTTGTGTTTGTCAAATCCATAATGGGGATATAATTTATGAGCCTCTTCCATCCATCTGTCCCTTGTTACTTTGGCAATTATTGATGCAGCTGCGACTGAAATACTAAGACTGTCCCCTTTGTTAACAGAAAGCTGCTCTACAGGTAATGGAAGTTCCATGGCATCAATAATTAAAAAATCGGGCTTCTTTTTAAGTTTTCCTACAGCATGAATCATTGCTTTTTTGGTTGCATTAAAAATATTAATCTGATCTATTTCCTCGGGCATGATCATTCCTATACCATAATCGACTGCTTCATTTATTATTATATCAAACAGCCTGTCCCTTACCGATGCAGAAAGCTTTTTTGAATCCTTTAAAAATTCTATAAAACAGTCTTCGGGAAGGACCACACACCCTGCAACAACAGGGCCCGCCAGTGGCCCCCTGCCAGCCTCATCTATACCGCCTACATGTACAAAGCCATTACTGCGTGCCTGAATCTCAAACCTTGACATTTGCTTTAGTCTTTCTTTTTCTTCCCTGAGCCTTATAAGCCTTTTTGAAAAGGTATCTGCAAGCTTTGCAACAGTTATACCATAATCGGGTATAATGTCACAAAGCCAGGGCACTGCTTCCTCAAGTGGCATTTCCTCAGCTTTTTTCCTTATTTCTGCCACTGTCATCTTTTTACTCATTAAAATCACTCTCTTCTTCCGGACTTTCCAGCGTAATTCTGCCTATTTTAGCAGCTCTGAATTCATCAAGAACTATACTGCTAATCCTATAATAATCAACTTCTCCGCCCGATACAAGACATCCTCTTTTTCTTCCCGCTTCTTCCAGAAGAACATGTCCGGGTTTTTCTCTTATCTCGTCAAACTTATATCTGCTTTTTAATTGCTCGGGATACAGCTTTGAAAGCACTTCCAAAAGATTTGATGCTAAAGTAGCAATATCAATTATCTCATCGCGTATAGCTCCGGTGAATGCCAGATTCATTCCTGTTTGAGGATCATCAAATTTAGGCCACAATATACCCGGAGTATCCATAAGCTGGATTTCAGGGTTTACTCTGACCCATTGTTTATTTCTTGTCACGCCCGGCCTGTCACCGGTAACAGCCGTCGCCCTGCCTGCTATTTTATTTATCAGTGCGGATTTGCCCACGTTTGGAATACCAACTATCATGGTTTTAATAGGTCTGGATCTTCTCCCGCGTTCAGCTGCTTTTTTAAGTTCAGACTCCATTATTTTTCTTAATTGAGCAAGAAGATTGGGTAAACCCTCCCCAGTTATAGCATTTATACATACTGCATCAATGCCATCCTGCTTAAACCGGTTAATCCATAAATTGTTTTTTTCAGGATCTGCAAGATCGCTTTTGTTCAGCGCTATTACCCTTGGCTTGTTCCTTGCCAGCTTATTAATCTCCGGGTTTTGGCTGCTTTTTGGTATTCTTGCATCCAAAAGTTCTATTACCACATCAATTAATTTTAAATTTTCAGAAAGCATCCGCCTTGTTTTGGCCATATGGCCGGGAAACCATTGTATATTCATTCGCTATTCACCAAAATAATCTTTTATCGTGTAAAATAGGTATAAATTAAGAAAGAGGACATTTTGTCCTCTTCTTTCTTAAGATTATTATTTTTTTGCGCCGATGTCTTCTTTAACTCTTGCAGCTTTACCAACTCTGTCGCGCAGATAGTAAAGTTTGGCTCTTCTAACCTTTCCTCGTCTGACAATTTCAATATTGTCAACTTTTGGAGAATGAATTGGGAATACTCTTTCAACACCAATTCCAAAGGATAATCTTCTAACAACTATGGCACGGCGAATACCACTGCCATGCATCCCGATAATAAAGCCTTCAAATATTTGAAGTCTTTCACGGGCACCTTCCTTTACCTTAACAGCTACCTTTACATAATCCCCTACTTTTAAATCGGGAAGGTCTTTTTTCATATTTTCCTTTTCCAGTTCACGTATAATATCCATATCAAATCCTCCATTCATAGACGTTCTTGCCGGGATAAACCAATCGTCCGGCAGCGGACCGCCCGTATTCACAATTAAGCATTATAACACAGGAATTGATCTGTGTAAATACTAATTTTTCACCCGGTGTTCTCCCTGGTCTAGAGAAGTCAAACATATGTGACACAACCTCTGAAAAATTTTCCCTGAACAATGCTGTAATTACTTTTAATTGCTAATAATTATTTTGTCAAGGAGGAAAGCGAAGCGAGCCTTGATTAAATAATTATTAGCCATACCATACTAAGCAGCATTTTCAGAGAAATAATGTTCTACCATCTCATTTGGTGTCTTAAAATTTAGTATTTTTGCATACTCAACTACTCTTTGACGGAATCTCATTTCTTCTGTTATAATTATTTTCAAAGGAAAGATACCTCCAATTTTTGTTTTTGTGGTAATAAATATTATATCAGAGGTCTTTCCTTTTTTCTTATCTTCTTGTCACATATGTATATCTTATATCAAATTTTCACCCATAGTAAATACTGCCGCCCATATACATTTTTATCGTATACGAACTTCTGCATTAGGAGGTACAATTTGAATCCATGTCTGACCGGGATTTATGGTTATCTCATTTTTATTTTCATCAAGGTACCTGGTTTGGGAAGTACGGAAGGTTTTTATCCAGGTAATGTCCTGTTTTACACCATTACTTATATAATACCCTTTTCCGCTGCCCGTTGTATTTAAATGCTGTCTGCCGTATTTATCCCCTTCTATTGGTTTATTATCAACAAACAGGATTATTATATTCTTGGCACGGATGGTCTTATTTGTATTCCTGTCTATATGAAATTCGCCAAGGCGGGTTCTTTTATAGTTTTTCGCTTCTTCATCATAATAATATCCACATGTACTGTTAATACTGTATTTAATAAATATCTCCTTTGCACTTTCGCCATTTTCATAGTTAACATCTTCAGTGTTATAAGTTAGAGGAAAGTTTTTTTCCGTCGATAAAGAATAGTCGGATTTTTCAAGGAATTTATTTATTCTTTCACGATTAGTATACGTATCATGGTAATTTGATCTGTCATTGGTCAGATCCCAAAAGACCCCATAAGCATTTGACATAACACCGTCTATGTTATCTATTTTATATAGTTCCAGATCACGGTAGGCATAATCGCTCCATCCTACATGCGTATAAATAGAGTCATATTCCATTGCATAATCCAGGAAGTAATGTCTTGCACTTCTGACAGGTCCAATGTAGTCGGGCAGATTATCCCAAAATAATGCCATATATCTTGTGTCGCCATACTCGACAAGAGCTTCATACACTATCTGCGCCTGCCCTAAGCCTCCCTGAGGCAGTACTTCGCTTCCTTCATTATCAATCATAACAGCTACAGGTCTTGTCCCCTCCTTCGGAAAATCAAAGTCTATTGCTTTTTTCACAGGCGTTGGAGAAGGGGTAATGTTACTGTCTTCAATATTTTCATCGCCTTCAGATTCTGCATCTTCACTTCCATGTTCCAGGTCTTCAGTACCGGACGGTTCAGGTTCAGGAGAAACATCTACATCGGATATGGCTGTGTCAGGAGTGTTGCTACGTTTTATCGCTTGGGCAATAAAAAAGGTGGTAGCTGCACTGACAACAAATAATAAAGCAATAAGTATAACCACACCCCTTTTATTTAACTTAATTCTAATCTTCTTCATATATAAACCCCCATAAAAAAATAAGGATGATAAAGCAGTTATCATTTCTCTATCATCAATTATAACCTATGGAATTTGAAGGTCAACCTTATATTGCTTAGTCAATTTATGACAGCAATATTCTATCAGAGCAAAGGCCAAGCCAAACTGTTTGATAATCATATGTATTTAAATATAAAACTTCATAAAGTTACGTTTTTTTGTGGTTACAAAATTTATTTAGCAAAAAGTGTAACAAAATAAGGATAAAACTGTTTATATTATATAAACCAATATTTAACTAATATGTAAATTTGAAACGAGATGAGCGATTATGGTCTATATTAGATCACCGGATAGAGTAGTATTTGAATCAGCTTTTATATTCGCCTCAAATAAGTATCAATAAACACTTTCTGATATGTAATCAGAAGGTGTTTAAATGCTTATTTTAATTATCTTCTTAAATTGTCGATAATGGTTGAAAATAAATAACACAATTATTCTTTGGAGGTTAAAATGAGGTCGCAACAAATACTTTTTTTAGTATGTCTAGGGCTTATGTGTCTTTTATCATCGTGTAACAAGCAGGAAAATATTTTTAATGATAATTTAAATGAAGAAACAGAGATTACAGAAAGTACCTCAGATTCATTCGATGTTAACGTTCATATAAACATTAAAGTAGAATTGGATGAAAACCTGAAAAATGTGAATCCTGGCATTATAAAAGCTGCGAGGGAAGCAATGTTTAATTATCATTGTGATATGGCAAAGTATGTACATTACGATGGGTATGAGGTAAACAAATTCGTTAATATTTTCAATATAGAACAGAAAGATAATGTTAATTGGGAAGTTAAGTACAGAGTTAAACAAAATGAGAATGATTCACGTACAGCCTAATAATAGTAGAAAAGCAAAAGTCAGACAGTTATAAAGGGTATATTATACATTCCAGCCCACCACTTAAAGGAGATGAAACATTATAAAAAAATGAGCTATCTCAAATTTTTGCTTTGAGATAGCTTCATTTTATTGTCTCATTTAATTTTACTCTTCTTCCAAGGCTGCTTTCTGGAATGCATCAAAGACCCTTTGCTGTACATCTTCGTCTTCTTCTGCAATCAGGTAGTACTCGCCGTCATCGTCATCGTATTCCAGCCTCATAATAACAACCTCTGCTTCATCCGTATCTTCATCATAATCATCCAGAGTCTGCATAATTGCGTATTCCTGATCATCTACTTTAACAGATGCTAAAAACTCAACTTTTATAGTTTCTCCATTTTCACCTGTTAGTTCAATGATATTGTCCATTTCATCGTAATCATGCTGATGACCGCATTCGTTGCATTTGTTATCCGGCATAAAATAACCTCCTTTATTTACCAGCCTACCAGCCGGTTATTGTGCCTGCCATAGCAGCAGGGTTCTTTAAGACATTTTCCGGGCGTCCATATAACTTTGCAGTATAATGGAAGCCGCCATCTGATCAATTTTTCCTTTG
Source organism: Clostridiaceae bacterium (assembly GCA_012521105.1). Classification (GTDB taxonomy): domain Bacteria; phylum Bacillota; class Clostridia; order DSM-8532; family DSM-8532; genus Thermoclostridium. Next base: position 20,258 of record JAAYNA010000039.1, read on the forward strand.
TGTTTTTTGCTGTTGATTCCCATTTCAATCAAAGCTTGCCGTGATTGTACAGTGGAAAGTCTTTCATCCCACGGGATTACGCTTACACCGGGTATATGGTTTTTTAATTTTTCAATAAACTTTTGCGTTCTATGTCCCCGTTCACCAACGGTACCATTCATGTTTTCGGGAAACCCGACAACAATTGTATTGCAGGAATAATACTCGGTGAGTTCTTTAATCCTTTCAAGGGGTTTTTTCCATTCCTTGTTCCAATGGATGGTTTCAAGCGCCTGAGCTGTAATCCCTAAAGGATCACTTACTGCAACACCTATTCTTGCTTCACCAAAGTCTATACCCAGTATTCGCATAAATCCTCCCATATATACAACGAATGCTTCCCACCCTATCGTTTTATGATATATTAGTTATTAGTTATTTGTCAATCAAAATCATACTTTCTTCCCAAAAATCCGGTGCTTCAAAACCCAGAAGATTTGCAACCGTTGCAGCAATATTAGCAAGTCCAAAATCTCCACTTTTAAGCGTGTATTTATTATTATTTAAATTATCGTAAAGGATAAAAGGAACCTTGCTGAGTGTATGGCTGGTTTTTGCTTTAATTACCCCGTTTTCATCCAGTTTAGCCTTGCCGTTTTTATCGGTTTCAAACATTTCATCTGCGTTTCCGTGGTCGGCAGTTATAATTGCCATTCCACCCAGTTCGTCTACGACCGACAGTATACGTTTAAGGCATAAATCCACAGTTTCTACGGCAATTCTTGCTGCAAGGAAATTCCCGGTGTGGCCTACCATATCTCCATTGGGGAAGTTAACCCTTACAAAACGATACTTATTAGTGCGCATTTCTTCAATGAGCTTGTCGGTAATTTCAGCAGCCTTCATCCATGGACGTTCCTCAAAAGGTACAACATCCGACGGAATTTCTATATAGGTTTCCAGCTTATCATCAAACTTTCCGCTTCTGTTTCCATTCCAGAAATAGGTAACATGCCCGTATTTCTGAGTCTCTGAAATAGCAAGCTGTGTAACTCCCGATTTACACAAATGCTCTCCCAGTGTATTTTTTATCTCCGGTGGCGGTACCAGGAATCTTTTCGGAATATGAAGATCTCCGTCATATTCCAGCATACCTGCATAGACCACTTTTGGATATCTTTTTCTGTCGAACTTTGTGAATTCCTCTTCCTCAAAGGCACGGCTTATTTCGATAGCCCTGTCGCCACGGAAATTAAAGAAAATAACACTGTCATTATCGTTTATTGTGCCAACAGGATTACCATTTTCAGCAATTACAAAAGGAGGCAGATCCTGATCAATGGCATGGGTTTCGGCTCGAAGAGTTTCTATGGCTTCTCTTGCTGACGAAAATTGCCTGCCTTCTCCAAGCACATGGGTTTCCCAGCCCTTTTCAACCATTCCCCAGTTTGCTTCATACCTGTCCATTGTTATTTTCATACGGCCACCGCCGCTTGCAATTCTTGCATCAAATTCCTGTGATCTGATTTCGGCAAGGAAATCTTCAAATGGGTTAACATAATCAAGCGCTGAAGTTTCACCTACATCCCTGCCATCAAGGAGTATGTGTACACGAACCCTTTTAATACCCTCTTTCTTTGCCCGGCTTATCATGGCTTTCAGATGGTCAATGTGGGAATGAACATTACCGTCACTGAATAATCCAATAAAATGCAGTGTTGAGTTGTGTTTCAGCACATTTTCGGTAATATTGCGCCATGTCTTACCTTCAAACATTTTACCCGTTGCAATGGCCTCATTAACGAGCTTTGCACCCTGACTATATATTTGACCAGCGCCAATAGCATTATGGCCAACTTCAGAATTACCCATATCCTCATCGGTGGGTAAACCTACTGCAGCACCGTGAGCTTTTATCAGAGTATTAGGATATTGCTTTAACAGTCTGTCAAGGTTTGGTGTGTAAGCATGGTATACAGCATTTCCTTCGGTTTTTTCAGATATGCCAATCCCGTCCATAACTATTACAACAACAGGACCCTTGTAACCATCAAAATTATTAAGCTTTTTCAGCATATTGTAAACCTCCAGGTAATTTATAGTTTTATTGAAAAAACCCTCCGTTATCCGGAGGGCCGGAATCTTAATGTTCATCTATGCCTTATTATAATTTACTATTGTTACGTATTCGTCAAGTTTCAGGCTGGCTCCTCCAATTAAGCCACCGTCAATATTCGGCATATCAAACAGCTCTGCAGCATTGGAAGCTTTAACACTTCCTCCGTATAATATTCGGATACTTTCGGAGGTTTCTTCATCATACAGTTCTTTTACCAGTTCACGTATTACAAAGCATGCCTCTTCAGCCTGATCAGTTGTCGCTGTTTTTCCGGTACCAATAGCCCAAATGGGTTCATAAGCAATAACAAGGTTTTTAACCTGCTCTTTTGAAAGGCCAAGAAGGGCTATTTTAACCTGGTAACGGATATGCTCCTTTGTAACACCCTGCTCTCTCTGAGTAAGGCTTTCACCACAGCAGATAATAGGGGTCATGCCTGCATTCAATATCGCGTGTGCTTTCTTATTAACAGACTCATCTGTTTCAGCATAGTATTCTCTGCGTTCTGAGTGACCAATAATCACATATTGAACACCAAGCTCCTTAAGCATCTGGCATGAAATTTCACCAGTATATGCACCGCTTTCTTCCCAATGTACATTCTGAGCTGCAACCTTAATATTGGTACCCTTGCATGCTTCAGCAACTGCAGGTATTACAACATAAGGAACACCGACAACTATTTCTGTTTCAGCATCCTTAACTTTATCCTTTAAGTTCTGAATAAACTCCACAGCTTCTTTTAGAGTCTTATTCATTTTCCAGTTTCCCGCAGCCATTATCACCCTATTTTTTTTTTCCATCAAGCAAGCAATGCCAGGTAGTTCTTTTCCTTCGAGGAATTCGAGGGAAGCACCACCACCGGTGGATATATGAGTAATCTTGTCAGCAAAGCCAAGTTGTTCAACTGCTGCAGCAGAATCCCCGCCTCCTACGATGGATATTGCGCCAGACTCTGCAACAGCTTCTGCAACTTTCTTTGTTCCGTTTGCAAACCTGGGGAATTCAAATACGCCCATTGGTCCGTTCCAAACAATGGTTCCTGCTTTTTTAATTTCTTCACTGAACTTTTCTATGGTTGTAGCACCGATATCCATGCCCATCCATCCGTCGGGTATATCGTTGGAGGATACTTCCTTACTCTCAGTGTCAGCATTGAATTCCTTGCCCACAACATTGCTAATGGGAAGCAGCAGGTTAACACCTTTCTTTTCAGCTTTTTCCATAAGTTCTTTTGCAAGATCCAGCTTGTCATCTTCACAGATTGAGTTTCCTATATTATATCCTTTAGCCTTAAGGAAGGTGTAAGCCATCCCGCCACCAATGATCAGGGAATTAACCTTTTCAAGCAGGTTTTCAATAACTGTTATTTTGTCTGAAACCTTTGCACCGCCTAAAATTGCAACGAATGGCCTTTCGGGGTTGGATAAGGCTTTGCCCATTAAATCTATTTCCTTTTTGATTAAATAACCCGATACCGCAGGCAAATAATCAGCCAAACCTGCAGTGGAAGCATGAGCACGGTGAGCTGTTCCAAAGGCGTCATTTACAAAAATATCAGCCATTGATGCCAATTCTTTTGCGAATTCGGGATCATTTTTTGTTTCTTCCTTATGAAAACGAACATTCTCCAGTAAAAGAACCTGACCTTCCTTCAGTTCTTCTGCTTTTGTCTTTGCGTCTTCACCAATTACATCTTTTGCAAGTATAACTTCCTGCCCTAAAAGCTCGCTAAGCCTGATCGCTGTTGGTTTCATGCTAAACTTGGGTTCAAACCCTGATTTAGGGCGGCCAAGGTGGGATACAAGAATTACTTTTGCACCGTTTTCAATAAGGTATTTTATAGTAGGCAGTGCAGCTACAATTCTTTTATCATCGGTTATATTTCCTTCACTGTCCAGCGGAACGTTAAAATCAACCCTGGTTATGACCCTTTTACCCTTAACATCAATGTCCTCTATACTCATTTTATTGTACATGCCCATTATTCTCCCATCTCCTTTATCAATCAATATTCGGAAAATACCTGTCAAAATATTTATTATCTGTCATTATCCTTAATTTAAACAGGCATCCTTTTAAGGATGCCTGACATGAACCAAAAAGTTAAATTATTCAGCGTCAACCTTTGCCATATAGGCTACCAGGTCAACTACCTTGTTTGAATAACCCCATTCGTTGTCATACCATGCAACTACCTTTACGAAGTTGTCATTCAAAGAGATTCCTGCCTTGGCATCGAAAATTGAAGTTCTGGCATCTCCGATGAAGTCGGACGATACAACATCATCTTCGGTGTATCCAAGAATACCCTTCAATTCGTTTTCAGAAGCATCTTTCATTGCCTGGCAGATTTCTTCGTAGGTAGCTGCCTTTTCAAGACGGCATGTCAAATCAACAACAGAAACGTCTGCAACAGGTACACGGAAGGACATTCCTGTAAGTTTTCCGTTTAAGTCGGGAATAACCTTTCCAACTGCTTTTGCAGCACCGGTGGATGAAGGAATAATGTTAAAGCATGCAGCTCTTCCGCCTCTCCAGTCTTTCTTTGAAGGGCCGTCAACTGTCTTTTGTGTAGCTGTTACAGCATGAACAGTTGTCATTAATCCTTCAATAATACCAAACTTGTCATGTAAAACCTTAGCAATGGGTGCAAGACAGTTTGTTGTACATGAAGCGTTGGAAACAACATTCATGTCTTTTGTATATTTATCGTTGTTTACTCCCATAACAAACATAGGTGCATCTTTAGATGGAGCTGTAATAACAACTTTCTTTGCGCCACCCTTGAAATGTGCAGAAGCCTTTTCAGTTGTGGTGAATACTCCGGTTGCTTCAACTACATATTCTGCTCCGCAGCTCTTCCAGTCGATATCTTCGGGATTCATTTCTGCAAAAACAGCAATTTCCTTGCCGTCTACAACAAGTTTACCATCTTTTTCACCAATTTCACCCTTGTATTGACCATGCACTGTATCATACTTGAGCATATACTGCATGTAACCTAAATCGATAAACGGATCGTTTATTCCTACAACTTCTACATCTGTTCTTTGCATAGCTGCTCTGAATACTAAGCGGCCAATTCTACCGAAACCGTTAATACCAATTTTAATTGTCATATTAATCTCCTCCTGAACAATATATTTTTGACCGTTTCGGGCCATCGTTAACAAAATAACAATCTTTAAATAATTCTATATTACTTTTACCCAATTTTCAAGTACAATCAGGTAAAAATTTGATAGTATGCCAACAAGCATATTCAGCACTTTTTACAACTCCGCTGCCTGTTACTTTCGTACATAAGTATGGAAGCTGCCACTGCCGCATTAAAGGACTCAGCCCCTCCAGGCATCGGGATTTTAACAAATTCTGAAGATTTTTTATTGAAACATTCTGATATACCACTTCCCTCATTACCAATCACTATAAAGAAATTACCCGATAAATCTATACTGAAACACGGCTTAGCATTCTCAAGCCTTGAAGAAATCACCCGTATTGAGTTTTCCCCGCAAAAGGCAAAAATATCTTCTGATTTTATATTTTCCAATACCGGTATATAAAAAATTGAACCCATTGTAGAACGCAAAACTTTCCCGTTAAAAAGGTCAACTGTTCCTTCAGTTGCTATAACCGCATCAAAACCCAATGCATGGGCAGATCTGATCATAGTCCCTGCATTTCCGGGATCCTGTATTGAATCTAAAATCAAACCTCTAAATCCTTTTTTATAGATAGTTTCAAATCTATGCTCATAGGTCCGGACAACCGCAAGAACACCCTGTGGCGAATCGGTCTCGGCAATATGCAGAAATAATTCATAAGGTACTTCATATAGCTGCACTTCTGAACTTAATTTGCTTACCAGCTCATTTCTATATTTCTTATCGGTATGGTCCGAGAAAAAAACTTTCTCAATTACCGCGCCCGAAGAAACAGCCTCATTGAGGAACCTGTATCCTTCAATAATAAACTTTCGCAATTTCCTGCGATACTTTTTATCCTTTAAAGAAATAGCCTCTTTAATTGTTTTATTTTGGCGGCTTTTAACAAGTTGCATAGTAACCCCTGTGTATTACACCATCAGACTTTTTTATGCTCAAATATGGAGTTCATTTTTATTGTTACCTCTTTATACCTTTGGATAACCCCATTCTTTGAATGTAAAGTCATACCGTTTAGATATTTTCTGCATCAATTTCGGATCTATTTTATATCTGTTTGGTCTGTAGCCTTTTTGTGATTCAATATATTTCTCAATACGAGGTCTTGCCTTTTCAAAACCTTCAAAGCCAAGTTTTTTATAAATCATTTCAATATTACTCAAAGGATCTTTTACAACATCCTCATAACGCACTTCTACCAGGTTGCCTTCAGGGATCAGATGCTTTTCTTCAAAAAATTTCTTGTACATGTTCACATAAATATCCAGTTGAACTTCATCTGCTTCTTCATCAGGGATGGGTTTTTGTAATTCAAACACCGGGAAGAATTTTTCGTAAAGCCTTTTCGTTGATACATATACTTTATATGGGTTTCTGTATATGTGAATAAACTTGGCGTTTGGAAATAATTCCAGCAGTTGCTTAACCCTGCTTGTATTTGTTGGGCTCTTTAATAAAAGCCTTTTCCCTTTTAACTGATATGTTACTTTTTTTAATATAAAAAGGTATTTTTCCTTCCATTCTTTTATTTCTTCTTCAGACATATCCTTAAAATATGCATATTTTTGGTATTTCAAATGATTCCTCGGAAAAAAGCACAGGTGATAGTTTGAGATTGTAGACATATTAGCTATGGCAAACTCTTCTTCCTGCGATGAGATAGTATCCAAAGGAACATTGTCCATATGCCGGTTTTTTGGGAGTACTTTACTTAAAACCCACTCAAGAGCTTTATAGCAACTGAGAAACATATTCGGGCAAAAACAATGAATAGCGTTTGTTACCCCAAACTGCTCATCCTGAGAAAGCATATTTACAAGATAGGTAGTTCCGCTGCGCCAATGTCCCAGAACAAAAACAGGTTCTAAATCTATCTTTGTTTTTTTAACCTTTATATCGAAAAGGAGCTTTTCTATAAGACGTACAGGTGTAAGCAAAATTATTACAATGGTAATGTATATAAACTTAGGAAGACTCTTCCAATAAATAGGTTTATCTCTGTTTTGCCAGAGTAACTTTATCCAGTTACTTAAAGAACATCCAAGCAGAAACTGGATTGATAAATCCCTTATGTATCCCATAGCATAGCTCTCCTTTGCATACTGATTTAGTCTTTTGCCTGTACTGTCAAAACTGCTGTTGAAAGCACCTGAAAATTTTCATATATATAATATTACCAAATTAATTAATCTCCATCAATAAAAGTTCAATAGCAAGCCTGCCATCAATTTGACCTGTCTTAACAGCCAGATCTGTTTCAGCACATTTATTGGTCAGGCTTTTTAAAATATCCATGGAAAAATTGGAGGCCTGCCTTCTGGTCTTTTCCATATAATAGGGCATAATACCCAGCAACTTTGCCATTTCCGCCTGTGGCACCCTTTTTTCTTCCAGCTTTTTGGTCTTCAACAGAATAGAAAATTGTCTTCCGATCATTGCCATAATTAAAGGAACAGGTTCCTTCATTTCTATAAGCTCGTCCATAATTTGTATGGCATCTGACATTCTCCGCTGGGACATAGCATCAATGAGATCGAAAATCCTTGCCTTCGCATTTTTTGTAATCACATCGGTTATAATGCTTCGGGTTACCTCTGTTTTTTCCCCCATGTAGCAAACTATTTTTTCTATTTCCAGAAGCATAAAAGTCATGTCAGGTTCAAGAAGATTCACAAAAAAGGCAGCATCGCTTCCACTAATCCGCTTTTTATACGATGCAAATACTTTTATTACCCACTTAGTCAAAGCATCAGCCTTCTGCCAGCCGCATTCAACAATCAGAGCATATTTTTTTAATGCTTTATAAAGGGAAGTTCTTTTATCGGGCTGACTCTGAATGAATATTAAACATATGTAGTCGGGGAGAGACTTAAAAAAGTCATCGTATCGTTGCTGTTTCTCTCCGGTTTTAAAAAGATTACTTTCCTTTACAACAACTACCCGCCTCTCTGAAAAAGCAGGAAATATAGATACCGCATCCTCTACTTGCTCAAAAGTTACCTTTTCTTCAAATACATTATAGTTTAAGGTTTTTGCATTTTCGGGCAGCACCGTTTTTATAATTTCATTAACGTAATGCCTTACTAAAAATTGTTCAGGCCCTGTGAAAAAATATAATTTTCCTATATTTTTTTCTTTAAGTTGTTTTTTTAAGTTTTTCATACCCATAGTTTTTCCTTTGCCATATTGTTTATCATAATTTTATTATAACAATACATTCAGTGCAATTGCGCACAATCATCAGTCAGAAAGAAAGTATATCTGTTATTCCTTACCCAGGAACTTACCCGGTAATTATTGCCGTTGCTTTGAACAATTATGGCACCGCATTTTTCTGTGGTATATATCCTGGCTCCCGCCATGAGCAAGCGCTCTATTACTTCATCCGACGGGTGCCCGTAATTATTCCTTCCCACACTTATAATCGCTGCTTCGGGTTTGACTATATTCAAAAAGTCAGGTGTTGTGCTTTCTCTGCCACCGTGATGGGCAACTTTAAGTATATCACAGTCAATATTATCGCCATGCTTTAATAAAAATTTTTCAGCTTCTGCTTCAATATCACCTGTAAAAAGAATTTCTAAGTCTCCAAATCTTAGCATTCCACAGATAGAAGTATTATTCAGGTTACCGGCGAAAGAGGTGTTCATAGAAGGAGGGTTTAACACTTCAAAGGTTGTTTTATTGTCCAGATTAATGGTATCACCTTCATTATAGAAAAAAACGGGTATATTTTTACCTTCACAAAGATTAATCAGCTTACTGAAATCCTTTTCTGTATTTGGGTATTCAGGTAATCCCACCGAATTAACATGAAATATATCAATTAATGTTAATACTCCCGCCATATGATCTGAATGGGCATGGGTCACTATAGCCATATCAATATGAGATATTTTCTCATGCATTAACATGGGAAGAATTATCTGCTTGCCGTGGTAACCAGTTTCTTCTTCATTATGAGTACCACCTCCGTCAATAAGATAATTCCTGCCTTCGGGAGTCTGTATCAGAATACAGTCACCCTGACCCACGTCTGCGAAAATAACCTTTAAATGTGCGGGCGTAATTCCCTGTACAACGAGAAAAAGTCCAATCACAAAAGCACAGGCAATTACTGCCGATTTATTATGCTTAAAAAAACCAATTCCATAAATTCCCCACAGAAACACCAGTGTATAATAAAGAAAAATAGACCAGTAACTCCAATGGTGCATATATATTTCAGCCCATTCAACCGATGCACATTTATCGGTTACAGCAAGTATGAAATGCAGGACGGCTTCAAGGGCATAACCTGTTATCTCGCCGGGAAAGGGATGAATACTTCGGACAATAATGCATACAGCACCTAAAGTTGTAGCAAAGCCTGTTACAGGCACAACTAAAAGGTTTGAAAAAAGTGAAATAAGGGATACTTTGTTAAAATACATTATTAGCAGCGGTAATACTCCTGCCTGGGCTGATATTGTGGCAGCTATTGTTTCGCTGATAAACCCGGGTATTTTGGCGGGAAAAATACCTCTAACCCTTTTATACAAAACTCCGAGTCCCAGGGTTGCCCCAACCGATAACTGAAATCCCACATCAAAAAACATGAAGGGATTTATAAGTAAAAGTACAAGAACAGCTACTGCAACCGAGTTTACAAGTTCGGCTTTTCTGTATAATGCCCTTCCAAGCAATAATAATACCGCCATAACCGATGCTCTTAAAACAGAGGACTCCATCCCGGTTAGCAGAAGATACAGAAAAATAAAAGGTATTGCAATGATAGCACTTACTTTACGATCTACTCCAACCATACTTAATAACCATAGGAGGGGGAAAATAAGGAAAGCAAGGTTTGCGCCTGAAACTGCCATTATATGAGTAAGGCCTGAAGCACTGAAAGCATTTTCCATTGATTCAGTAAGGTTTTCTCTGTAACCAATGAGCATTGCTCCTATTAATGCTGCCTTTTCACAAGAGAGATTCTTTTCCAGCGAAGTGAGTATGTACCGGCGCATACTTAAACCAAACCTTTTTACAGGTAGATTTCTTATAAATCCGGCCTTTTTTACATTGTTTTCATTTATAGATAATGTAGCAGGTATCCTCTTAGTGTAAAGGTAATTTCTGTAATTAAAACCGCCGGGATTTCTCGATCCTGGCGGATTCCTGAGAACCCCGGTTAAAATCAGTCCTGTACCCAGAGAATAATCCTCAGCATCCTTAAAATTGTATACATTAATCAGCACTGTTCTTCTTATATCTGGTTCTTCATTGTTGATATTTTCAATAAAAAATTCAAAAGCTATCCTGTTGTTTTCTGCTTTACACTCGCTATTTACATAACCTGTCACGGTTATGCGATTCTCATAATACGGTACCAGGGGTTGTGAAAGAATTGTATATTGAAAAGCAAAATTTGTGAAACCCAAAATTACAAATATCCCGCACAGCAAAAAACTCCCTGCAAACCGAATATTCCTTTTTGCTCCATACCACGGAAGAAACATAAGCACAGGGAACAGCATAATAATGATAAAAATCTGCCTTATATAATAAGCAAGTACAATACCGGCACAATAGGCTATTGCAGCTTGTATCACAGGCCTTTTCATCATTGCTACAGAACCTTTTCAAAAATAAATACTCCACTGTTATTTTCTGAATCATTTATTTCAAGGGTTTTTATACACGACATCCCCATTTTTCTCCAGAAGCTTATTCCCGCCTTATTCTCTTCTGAGACCGACAAATATACCCGTTTTACGTTGAGATGTTCTGAAGCATGTTTGCACAAAAGATTAAAGGAATACGTTCCATATTGTTTCCTCTGCCAGGCCGTATCAATTAAAAATGTTCGTATCCATAACACAGTTTCTCTTATTTTTTTAAGCTCGCCGATTATCAGGCCGATAATGGTTTCATTTTCGGTGTATATACCCGAAACAAATGAATCAGGACAAATTTTCAAAACATCCTCTGCTTTTTTTCGGCCTGTTGCAAACCTATAAGAATCAGATTCACCATACCAATATTTTACCATATTTATGCTATCACCATTAATTGGCTTTATGTTAATCTTTTCACCTTTTATATACAATTTCATTATGGTTATTACTTCAAACCGCCTTCGCTTAAAATAGGCTTGTACCATGAATAAAAGCCCTGATATGGATTCCAGTAATTCGCACTCTTTTCTCCACGTATGGTATTTTTAAACAGGACAGCCTGCTGATTTCGGAATAGAGGTAGAATGAAAGATTCATCCCTCCCATAGCCCAAATCCTGCTGCATTCTTTTTATGGTATCGGTTAAAGCCTCCCAGGGTTTTAATACATCGGAAACCGGCGACAGGTCATATTTTCCGTTGCGGATTTCCCGCTTAAAGCTATTTTTATTAATTGATACAATCTCAGCTTCTATTCCTGCATCACCTAAAATGTTTACAAGGAAGTTGGCAGTGTGAAGCTTTGGAAGATCCTGATGCGGTACGGCAATTAAGATTTTATCCAGTTTTCTGTTGTAATAAGTAAATATATTTTTCTTTTCATCATAGTTAAGCCCTGACCTGATTAACTCTTCTCTGAAACCATCAATGTCGATCGGTTCCTGGCTGTATTCATCAAAGTACTGGACCTGCCCCAGATTCAACTCGTGTAGCCTGTATGCGACATACCTGAACAGCGCTTCCTGCCTTCTGGACTGGCCAAAAATGCTGTCAGGATTCACATACAGAAAATGACTTTCGTTTGAGGGAAACACCCTGAAATCAATATCTGTTCTGTAGTGGTACTTTGAAAAATCAACATTCTTAACAAAAGCAACATCTATCTCATTATTTTGGAAAGCATTCAGCATTTCCTCTTCCTCATATATCTTAAATACTATATTTTCGAGATAGGGCTCTGCATACCACCAATTATTATTTTTTACAAGCCTGAGTTCGTCATCGGTCATGGTATCAAAACAGTATGGCCCTGTTCCTGTAACATCATCCTCTTTTTCATAAGTCTGCGGCAGTATGGGAAAAACAAGTTTTTTAATAAAGGCATCGTCGGGCTTATTTAGCGTAATTTCAAATTCTGAACTGCTTATTATATTAAACTCCTTAATATTATTAGTAATACCGGTTTCATAAAAGGGGCTGTCCGAATTTTCAAGTTCCCTAATGGTATACCTCACATCATAGGAAGTTAATTCCCGTCCGTTATGAAATCTCACATCCCTTTTCAATTTAAAATTCCACACTGTAAACGCTGTATGGCTATAGCCATCAACCAGCCACGGTTCAAAATTATTCTCACTTGACTGAATAAAAAGCGGCTCGTAAATAAATAGAAATATATAACTGACATATCTGCCCGAAGTGGTAAAAGGATTCAGGGAATCTACAGGGGTTGTTGCCAGTGTAAGGGTTCCTCCGTGAACGGGTCCGCTATCAATAAGTTTTACCTGCTTATCGACAGGCTCAGTAGAAGTAACCGGCACTGTTGGAATTAAGTCGTGCCCTTCACTGAATACCTGACTGGATTCACAGCCCGCTAATAAATGAACTATGAAAAATATAACAATAGCAGCAATTAATATTCTGTTTTCTTTCATATCACAACCTCATTCAGTCATCATAAAAAGGGCAGCTCCTGTTCCGCTTATACTGCGCCCTCCTCTGTGTGAGAAAAAAAGCTCCTTTTCACAAACCGTACATCTGTTTATATCACGAATATTTGAGTAACTTAAACCCTCTTGGGTTAGTGTATTTATAATTATGTTTACCAGGTCAATCTTCCATTTGCCTCCACCGCTTGCAAACGCATCGGAACATCCCGGAAAAGTATTTAAGAATTCCTCGTAAACATCCTTTCCTACCTCAAAACAGCATTTCCTGATGCATGGGCCTATAACCGCATTAATATCTGAACTTACGCAGTTAAAATTTTCTTTCATAATCTTCACAGCTTTTGCAGATATCTTTTGTAATGTACTTCGCCATCCCGAATGTACAAGACCAATAACTTTTTTAGAGCTGTCATACAGATAAACTGGTACACAGTCAGCATGAAAGGTAACAAGGGCTACATTCCTGTCCGAAGTAATAAGCCCGTCAGAGTCCCCAAAGGTTCTGTCTCTTATAATCCCCATTCCACTATGTTTTTTATTAACTAATGTGATATCAGAACCATGAACCTGCCTGGTTAAAACCATATTTTCAATAGGTATTCCTATATTTTCAGACAGCAGCTCAAAATTTCTTACTACATTTTCCCGGCTGTCATCGCGCTGAAAACTTAAGTTCAACGAGTCATACGGGAACTTGCTTACGCCTCCATGCCGTGTTGTAAAAAATAGCTCTGGCTTTTAACTCATCACCAACCGGGATTGGAATCCACATAGGCATATCAGATTTTGCCATGTTAATGAAACCTCCGGGTATGCAGGCCTAAAAAGATGTACATTGCTTTTCAGGCCTGTAGAAAAAGATACCGTACTGTGAATAAAATCCCTTAGACGCAGAATCTACATTAGCTGTCAAAATACATTTACTCATCATTAGAGTAACATAACACTTATATCTGTACAAGTGGAAATAATAGAAGAAAAGCTTTTATTTCTGAAAACAGTTTTATGTAATACAGGCAGGGGTCTGTGACTTTGAGGTTAAGCTCTCCAACTGTTAATTCAGAAATAAAAGCCCTGATCTTTCAACATATCTTGAAGACTACAGACCCCGCTGAATGAAGTGTAATCTGTAAAGAGAATAATTTTAAATCATACAAGTACCGGTTCTATTTGTTTGCTGTTAAATGCAGCTTCTACGGCAGGTATAAAAAGATCCATACGGCACACAAGCGAGTTGTATTTCTTTTCAGGATCATCCTGTCTGTATGGAACGAAGTATATGTTTTTTGTGTTTTGCAAAAGCCCTATGTTTTTTGCATTCGCTCCTAATCCATCATTTGTTGCGATCCCCAATAAAACCGGTCTGTTATTTCTAAGATGGGCCTTACAGGCCATAGTCACAGGTGTGTCTGTTATACCGTTTGCAAGTTTTGCCAGTGTATTTCCTGTACATGGCATCACTACCATAAGATCAAGGTTTTTGGACGGTCCAATTGGTTCAGCATCAACTATTGAATCTATGCATTTTTTCCCGGTAATCACTTTTATCTGTTCAAGAAAAAAGCTTGACGTTCCAAATCGGGTATCTGTCGATTTAACCATAAAGGATACCACGGGAAGGATATCTGCACCCAAAAAAACAAGTTTCTCCATTTGTATCAGCGCATTTTGTAATGTGCAAAAAGAGCCGGTCAATCCAAAGCCAATTTTTTTCCCTGATATGCTCACTTTTTCCTTCCTCCTTCCACCAGAATATTATCAACAGTTTTTTTGATTATCTCTGCTGCTGTAAGCGGAGCCACTTTTCCAGGAAGACTTAGTGCCCAATCGATTTTTAACCCAAGTTCCTTGGCATAATTGAAATCAATTCCGCCGGGATAAGAGGCTAAATCTATCAGGTAGCAATCCGGACGTATCTTATTTAATATATCTGCTGTGATATATTGGTATGGTATTGTATTTATAATTACATTCATGTCTGTTATGTATCGTTCCAGATCATTTAAGTGAACCGGCTTATATCCGAAAGCCTCTGTCCAGCTCAGATCTGAATAAGTTCTTGCTGCAACCCAAATCTCAGCACCAAAGCCCGATAATATCCGTGCCAGTACTTTTCCTATCCTTCCATAGCCCATTATAAGTATCCTGCTGTTATGAATTGTTCTGGGAATGGAGCTCATTATAAGTTCCACAGCACCTTCTGCTGCAGGTATAGCATTTAACACAGCCATATCCTCCCGTTCCAGCAAATCGATATAAGATACGCCCCTGTTATCAAGGTTTTTTTTAACTTCTTTTTCAATTTTGCCTGCTACAAAAAGAACATTCTTAGGTATCATTTCAATCAGAGTATCAAGTGGAAGTGTCTCTTCAGAAAAAGGCATATTGACATACCCGCCTGCAGAAGTCAGTGGGATTCCACATATTATTACATCACAGTCTGTAATCATTTGAGCTAAACTTGAATTTTTCTTTTTTACATTTTTTTTATCAAACCCATATATTTCAACCCAATGATATTCCTTTTTTAATAATTCGGCAAGGTAGAAGTTTCTCATATCACCGCCGATAACAAGATACTTTGGTTTTTGCATTAAAATACCCCCTGCATACATACTAAGATCATTACATATACTCCATCCTATGAAAATCAGGGGGTTCAAGTGCTTGTTCGGTTTTTACTTATTAAAAATCAATTTTATCAAGAAGATGAGGATCAAAGTCAATATCACCAATGGCCGACAACCCTATCTGTTCAGGTCTGAAGATATCTTCAATAACCTCTTTAATACTGTCACGGCTTATCTTATTTATGCTGTCCAACACTTCCTCTGGTGTTCTGACCCGGCCTAACATTAATTGGGATTTACCCATGCTGTTCATTCTGCCACTGGTACTATCCAGACTGATTATGAAATTACCCTTTAGCTGATTTTTTGCTTTTTCTACATCAGTTTCTGTCAGAAAGTCGCTTGTTAATGATACAAGCTCATTCTGAATGTGTTTTACCACATCCATAAAGCTACCGGGACTTGAGGCAGCATAAATCACAAACATACCCGTGTCCCTGTATGAGGTTGGGTAGGAATATATTGAATAAGCAAGACCTAATTCCTCGCGAACTTTTTGAAACAGACGTGAGCTCATTCCACCACCTAAAATATTGTTAAGAGCCAACAACGAATACAAACTCTCCTCACCATGCTTTATACCGGGAAAACCAATACACATATGAACCTGTTCGGTTTCTTTTCTTTTGACCTTCATACTCCGGTTAAACCACGGTTTAAGTGCATTAAACTCATATAAACTATTTGATTTCCATTCACCGAAGTACTTTTGTACAAGTTCAATCAGGTAATTTTCATCGAAATTACCTGCGACTGAAATAACACTGTTTTCGGGAACATAAAAGGTATTCATGTAATCAATAATCTTTTCCCTTGTAATGGACGCTATGGATTTGTAGCTTCCAAGTATTGGATAGCTTAAGGGGTTTCCACTCCAAACCTCTTCGGATAACATGTCATGGACTAATTCCTCAGGGTAATCTTCATACATGCTTATTTCTTCTGCAACAACTCTCTTTTCGGTCTCTATATGTACCGGGTCAAAAGTAGAGTTAAAAAGCATATCCGAAATTAATTCCATTGCAGTTTTTAAATCCTCATCAAGCGTTTTGGTATAAATACAGGTACATTCCTTTCCGGTAAAAGCATTAAGTTGCCCTCCAACGTTATCAATCGTCATTGCTATGTCCTTAGCCGTTTTTGTTTCTGTACCTTTAAACAGCATATGTTCGATAAAGTGGATATACCGTTTTGCTCATAGGTTTCGTAGCGTGAACCTGTTCCAATCCAAAGCCCAAACGAAACAGAACGTACAAAAGGCAGTTTCTCATACACCAGAGTCAGACCGTTATTTAAAACCAATTCCTTATACATAGTTTCCCCCATTAGTTTAAGTTTGTGTTATATATGGTTTTCTTCCCTGCTTTTCAGGCTTAATTCAACATAATTTCTATATAGCCCGTTTAAACTCAATAAAGTCTCATGATCACCTTCTTCCAGAATTTTGCCCTGGTCGATGACATAAATACGATCGGCCTGACGAATGGTTGAAAGCCTGTGGGCAATAAGAATGGATGTCCTGCCTGAAGTAACATTTTCCATTGATTTTTGTATCATTTCCTCTGTTTCTGTATCGATATATGCCGTAGCTTCATCAAGAATCAAAACAGCAGGATTTAACGCTACAGCACGGGCAAAAGAAAGAAGCTGACGCTGCCCGGAAGAAAAAGTGCAACCTCTTTCCTTGACCTCGGATTTTATACCATTTGGCAAAGAGTTAACAAAGCTGTCGGCACAGGCTATTTTTAACGCCTTATAAACTTCATCATCGGTCAGTTCCTCGTTGTTGAGCCTGATATTTGACGCAATGTCACCGGTGAAAAGAAAAACATCCTGTAACACTACGGCTATTTTTCTTCTTAAGTCAGTCAGCCTGTATTTTTTAATATCTATACCGTCAATAAGTATTTCACCCTTCTGAATATCATAAAAGCGTGTTATTAAACTTATTATAGTTGACTTTCCTGAACCTGTTGCACCGACAAACGCAACGGTTTCCTCGGGCTTAATATGAAAACTTACATCCTTCAGCACCCAGTTATCATCTTCATAAGCAAACCAGACATTTCTGAACTCTATTTCTCCCCGGAGGCTTTCGCAGCCTGTTCCGGTGTTCAAATCCTCTACATTATCACTGATATCCATTATTTCAAATATTCTTTCTGAGGAAATAACAGCAGACTGCAGTCCTGTATATTTATCGGCAATTTCGTTTATTGGCTGAAAAAACTCGCGGACATACGAAATAAACGTATACAGCACACCGTATTCAAACGCTCCTGAGAGTATATCCCCCGCACATACCCAGATAAGGGATGCAATAGCCAGGTTATTTATTACCTCCACTATGGGCCTTCCCAGGCTGTTTAGTATAACTTCCCTGAGACTTGATTCAAAATAATCCTTTTCAATTAAGTTGTACTCATCAAACTTCTGCTTTTCACGGTGAAAAATCTGGACTATTTTCATTCCGCTTATATTCTCGGCTAAAAAACCGTTTATCCTTCCTACGGCTCGTTTCATGCGTATAAAATTCTTTCTTGCGGCTTTTCTGTATATTACTGCGATGATTGCAATTATCGGAACAGTACATATGGCAACAACAGCCAAAGTTGTATTCATTGAAAACATTACCCAAACTATCCCTATAATCATAACGGCATCCCGGAAGAGATTAATCAGCACACCTGAAAACAGCTCATTAAGTGCTTCAACATCGTTTGTAACCCGTGTTAAAAGCCTTCCTGACGAAAAATGGTCGAAGAAAGTCATTTTCATTCTCTGAATTTTATTGAATAATTCGGTACGGAGCCTGTGCATTATATTTTGGCCCACGTAATTTAAAAGAATGGTCTGGGAATAATTCAGTACAGCTCCAAGCAATATAAGACCAAAGAAGATAAAGCCAAGGCGGTTTATTGCTGCTGCATCGTATATTTCAGGTACCAGGTAATCATCAATTACTCGCTGCAGTACCCTTGGCTTAATAATGACCGTTGCGTTTATTGCAAAAGCCATAATGACGGCAAGAATAATATGTGGGATATAAGGTATAAAATAAGATAAGAGCCTTCCAACATTAGCTTTTTTACTGCAAATTTTGTCTTCACTTTTATCGTATCTTTTGCTACCTAAGTCTGTCATTTCTCTGCCCCCATGTTTTCATCCGACTCTTCAGACTGGGACATATATAATTTGTAATATGCCCCTTTTTGGTCCATAAGTTCCTGATGAGACCCCTTTTCAATTATCCGGCCATCTTCAAGATAAATAATTCTATCAGCATTCATAACTGTTGAAACTCTGTGAGATATTATGATTCCGGTTCTGTGCTTCAAAATGTTCCTTATATTGCCCAGGACTTCATTTTCTGTTTCTGTATCAACAGCTGAAAGGCTGTCATCAAGAATTAATATGGATGGATTTTTTGCCAGGGCACGGGCAATTGTTACCCTTTGCCTCTGGCCACCCGAAAGTGTAATTCCACGCTCGCCAACAACGGTATCAAAGCCCTCGGGGAATTCAAGGATATCGTCATAAACACCCGACATCCTTGCTGCTTCTTCAATTTCCTCATCGGTAATACCTTCGTGATAAAAGCCTATGTTACTTTTTATTGTTGTAGAGAAAAGGAAGTTGTCCTGGGGTACAAATCCAATTTTTTCTCTTAATGTTTCCAGAGATATTTGATTAATATCAATTTTATTAATGAAAATATGTCCATCGGGTATTGGATACAACCTTAACAGGAGATTTGCAAGGGTTGTTTTTCCACTGCCGGTTTTACCTATGATACCAAGAGTAGAACCTGAAGGAATTGTAAGGTTTATGTTTTTAAGTACAGGTATCTGTGTTTGTGGGTATGTAAATGTTAAGTTTTTTATTTCTATATCGTAGTCTTTAATCTCGCTTTCATCACCGTCTGAAATATCGCTTGTTTCACTGAATATATAATCAAGCCTTTTGGCTGAAGCCGCACCCCTTTGCCATATTTCAATAATTCTGCTGATATTTATAACCGGCCTCATGATAGCAGCCATGTACGAGTTAAAAGCTATAAAATCACCAAGGGATATTGTACCTATTGCTACCAGTTTACTTCCGTAGATAATAAATAACAAAAAACTGATACTGAAGCATACCTGAGTAACAGGACCAAGAGCACCTGAAACCCTGACCATTCGCATATGGGTTTTTACATTTTTCCTGCTTAACCGGGCAAACCCGGACATTTCGTGTTTTTCCTGCGCAAAGGCCTTAACAACGCGAATACCCATAATATTTTCCTGAACCCTCTCAGAAATCATTGCAAAAGCCTTTTGCACTTTTTCAAATCGGCTTCGGATTGTCTTCCTGAGAAGTATCGTTACAATCACAACTATAGGTACAGGCCCCAATGCCATAAGCGTTAGAACCGGTTCAATTGTTCTCGCCATATAATAAACAGATACCGTGTTAATTAGCACTCCTTCAATTAATGCTACAAAGCCGAATCCGAAAACCCTTCGTATTGCATTTATATCATTTATGGCATATGCAACAAGATCCCCTGTCCTGTGGTTATTATAAAAGTTAACAGGGAGTGTCTGAAGATGTGCAAAAAGCTTTCTTCTCAGATAGCTTTCAACATGCCTGCAGTTACCAACAAGAAAATACCTCCAGCAAAAACGCAGCACAAACCCTAATACTGCAAGTCCAACCATTAAAAGAAGCTGAATACGGATCTCTTTAACTGTTCCCTGCCCTTTATTTAGCATATCTGTTACTTTTCCGAGCACTTTTGGAATACGAAGTGATATTATTGAAGCAGTAATTAAAATTATAATACCTGTTATGTAGGATAAAATACGTTCTTTTATAAAGTTTAGCAGAATTTTTCTAACTTCCATTTTGTCTCCCTTAAGCCAAGCAAAAAAAGATGAAGGATTGTCTGATAATTATTTCATTTTCTATATTATAAAATACAATTAAGTTTTTTCCATAGTTATGGTGAAATGTTCAGAACATTATGAATGTTAGGAATTTAATTGCAAAAGCAATTACCATTCCATATTACTAAACAGTGAATCAATTTTAAAAATGAAAGAGTGAAATTTTGACTTTCATATTATGATACTAAATCTGGCATGTAATTGGTTTTGCACACTCAGGAAACAGCTAAAGCTGCTGACTTCATTTAGAAACATCGTGAGTATCAGGAGCTCGATGGTGCAGGCTACATGTTCAAGAAAAACATGACCGCAATGCCATCGATGCTTTGAAAAGATTTATGTTAAACACTTAAAATTTTCATAAGTTCCATGGGATCACTAATAACTGCATCAGCGCCTGCTCTGATTAATTCCTCCCTACTTCTGAAGCCCCATAAAGCTCCAACAGCATACATATCTGCATTCTTAGCTGTCTGTATATCAACATTACTGTCACCAATATAAATACATTGTGAAGGCTCAACACCAAGCTTGTCAGCAATTAGCACAGCACCTGACCCATCGGGCTTTTTGGGGATGGAAGTTCTGCCTCCTACCAGATATGAAAAATAGCCTGGAAAGTATTTATCAACAATTAGTTTTGCTATGTCTTCATTCTTGTTTGTGTTAACACCAAGTTTTATATTTTTTTGTGACAGAGAATTCAGTAATTCAAAAATACCATCATAGACATACATTTGATAATCCCAGTTTTTTGAGTAGTCTTCAATCATATCGCGGTAATACTGCTCCAGTATTGAATCATCAGGGCAGTCAATCCCTGCTGCTTTTCTGACCAGTTCCTTAATTCCGTTTCCCACAAATGTTTTGCATTGATCTACATTTATCTTGTCCAGCCCATGTTTTTCAAGAACATTGTTAACCGAATGCATCAGAGCGTATATTGAATTAACCAGTGTTCCATCCATGTCAAAAATAACTGCTTTATATTTCATGTCTTTTCTCCTTGTAAAATATTCTTATTATATTTAGTATCCATCAAATCTTAAATATTTACAATAGAATCCTCACTCTGTAATTCCGAAATCATTTGCCTGCCACGTTTATATGAGATTAGTTAAATATAAAAAAATGTATCCTGCCTTATAACTTGACATATGCATACATTTATGCTATTTTTTATTATTAATAGAATCATATATTTGGAGGCTTTTATACACCTATGATCGGTTTTGCTCGTATTCGAAAATAATAGTGCACTGGAAAATAAGATAGCTTAATGTAGCCATCTTTATTTTGGTGCACTTTTTTTGATTACGAAAAATCGAAAGAGGTGTATTTTTATGCCTAAAATCAGGAATAAGAGGAAAAAAGCTCCTGTTTGGGTTTCTCAAAACTTTTTAACCAGTTATAAAACTATAAACAGGATAATACGCAAAACAACGTTAAGCAATTATGACCATGTTATTGAAATCGGCCCAGGAAAGGGGCATATTACCCGTAATCTCGTGAAATGCTGCAAATATGTTTCTGCAATTGAGATTGATGGGCGTCTGTATAATAAGCTGAAAGATAAATTTAAGCATACTGATAACGTTAAATTATATCGTTATGATTTTTTAAAGTGGAAGCTCCCTAAATCCGGAGATTACAAGGTTTTTTCAAATATACCCTTTTGTATTACTACGAGTATTGTAAAAAAACTTACCGAGTGTAAAAACGCGCCTGTAGAGACATGGCTTATAATGGAAAAAGGTGCTGCCAAACGCTTTATGGGGAAACCTTCCGAATCGTTACGTTCACTACTTCTCAAACCCAAGTTTGATGTGAATATAATTTACTATTTCAATCAACATGATTTCCATCCTAAACCCGGTGTAGATGTTGTATTGTTTCATATTAAGAAAAAACCGCAGCCAGATATACCTTTTAATCAATGGAAAGCTTATGAACATTTTATCACTGCAGCGTTTAAGCACGGCCTTCGCAGCTTATTTACCCAAAATCAATTAATTAGAGCCTTTCACATTGCCGGTATAGAAAATGACGCAACACCTTCAGAAATTCTATATATACAATGGCTCTGCCTTTTTCGATGTTACCGGATATATGTGTTAAACAGAAAATAAAGAAACATGCAAAGCCTGTATGCAACACCAAGTGCATATATGGCCTATCTCAAAAAGCAAATTAATTGCGTAATAAGGGAAAAGCCAGGGTGAGCAACCCTGGCTTTCTCCAGTTGAGCATGAGCTTATTTGTTGTTTTTGTAGTACTTATTTCCGTATTCTATAATTTCTCTTCCCCCCGCGTTCGACCATTTCTCAACCATTTCGTCCCATTGTTTGTCAAAATTATCGAAGTAGACAACAGATTTAAGCCATCCCTCGGCAAAAATGCTTAAAAGTTTCTGCTCGTCGCCCAGGAGGTTATCATCAAATACGTTCATAAGAGGACTGGGTATGGAATAATTTGTGTTCATAATCTGCCAGTTCGCAAACTGACCTTTCGCCATATCTTCGGGCTGCCAGGCTTTTACATTCTTGAAGGCTTCGTCATAATCGAAATTGTACTCTTTTATTGGAATGTATGCGTATTCATAATAGTTAAAGCCTCCCCATGCCAGCGGATATAAATACCCGTTCTTTTGCGTGTCCCAATCCTTATCGCATTCAGCCTTATTTATGTAATAGATCCTGCCGCCGCTGCCGTTATCGGTGTAACCGGTAAAATGAATACCCTCTATACCATATTCGGTTAGCTCTCTTCCCTCGGGTGTAAGACTGTAGTCGAGCAATTCAAGAACTTTTTCAGGATTTTTGCAGGTTATGGGTATAATATTTCCCCACCAATAACCTCCATTGTTCCCGGAATTGGCCGGTACACCGTTTTCACCATTTAATGGCGGAAGAAACGTAATTTTCCATTCGGATTTACCGACATAAGTTTCTGGTTAAATACGTCGGGTATCGATGTCGGAGCAATACCGTATTTTCCAGCAGCAAAATCGTCTGACTCCGGCCCCTGCGCCGAATCTCTCTTAAGGCTCAGCCAGTCTTTGTTTATCAAGCCGTCTTTGATGGCTCTGGCTATGAATTTAGCTCCCTGTTTTGCAGCCTCGGAAGCCTCATAGCGTGTAACAGTTCCATCAGGCAACTCTACCCAATTCCCGGGCTCCAGCATTTACCGCATAAGCCCGCAGGATATATGAGAAAGTCTGTAATTCCGTCGGATCGGCATCTCCTCCTGCGCGGACATATAATCCATATGTATCATCTTTGCTGTTTTTATCCGGGTCATCGTAAGTGAAAGCCCTGATTACGTCATAAAACTCATCTATATTGGTTGGAATATCCAGGCCCAGGTTATCAAGCCAATCCTGCCTGATTAGATAACCCCACTGCTGCGGACATAAGCCTAATGGCTTATAATATGCCTTCCCGTCAACTTTTAGTCCTTTATACATTTCAGAATTAACAACCGAACTAACATAGGGATATTTTCCATCTTTCAGGAATTCGTCATAGGATAGAATAAGCCCATTTCTCGCCCATTCGATAAGTGTTCTTCCGTGTTCGCAGTTTGCCATATCCAATTGCTCTCCTGATGCCATCATAATATTAAGTTTATTCGGAAATTGATCCCACGGTATGCTTACTATTTCCAGGTCAATATTCAGTCTCTTCTGCAGTTCCAAAAGTATTCTGTCTTTTTTCGGATCCTGTTCGTTCCCGGCCCTTGCCCATCGTATTGGCACAGGTGCATCGCTGTCGGTTTCTTTTACAGGTGATTTTGTGTCTTTTTCAGCTGGCCCTGCCGGGGTACTGTCTTTACTGCCAGTAGCAGTGCCACAGCCAGCTGCAAACATAAGGAGAATTAACAGAGAGATAAAAACCATCGAAAACCTGACATAAAATTTTCTTTTCACTTTATACACTCCTTCACATTTATATTTTATACCATAATCCGCTTTACAGACGGATTATTTCTATTCCTTGACAGCGCCAAGCATAATGCCTTTTGTGAAATATTTCTGAACGAACGGATATACGCACAATACAGGAATAATACCGATAATTATGCAGGCCATCTTAAACTGCTCGGGGTTTGACCCCACAGTTTGAACCCCTACCTGGGCGAGAACCATGTTTTGGATAATCATTTGCCTGAGCACAATCTGCAACGGGAACATTTTGTTTGAACTTATAAAAAGAGTGGCCATAAAATAATCATTCCAATACCCTACTGCATAAAAAAGGCTTATTGCGGCAATAACGGGTTTAGAAATCGGTATAATAATCTTATACAGGATTTGAATATCGTTATACCCGTCTATTTTTGCCGATTCTTCAAGGCTCACAGGCAGGCCTGTGAAGTAATTTTTCATGATTATCAGGTTATATGTTGAAATTGCAACCGGTAAAGTGAGCGCCAGTATTGTATCGTTAAGCTTTAAGTTTCGAACGAGAATATAAAAAGGGACAAGCCCTCCGCTAAAAAACATCGTAAAAACCAAAATACGGAATAATATTGATCGCCCCGGAAGATCTTTTTTTGATAATGTATATGCTCCGCAGCATGTCAGAAACATACTCAATGCAGTTCCCAAAACCGTTGTTTCCACCGATATTAATAATGCTCTTGCAATTCCTCCAATACTGTGGAAGGCTCTTTTATATTCGGCCAGGCTGAAACTTTTTGGTATCAGATGATATTGATCGGTAATATAGACCGTAGGGGAGGAAGTGGATATAACGAATATATGCCATACCGGTATCAATATTATCAGCGCAAAAAATGTTAAAAACGTATATATCAGAAAACTGGCCAGACTAAATTTTTTCCTGAACAACATATAATATAGAACCCCCTGTTTCTCATTAATATATGCTTTCCTCGCCAAGCAGCTTCACAACATTGTTTGATATAAGCAGCAGTGCCGTGCAGATAACCGATCTGAAAAGTCCTGCAGCCGCGGCATAGCTGAATCTGATATCAGCCAGCGCAGTCCTGAAGATGTAAGTATCTAAAATATCACCGGTATCATAAACCAATGGGTTGTAGAAATTATAAACCTGATCAAAACCCCATGTCAGAATTTGCCCTAAAGTCAGAATAAACATGATTACAATAGTGCTACGAATACCCGGCAGTGTTACATGCCACATCTGTAGCCAGCGTCCTGCTCCGTCAATTGTTGCAGCTTCATATAATTGAACATTTATGCCAGCAATTGCCGCAACATATATTACAGTCATCCATCCCGACTCTTTCCAGATATCAGTCAGGATAAGAACACTGCGAAAAGAATCAGCTTTAGTCAAAACATCGGGAATCTGTACCCCCATAGCCGCGAACAATGTTGTCACCAATCCGGCTTCGGGACTGAAAATGGTAATGAATATGGAAGCTACGATAACCCAGGATAAGAAGTGAGGCAAATAAATTATTGTCTGAATTGTCTTCCTGTATTTCATATGTCGCACTTCATTTAATAGTAACGCCAGTATAATTGAAAACGGGAACTCGGTAAGCATCCGGTAAACTGCTATTACAACCGTATTTGAAAATGCTCTGAGGAAGTAATCATCATTAAACAGATCTCTGAAATTTTTAAGCCCCACAAACGGGCTGGCAAAAAAGCCCTTGCTCATTGTATAATCCTGGAATGCCATAATGATTCCATACATCGGTATATAACAAAAAATTATGTACCAGACCAGTACCGGGATAAAAATCAAATACAGATATTTATATTTGATAACCTTTTTTAAAAGAGTCCCTGAGCGGGTATTATGTTTTTTAGCATTACCGGATGTGGATGAAATTTTCTGTGACATGCACAATCCCCCTGATTTATGTTTTGAATGGCTCTATTATAATTATATCCCGGGGGTACTGTACTGAACATGACCCTAATATAACTTATTGTTCGTTTTTTTAACCATTTGTACAGTTTCTTCGGTCAAATTCGGAAGTAATACTCTTACTGTTGTTCCATACCCAATTTTGCTTTCGATATCAAGACCGTAATTTATTCCAAAATATAACCTTATCCGTTCATGGACATTCAGCAGCCCAATACTTCTTCCTGCTTTAAGTCCTTTAAGCTGCTCCTTTATTTCTTTTAGCTTCTCTTCGGTTATACCCAGCCCATTATCACGAATAACAAAAACAAGCCTGTCTTCATTCATCTCACCTGTAATTTCAATAATCCCTTCTTCTTCAGCCATTTCAAGCCCATGATAAATGGCATTCTCAACTATAGGTTGAAGTGTAAGTTTTAATATTTTTAAATCCATTACGCTGTCATCAATAACATAATTCACCTTGAATTTATTGGAAAAACGCATTTGCTGGATATCTATATATGTTCTGATATGCTCAATTTCCTCCCTTACACTAACAAGTTTTTCTCCCTTTGAAACTCCTGTCTTGAAAAGTTTAATAAGAAGCTTAATCATTTGCTCTGCGTGTTTGTCCTTTGAATACACCATATACTGGGCGGTTTTCAGAGTATTGTATAAAAAATGAGGATTAATTTGTGCCTGCAGGAGGTTCAACTCATATTCCTTCATTTTAAGTTCTGCATCCTTTGCCCTGACCTCGGAAATGTACTTTTCTTCGATCAGTTGATTTAACCGATCCAACATTTCATTAAAGCTGTTTCCCAGTTCACTTATCTCATCCATGGTTCTGCTGTAAAAACGCACTCCAAGTTCTCCGGCTTTTACATGCCTTACAGTTTTGACCAGTTTTAATATATTTATTGAGAGAATTCTTGAAAATCCGTATGAGAAACCAAAGCTAAGCAATAACAACCCGAACAGCACAGCTATGCTGTAATAAAGGATCTGCCTGCTCTCATTAAAATTTTTTAACAGGAATATGAGTTTCCAACCGTTATTTGCAAATTCCATAAACACGGCAAGATAATTTATCCCGTCACTGCTAAAAGAATCTCTTCCATTGCCTTTGGACAGGTCAATTTTCCCCTGTTTCAGCAAAGAATCCAGATTGCTTTCCATTCCGGTTTTCATCGTAACAAGGCCGGATGAATCAATAAGGCCTGCTTGCACATTACTGTATTGCAGAAAACTGTTCAGCATTGTCTGGATGTTATCGGCCTGGTAATCGATTAAAATATACCCAAGCAGTTTCCCTGCACCGGCATTGCTGGATACATCCCTAATCTGCATGCCTACTCTGAAACAACTTAAATTGAAATACATGTCAGGATAACTGCGCCACAACTGAGATCCAAAGTTTTCGCTGATATAATCAAGATCCTTTTTATTATCAGGCCGTGTGGTAAATGGATGTCCATATGTGGAAGAGCATATCAGCCGGTATGATGTGTCATAAACCGATATGTTCGCTATCTTCCGGCCAAGCAGGTTATTCGAAAGAATGACCTGGTTCAGTTCGTTTTGCATCTGTTCTCCTACATCAGGAGATGTCAGATCACGCATATATGACTGTATGGTCTGGTTAACCGTTGATATTTCAATAGCTGTGCTGTCGTAGTTGTGAAAAATGAAATCCAACTGCTTATACAGGCTTTCGGCACTGTATCCAAAAACCGAACCAATTTTGCTTTCCACAATGTTTTTTGAGCATATGTACGAATTTCCGGTAATTAATATAACAGGGACAGTTACCATAATGGAGTAAAGAAGAAACATGGATTTTCTTAAACTGATTTTCCGCGATTTAAAGCTAATGGGTCTGTTTTCTATATCAGTATGGTTTAGCAGCTTAATCTGTTCTTCCATCTGCTTAACAGGAGCAACAAGTTTTCTTCCCGTAACAAACAGCAAAATCAATGACAGCAAGAAACAGGCAATTCCAATGTAAAAATTGTAAATCAGGTTTTCCAGAATGGTTTTGTATATCTTTTCAAAGGAGTATATGTTTGAAATGGTCCATCCCGTAAAATTCAGGCTGTCACTGTATATAAACCGATTATTTGAAAGCTTGTCATTTGTAATATCAACTAAAATGGCAGAATTCCCAATATTATCGGTAAGAATGATCTGATTTCCCGAAGAACTTAGATCCTGGGACAATTTCTGGCTTAAAACTGCAATAATACAAGCCTGCACTCTGCTTCCGTATGGTTCGAGAACAGGACATACAATAGCCATCCTTTCATAATCTCTTTCCTCATATTTATCAAGAAAAAACTGGCTGGTCGGGTTCTCCTGCGAATACTTCCTTATGCTGCTATAAAATTCGGACAACCGGTATTTTGCATATTCCTTCCCAACAGAATTGGCGGCACTGACGAAAACATTCGTATCTTCCTTAACAACAAGAAGAGCATCAATTTTATCATTATACAAAATCATATCCCTTAAGTAAGCTGTATAGTTCTGTTGCACACTTACAATCTGATTTGGGGATAAACTGTCCGAATCGATTATAGTGTTGAAATAAGTACTCTTCATTGACAGATTAATAATATTTGCAATTTCTCCAAGATAAGTGTTGGTTTTCTCAGCAGCAGCGCTTGTAGCTATCCGATTGACATATTCAAACTGATTCAGTATAACCCTGTAACTTACAAAATGGCATGTGAAAGCAGTTATAACAACCGAAATAACCGAAAGAACTGCTCCATATATAACAAGCCTTTTTTCAAACAAGCCTTTAAAACCGAACAATCTCATAAGGGCACCAACATTTAATTATTAAACTTTATACTTTTCACGATATTCCAGAGGCGTAAGCCCTGTCATGCTTTTAAACAGACTGCTGAAATAGCGCGGTTTCTCATAACCTATCATTTCGGATATTTCATACACTTTGCTATCCAGATTGCTGACCAGTAATTTTTTTGCTTTTTCTATCCTGATTTCAGTTAATACTCGCTTAAAGGTTTTTCGTATTTCACTTTTAAACAGCCTTGAAAGGTATACCGGGTGCAAATTTACATGCGATGCAACGTCTTCAAGCAAAATCTGTTTTGAGTAGTTTGAATGAATATACTCCAAGGCTTCTACTATTATTTTTTTGTTTTGTGCAAAGTTGTCGGACAATAAAACAACAACCTCATTAAAGAATAGTTCCAACTTCCGCATGGCACAGCCAATGGTATCACAAAAACCAACCGTTTTTATCAGGCAGGAGGATTTTAAAATCAACTCATCGTCGGAATTAACCCTCATTTTTCTAATCTCGTTCATGACCGTCAGAACCACTTTTGTGACAAATGCAGTTACTATGCTCATATCGGTAAGCTTGAAATCTATGAAACTTTTCCGGATAAACTCAAGATATTCTGCAATTTTTGTGGTGTTTCCCTCAAGTATATAGCTAAGTATTTTAGCAGCCACTTTTTCTTCATCGGGCAAATTAAAGCAATTACAGGTGCCTGATGTAATTTCGGCGCAGTCTATGATTTGACCTCCTCCGATATAAATCCTGTGAAGAAGAGCTTCCATAGCTTTGCGACAGGAATACTGCAACCCGGAAATATCGCTTCCGGGTAAACCAACAGCACAAGTAATGCTAATCTGGGGTTCTTCGCCATTATCATATACCTGAACCTCTGAGCAAAGATCGGTAAATATGGTTCCAAGTCTTTTTAATGCCTTTTGCTTTTCAATGTTCCATATTACATACACAGTTGAATCCGATACAAGGACATACCCCAGTTGCTTTAACTCTATCCGGGAAATCAGAAAGTTTTTGATGTGAAGAATCAATTGAGTAATATATTCGGTTTCGTATAAATAATCCAAATATCTTTTCTCATCAAGTTCAAAAAGAGAAACAGTGCAGTTTTCATATGTAACAGGCAGACGAGCTTTTTTTGCGATATCCCTGATTTGACTAATTGGAGTGGTTTCTTCTTTTATTAAATATTGTGCGAATAGTTCCCTTTGCCCCCATATATCTCTATTCTCATAGAAAATTTCACTATCGAGGGTTTTCTTAAGATTTCTGAAGTACCTTTCAATTTCATCCTCGCCCTCGGATTTTAGGATATAACCATATACACCGCAATCTATTCCTTTTCTGGCATAATCAAACTCATTAAAAGCGCTGAGCAGGATGATCTTTGTCATGGGATAACGATTTTTCACTTCCATGGCAAGATCCAAACCATTCAGGACAGGCATTCTGATATCGGTCAATATGACATCTACCTGCTCTTCCTGTAAGTATTCCAAGGCCTTCCGCCCATTATCAACAACTTTGACAATGTTAAAGCCCAATGCATTCCAATCAATTATTTCAGGTAATACCCTCCTGAAGATTTCTTCATCTTCGACCAGAACTACTTTATACTCACATATTACCCCCATAGCTCCGAAGTCGGTTCACTCTGCCAGGGAGTCAGGATAGGACTGAACTCCACCTAACCAAAGAAGTCAATAATTCTTTTTTCATTACTTTTGTTTCTATAAAGCCAGCATTTCAAAAAACATTGATAAATAAAAAAGTAGACATCTAAATAGATTATAGCATATCTACTCTTACTTTTTTACTTTTTTCAATAGAGCAATGAATTTCTATCGAAAACAAATAACCCATCTTTCCTCATTTTAGCCAGTTCTCGGGATAAGGATGTGCGCTGAACCCCAATTCCTTCAGCAAGCGCTTAAACATGCAAAAACAGGGATTTTGCCTAAGATTACACAAGCAAAACCCCTGTCCCTTTGAACAGCTTAGTTGTTAAGGCATTGGGCAATTTTCTTCCGGTTAAGCCTCCTGCCTATGATATTCAGCATTACCCAGCCCCCATCCAAAGTTTCAAATTGTCTGTCGCTTACGGTGCAATTTACGGCTATAGTGCCATCCGGCGACTTTACAAAACCCTTGATGCGGGAAATTTCACCGTATTCTCCGCAGGATGTCAAATGTTCAATGCAACGCTGTATGCCCTCCATTGTATAAACTTTGTCCGGGTATAATCTTGCACTTTGAAAAATCATAGTATGGTCTGTGTAGGTCCTGGTATGCATTCTACGTATAGGACCAAACTTCATCAGCTTTTCGAAATCCTCATACTTCAGCATGTGTGACCAAGTTGGAAAACATGGAATATCCTCTTCAATGCCTATATCTTTTACAATGTCCCTTACCTGTTTTTTTACTTTACTAATGTCAATCTCAGGAGGCATGTCCATCTTAGTCCATACAATGCATCCCATATCTGCCAGTTCAGAAGCCAAAACAGAGCGTTCTGACCCGTTAAGCTTATCAATGGAATGGGGATCAATAAGAGCTATGCACATTCCTGGTTGGCATTTCTCTTTAAGGTCGGGACTTGTTATAACGTCAAAAAAATCATCACAGTTAAAAATTCCCGAAGGCTCCACTATAATTCGATCATAATTTTCGGCTAACTCACTGATTATCTGGTGAAAACCTGTTTTCATTGTACAGCAGATGCAACCGCCCGATATCTCAGTTACATTTCCAAACTCGCTTTGCAGTATGGCAGAGTCAACCCCTGGTGCCCCGAACTCATTTTCCACAACTGCAAAGCTTATATTCTTCTGTTTAAGAAAACTGCCATATTTTTTAATAAAAGTGGTTTTCCCTGCACCTAGAAAGCCTGTTATAAGATCAATTTTTGTCATTTATTATACTTCCCATAGGTTTTTGCTATTTCTATCATACGCCGGGCACGATCGAAGGAAGCATTTGCAGGATATTCACAACCGGTAGCCAGTATAAATCCGCCTCCCTTCGCCATGGCATCTATCTGCTCACGGCATTGCGCATCCCATTCCTCATCAGTACCTATTACAGCGTTTGCCGGTGTTACGCATCCTATAAGGGTAACAGTGTCACCATATTTTTCTTTACATTCAGCGAAGTCCTTACAATCATCGGGTGGATATAAGAATGAGATTGCCGCCGGTTTCATGGTTTCTATCTGCACGTCAAAATAAACATTTTTTCCACAATTGTGAACCATTGTAAGACAATTTTTCTGGCGGATAACATCTGCAATCTCTTTTACAAAGACACCCTCCATTTTGTACCATAATTCCTTTGACATAATTGAACCTGAAGCAAAAAGTGTATCCAGCATAACTGCATCAACACCTGTGTCACACAGTGCGGCAACATAATCTTTCAGTGTTTCATTAACTTCCTTCACAGCTGACAGTACAGCATCGGGATCATCATAAATATCCATGTACATATCCTGCTGACCACGAAGCATGGAAAGCACACCAAGGGGGCCAAACACAAATGCCACTATCGGCTTTTTGCCCTTTAGTTCAGCAACAATGCGACGACATACATCTATATGCATCATCATACGCTTAGATGTGCGATAGTCCACTTTCTTGATTTTTGCATAGTCTTCAATGTCCTTGATAACACAGTTGGAATAATCAGGACGGGCAGCCTCATTTTCAGGAAATACAATCTTCTGCCCCCATGCGTCACATTCTACCGATAAATCAATAAGTGTAACAACACAATCTATATCAAATTGCTCTGTGGATTTAATAAAAGCCTCAGCACAAATTTCTGCATCGGTAGACCACTGCTTGTATGTGGCATTAACCAATTTTCTTGTTACACCACTCAAAATAGGATACACCGGCACTCTGTCAGCTTCTTTATGCGACAGCGCTGCCGCAACACGTTCATATGAATTCATAGATACACTCCTCTTTTCAAATTAAGTTTTGAATAATCGAATAATTGCTTAACAACCCAAGTAAATCAAAAGTGCAATTCACTCTGTATACTAAAATTTTATAGGTATTATGAAAGAACCTCTTGTAAAATATTAATAATTTTAAGATAAAATTAACGAATTTTGACTACAGTACCCGGTTCTCTTTTTTTAGCAGGCATCATTTTATATTTGACAAGGTGACCAGGCGGTCATATAATATAAATATAAGATGACCACCTGGTCACAAAATAAAAAGGAGAGTTTTATGCCTAAAGAAACCTTCTTTAACCTGCAGGCTGATAAAAGAAATTTAATAATATCAGTAGCTATTTATGAATTTTCCAAAGCTGACTATAATACAGCCAGTATCAATCAGATTTGCAAGAAGGCATGCATTGCCAAAGGAAGCTTCTATCAGTATTTTGCAGATAAACTGGATTTATACGTTTATGTAATGACTTCAGCTATTGAAGAAAAAATCAAATTTTTCTCTTCTACTATAACAGAATTTCATAACTTAACACTACTTGAGCAATTTCGTTTTCTTTTTAAAAAAGGAATAGAATTTGCAAAAAAACACCCTAAATATGCTGCTTTAGGTGAACAATTCTCAAAGGAAAGTGATGAAACCGCTAAATCAGCGGTTATAAAGGAAGGGAACAAACAATCAGAAACGCTGTTTATGCAAATGATACACAATGCAAAAGCAAAAGGTGAAATAGACAATAAAGTTGATACCTTAGCATTAACCCTTTTGCTGCAATCATTAAACAGTGCCATTTACAAATATATGCAGGATAAGTTTGAAAGCATCAGTTATGAACATAATGAAAAAGACATAAACGCCTTTGTAGATTCACTCTTATATATAGTATTCAATGGAATAAAGATTAAAACTGATTAAAATTTTAAGGAGGTCCACCATGAAGAAAAAGGCAGATTTTATTATAGGGATGTTATTCGCTGTTGCTACAATAATTTTTATCATAATATTTCTAACTAACGATAGTTTTTTTAATTGGGCATTTGAAAAGACACCACAATATTTTAAGCTGGTATATCAGGCCTCTGTTTATAATACCAATGGTTGTATTTGCTTATAAGAAAAGTTTCACAGGTATATTCGCTTCAATATTTGCATTATTCACAAGCATGTTCTGGTTTCCTGTTCCGGCTAAAACCAGTCCGCAGGTTTTAGAATTCCTAGCTTTTGAAATGGATTATCTTAAAGGTACATGGACTACTCCCAAAATAGTTATAAGTTTGGCAGTGCCCCTGTTTTTCTTTATGCTTCTTATGGCAGCATGGAAAAGAAACTGGAAATGGCTTATAGGTATTATCACAGGGGCAGCAGTTTTAAAATTTATATGGAGTATTGCATTCAGCGGTGAAGCAGGAATGTCTATTCTAAAACCTGCATTATTTGGCTTAATTGTCTGCATTGCTGTATTAGGTTATTTTTTCAGGAAGCACAAACAGCAACAAAAATCATAAGGCAAATACCCGTCACAGTATCCATTTCCTCTTTATATTCCACTGGCAGAAATAGAACAACAATACGCCAAATCCAATCAGTACGGTAAGGCTAAGCCATACATTCATATACCCGGTATGCATAATTGCACCATTTAGCATGTCCACTCCATATGTCAGAGGAAGGCAATATGAAACAGGACGTAAAAAAACCGGCAATTTTTCTATCGGGAGAAATAATCCAGATAAAAACAGCATAGGAAAACGAAAAAAGTTAGAATAGGTCTGAGCTTCAAAAACCTCTTTTGAAGAGACCGCTATTGCGAAGCCAAGCAGAGTGGAGGTCACTGCCATCAGTAATATGCTTATTATCGCAACACCCCAATTGATTCCCGATAGTTCAGTCAGAAAGGCTGCAAATAAGAGAGGCGAAAATGCTATACTTACTCCAAAAATGATTGCCCCGGAAATTTTGGCAAGCACCATTGTAGTCATACTGATAGGCGCTATCAATAAACGCTCAAAGGAACGGCCCCTTCGTTCAAAAGTTATCGTTACCGCCAGCATGGACGTTGTACCAAACAGAATGCTCATACCCATCAATCCTGGCAAAAGCCCTCTGATACTATCAAGCCCCGCCTGGGGAGTACCGATCAATTGCATCAGCGTCCAAGAAAGAGGGAAAATGATTCCCCAGCTAATGTTCGGCGGTTTTAGATAATAATTTCTTATATCTTTCTTTAGAATATTCCAAAACGCTATCCAAGAATTCATTTCTTTCCACCTTCTTTTTCTTTATGCAGCTTATTGACTTCAATTCCAGTAACCTTGACAAATACATCCTCCAAAGTAGGACGCATTTCTTTTGCCTCAAATACAGAAATACCTTTTTTATCAAGGTATTGTAGGAGCGGTGATAGGGCGATCCTTTCTGGCGACGATATAAAGCAAGTGTTTCCTTCCTCTGCCTCAATACGAATTGTGGGAAAGTGCCGCTGAAGCTCGGCTTTTATTCCATTCGCATTATCATTCAACGTCAGTTTAATTATATGCTCCTTCTCCGCATTTTCCATCAGTTCTTCAACCGTACCTGATTTTACAATTTTTCCGTTTACTATAAAGGCGATTCTATCACAAATTCTCTGCGCATCTTCAATATAGTGTGTTGTTAGGAATACCGTAGTACCCTGACGCTTCAGATCCAAAATAAGGCTGCGAATTTGCCTTGCGCTTTCGACGTCAATACCTGTGGTAGGCTCATCCAGGAATAGAATCTTTGGCTTATGGATAATACCTGCTGCAATGGTAAGCTTACGCCGCATTCCCTTTGAATACGCCCTGAAAGGACGTCTGCCTGCATTTTTCAGGCCGAACCATTCAAGCAATTCCTTTGCCCGTTTTTCACGCTCGGCTTTTCTCATGCCATAAAGTGAAGCACAAAAGCAAAGATTATCATAGCCATCCATTTCATCGTAGAGATTGCTTTCATCTGCCACGACACCCATAATGCTTTGTGCCTTTTTTATATCTTTTATGCTGTCAATGCCGTCTATAAATATAGTGCCGGCAGTAGGTCTGCATAAGCCGATTAGCATATTGATGGTAGTTGTCTTTCCTGCTCCGTTAGGACCTAAAAAACCAAAGATTTCACCCTGTTCAATATCAAAAGAAATACCGTCTACCGCTGTGAAATCACCATATTCTTTTTTAAGATTTCTGACACTTACAATGCCCATAATCTAAGTTCTCCCTTTCATCTGTACTCGGGCCATGGAAGTCAAATGCACTTTCTCGGAGCATTCTTTTCCAGACTCATGCACATGGCATTTATCTCTCTTTTTCTGCGTGCAGTCTTCTTCCTCGGGTTTGCAGGTCTGTCTTTGAATTGCAGCCATTTTCTCAAATTCAGAGGCAAGTGTCAGCAGATGCTTAGGTTCTACATAATAATGCATGAAGTATCCGCGCCTCTCTCCTATAATTAAACCCGCCTCGCGCAGAATTTTTAAATGCTGCGATATGGCAGCCTCCGTCAATCCGAGATGGCGAGCCAATGCACCCACACAATAGTTTCTCTGTAATAACAGTCTTACTATTTTTAGCCTTGTATCGTCAGCAATTGCTTTCAATAACGCAAGGGTGTTATCCAAAAGCACAACCTCCTTTTAATTAAGCAATTACTTAATTAAAAGATATTACATTAATCTAATTAAGTCAATACTTAATTAGATTTCATATAATCAGCAAATCTCATTGCATCATAAATTAACTCATTGTTAATTCTAACCCTGAGGGAGTGGCTATACATTTAAGGGGAAGACAGGAACAGGGACTTTATCTGATTTATGACAAAGTCCCTGTCTCACGCTTACTTCCGTTGAATTAGAAGCTTATCGGTAATACCACGGAGCATAATAACAATTACCATTCCGATCCTGGTACTGAGAATTCTAAGCATAATTGGTTTTTTCTGACGCAGATGCTGCGTACTTTCCTTCGTGTGTTTAATTAAAAGCTCTTCATCTTTAAGTTTTTTTCGATTATAATAGTCGATTTGATCAATACCCTTAACGTAAATGGCGTGTTTTGGACAGATATTGATGCATTTTTGGCAACTGAAACATTTGCTAAGGTTCTGTACAGGATATGGCTCCAGTGATAATGCTCCGACAGGGCACTCTTTTTGGCATAAACCGCATTTCACACATTTATCCTGGTAAACCAGCAATGAAGTTTCATTTATTAAATCAATCTCTCTGGATCTGACTGTATTTGAAACCCATCTTCTTATTTTGCTGTATCCAGGTTTTTTTATTTTTTTCCCTTCCGAAAAATCCCGGTAGATAGTAATCAGTTTTTCTGAAAACTCCTTTATTTGAGCCGCATCAAAACTATTTGGTCTTCCAATTCCGTCAAAAAAAGACTTAAAAAAAGGTGTTCCATGCTTAATTGAACCCAGCACAATCGGATGGCTCGGGTTGCCCAAAAAACCCAGGGAGGCAACTACCTGTATGTTTTTTGCACTTAAAGCATCCATAAAGATCTCTCTGCTTCCCCAGTAACCCATGGTTGAGCATGGGCAAAGTACTGTAAATGCCGGAACTTTGTATGTAAAGGTTTTTGAGCGCTCAATAAAGTTCATTACAATCTTTGCCGGGTAACCACCATATACCGGGGAGGCAAATCCCAATAAATCGCAATCATAACAGATGCTGTCTTCGTTTTCCACAGTTCTCAATTTACAGCTATGCCCTTTGGAAGTAAGGTAATACTGAAGTAATTTAAGTCCGTATTTTGTGTTTCCCGTTGCTGAAAAGTAGTAAATCTTAATATTCAGGCTCTTTCTCCCTTCAGCTGAAGAATTCATTTTTCTCATCTCCTTTTCTAAATAACTTGATTCTTATATGACTAACTTACCAGTTGGTTAATTTAGCTTAAAAATTTTTATGGCAGATGTGCTGCCAAATGTGTTCTTGTGTAAACTCGATAAAGAGTTTCGCGCAGTTCCTCCTCACTGACATTGTACAGGCTCTCCCACTGTTCTTTATATAACGCATAAGCCAGAAATGGTGTCAGGCCTGTAAAGAATTCCATAACAAGCAGTTCCTGTATGTCATCGGGAAAATGAAGGCCTTTCGCGTTATATTCCCTGCGAATTTTTTCAATTTCAGCATTAATAATGATATTTCCAAGTTCCATTACTATAGAAGGTTTGGCATTATCTTTTGCCGACTCGGCTATGGCTATTTTTATTATTTTTCTGTTTCTTGTAATAAAATCAATATAGGTATCAAACAGCTTTCTGTAATTGTCACCGGAAGAAATATCGGGTATGTTTCGGGCAGATTGGACCAACATATCCTTTGCATCTTTAAAAAGATTAGACAATATGGTTTCAAGTATTTCATTCTTACTTTTAAAATAATAATATATCAGAGCTTTATTTACACCGGCTTCCTTCGCTATTTTATCCACTCTGGCACCGTCAAAGCCTTCTTCCGAAAATATTCTCTCGGCTGTTTTCAGTATTT
The DNA here is from genome assembly GCA_012521105.1 of Clostridiaceae bacterium. Classification (GTDB taxonomy): domain Bacteria; phylum Bacillota; class Clostridia; order DSM-8532; family DSM-8532; genus Thermoclostridium. The sequence goes on from JAAYNA010000039.1 coordinate 58,851, forward strand.
TAGCTTTTGTTTCAACAGAGTCCCTCATATACTTAAAAACCTCCGCAAAAATTAACTAACCAATTAGTTATATTTTATGAACAGTAAAAAGAATTGTCAATACATTAAAAGCCAAAGTTTTTATCTCTGGCCCCAAATTTTTGGATTATTTTGTTTTATGTTCCTATTTAAGCAAAAAGCTTTAATCACAATATACATATCTGCTCTTTCAAACCGTTGTTTTATATATTTCGGTTATGATTTTTTCCATTGGAAGTTCCTTGATGGATATATCAGAAAACTCACACATCTCCGACAACCGTTTTATAATTTCGTTAATGGAACTGTTTTCAAGATTAACTTCCAATGTGTACTCAAAATCCGAGTTCCTGTCAATCACTTTTATGCCTTCAAGTTTAATTTCAGCTACAGGTTTTGCAAGAACAAGGCGTATAATTTTTTTTGCTCCCAGATTCATTTTCAGCTTTTGCAGGGTATCATCAAAAACCTTCTGCCCATGATTAATTATAATTACCTTCCTGGCAAGCTGTTCAACATCCTCCAGATCATGTGTTGTGAGAATAAAAGTAACTCCCTGCCTGTTCATTTCCCTGATAAAGCTCCTGATTTTCTGTTTAGCTATGACATCCAGGCCTATCGTTGGTTCATCAAGGAATACAATTTTGGGCTTATGCAACATGGCCATTACAAATTCGCATTTCATCCGTTCACCGAGGGAAAGGACACGGGTGGGCTTTTCAATTATATCTTCCAGTTCAAACATACCGATTAATTCTTTCAGCGTGTTCCTGTATTCTTTTTCAGGGATAGAATAAATAGCCTTGTTCATCTGAAAACTGTCTACCGGCGGGATATCCCATACAAGCTGCGATTTCTGCCCGAATACCGCACCAATATGGTTCACATATGTATTTCTGTCTCTGAAAGGTGTATAACCCATAACCGATATATGTCCGCTGGTAGGATACAGTGTTCCGGTAAGCATTTTTATCGTTGTGGATTTTCCCGCACCGTTAGGACCCAGAATACCGGTGATTTGTCCCTCATCAACCTGAAAAGATACATTATGAACCGCATTTACGCAAGTTCGTTCCCGGCGAAAAAAACTTTTTATAGTATCGGAAAAACTACTTCCCCTTCTGTATGTATAGTATGTTTTTGTTAAGTTTCTTACATCAATTATTGCCAACCGTCTATCCTCCTACTCCTTCATACAAACGAATCATATGTCTGAACAAAAAGATTCCTCCCATCGTAAAAACAAAGCACGGGAGTATGGCAATAAATGCCGTGCCATTGGCTTCCCCTAAAAGAGCTGCTGCAGGGAAGTATCCTATCATCGCAACGGGTATAATAAAAGAAGTAAAGCCTGAAATAGTTTTGTGGAATATGTTTTGCGGATATCTTCCAAAATATTTGATACTGTCAAAAATTTCGGGTAATCTTGAGTTTCCCACCCATTTGAACGATGTTGCCGCCATAATGAGTGAAATGCCCATCATAACACAAACACCTGACATAAAAAGGACCAGGAATTGTAAAACCATCAGGATTGAAACCGGCCCGATATGGGAAAGGGCAATGGCAAACATTACGCCTCCACCAAGAAAAAGACTGAGGCTGCTAAATTCAACAGTTGATGCAATCAGAAAAAAAAGGCAGTTAACCGGCTTTATTAATGCAATTTCCAGGCTGCCTTCAATAATGTGCCTCATTGTCGCCCATAAAACACCACTAAAGAAGATATTCGCTACTCCTGTTGACATTGTAAATACAGCCTGAATCAGTAAAACCTCGTATAGCGACCAGTTCGGGAATTCAGCTCCTGAACCATATATTAACAGCGTAACCAGCGGAAAAAGAGTATTGCTTACAAGCATAATAAAGTTATCCAAAATAAAATTAAACCGATATGTCATCGCGGTTGATATCGATATTTTAATACATTCCCTATATATTTCTATATATTTTTTCAGCATTTTTCCTCCTGCCACGCTATTATGCACCCACTCCGGTAAACCTTTTCATTGATGAACGGTAGACAATCTCACTAATCAGAGCTGTTACCACTACGGCAATAGCCTGCAGCCCAACAATCTGCGGAATCGGTATTGACACACCCGCAAGGGTATAGCGGCCTATAAAAACCATCGCCGGAACATACGATACATACTGAAACGGTAGAAACAATAAAAGCTTTTGCAATATTTTCGGGAAAAACACCAGCGGGACCAGGCCACCTGAAAAAATACTCTGCAAAAGAAGATATACCCTGCGTACACCTGTAGCCTGCACAAGCCAGAAAGCCGTCAAGCCAATTGTATAGTTCAGGTACAGATTCATCAGAAAGGCGAGGACCACCGATATGATTGTCCAGCCATAATTTGCGGGGCTTAAGTTTATTTTAAATATAAAACCAAAAATAAAAAGGCAGGGTATGAACTCGAAAAACAAGCCAAGAATCCTATGCCCTATTTTTTGCGATAATGCAAAAAAACGGTGGTGTATTGGCCGTAGCGCAAAGGTCAGAAATTTTCCGGTTCTGACAAGCATCTGAAGATTCCAGTCTGCAAAATCCATCGTAATATACCCGATTAACGTAGTTATTCCAAAATAGGTCAGCATTTCAGAAAGCTCCATTCCATTGAGCGAAGTCTTCCCCGAATAAACAGCAGTCCAGATATAATACTGTACAATAAAATAAACCGGACCTACAAATATTGACACCATGGAATGTGTGCGGTATGCGCTCCATTCCTTATATGTAACCAGCGCTACAGCCTTGATCACCTTAAGTTTTTTTACAAGGAAATTCATTATTTCAGCCCCGACCATATAATTGCAGATACATTGTATATCCCATGAGCATACCAGGCATCATTTTTAAAAGGCACAAACCACGAGGCAACAAGTTTCTCATACGGATCAATTATAAGTGCACATGCCCCTGCTCCCTCGTGAAAATATGAACCTTTGGTATAAAATGTTGTCAGGTTATACCTCATATCTGGACCAAGGCCGTACAAACGCGGAACCCCTCCCGCATTCCAGCAGTAATCCTTTACATCCCCTGTGAGATAGAAAGTTGTCATTTTTTCAACAGCTTTTCTGCCAATAATTCGCCTACCTTCATATGTACCGTTATTCAGAAGCATAATTCCAAATTTATTCAGATCATAAGCAGTTGAAAACATTCCGCCACCGGTTGAAGGAATTCTGTCCCATATACTGCTCTTCTCTTCATTATTTAAAAAGGATTGCATTCTTTTTTCCCTGCGTTCGTTCGGAATATTCATCCGCAAAACCTGTTCCCTCGTAGGTGTAAAACCTGTATCCTCCAAACCGCATGGCTTAACAATGTTCTCCATAATATAGTCGTGGGCAAACATACCGCTGACTCTGGTAATAACCTCACCCAGTATAACGTAGCCAAAACTGCAATATGCCCATTCTTCTCCGGGTTCCCTGTACATTCCTGCAGAAAGGGCAGCCTCAATCCAGTTGGTTCCATTCATATTTTCTATAAAATACCACGGAGATTTAAAGTATTTGTTTTCAAATGATCCGGGATCGGAATACATACCAGATGTATGTGACAGCAGGTGAGCAATATTTACTTTGTTGAAGGGCTGTTCTTTGAACTCATCAATAAACTCACCAACTGTCTGATCCAGCCTCAGCATCCCGTCCTCAGCCAGTTTGAATATCGCAACGGCGCAGAACAATTTGGTAATTGACGCAATCCATTGTATCGTATCAGGTTGCAACTTTCGATTGTCGTCTTTGTACGATAGCTTTCCTATAGCTGCATTTGCAAATATTTTGCCATCTCTGGACAGGCAGTAGTTTGCAGACAGAAGTTCATTTGCATCTATCATCTTTTGAAAGTGTCTGTCCAGAACAGACATTCTTTCCTCGTTGTAGTTTACATCTGCAGGTGAATAAGGAGTTTCAGCGCGTATCATAAACTCCACCTCTTTCTTATTTAGTTTTTTCAAGCTATATTGGGTAGTTAAAAGACCGGTATTGCAATAAAGTACCTCAAAATGCTACAGACAGATGCATATCAGAGTACCGGAATATATTGCTTAAAACGTAATTAATAACTATTTTTATTATTGTATGAAATTCTCATATATAATTCAATACCATAAATCAATTATACTTTTTCTTGATCTGACAGTACTTACGTTAAATAACTATTTATCTTTATCTGCGCTGTAAAATGAATACCCATTCGCATAAACCTTTTTGGCGATGTCTGAATACTTTCCAAAAACTGCTTTTAGCCTTCGTATATCCATCTCTGTCATGTTCAAATTGCCATAAAAAAAGAATGCAGAAGTCCTGTGGAAATACCTCAAACAGTGTAAGAAAACTGCTCCATGGGTTTTCGATTATATCTTCTCAACATAAAAAAACAGCTAACTGATACATTGTATCAAATAGCTGCTCAACACATGGTGCGGACAAAGGGACTTGAACCCCCACGGTTACCCGCCAGATCCTAAGTCTGGTGCGTCTGCCAATTCCGCCATGTCCGCATATAAAATTGTCTGGAACTAATTATAAAATGGATTTTCCATTTTGTCAAACACAATTAAATGGTATTTCTCCCCACCTTGCACCTGGTAAGTTACCAATTCTTCTGCCAGAATTAAAGAAGCACTCGATGAAAACTTCATGTTAGAATACACTTAAGCCATTATCCGGCATATGGATAAATGGATTGTAGGGTTACTTATAAATAGTGTTATTAAATGAGTTTAAGGTTTATTGGATTAAAGATGTATTCTAGTGCCAATTGGGTATTTTTTTACCAAAGTTATTGAAACCTATTATGATAAGCCGATAAAATTAGCAGCAGATCCTATTACGAATATTAGTTTGAGGTATGTACTATGAATATTAGAGATGAAATGAACAAAATATATAAACCACTAGTTTTAAAGCAGAAAGAACTCATATCTGAATTGAAAAAATGTGGTGATTTCAAGTTTTCAAGTGGTTTTTTTAATAATCATTATCACAAAAACGAAATAGGTGTATATATTGCTGATTGTTTTCCCATTCCGGTAATTTCAATTAAAGGATTATGCGATATAGAAATCGACTTGGAAAGAATAAGCGTTACATCTAAATTAGAAAAGAAAAATGTACTTATATTTGACTTTTCAAAAATTAATGATTTGACTTTTGAAATATATGGAGTGGAAGATTATCTGACAGATTATTATGCTCATGGGAATAATATAAGTGATACATTACATAAAATAGAAAGCAGTGATGAACAGGCTTTTTTCTACCCCTTCTATTTTGATAATTCTGTAACGGGTAAAGAGATTTGCAAACTGATTGAGTTTTTATTTAGCCATAATTTTTTCTACTAAATGGTAATTACCATGGTTTTGTGAACGACTCTTTGGTGAAACAAGGGTGAAACAAGGGGCAGGGAGAAACTGCCGAAAAAGTGCCATCTTTGAAAAAACTCAACAAAGTCATGCGAGTTTCAGGGGTTAATTTCTAAAAAAGTGACTTTTTCAGTGGTATCGAACAGAGACTCTGTCTGTCAGAAATCAGACAAGGTGCCTGTCCCCTTGTCTGCCTTGTCTGCCCTTTTTCACACATTTTGAAGTTTATTTCTCATATCAATTGCTTCTTCGCGGCATGCAATATCAAATTCCTCTTCAGAAAATTTATCTTCCCACTTTTTCGATTTATATGCGCACATTAAACTTCTTGAAGCATTGACAATTGCACCAAGGCCGTTCTTATCAAATGCTCCTGCAACATCTTCAGCTCCTCCGCCCTGAGCACCATAGCCCGGAACCAGAAAACAAATATTTGGCATTCTTTCACGTAGCTCTTTCAACTGCTGAGGCCATGTCGCTCCAACTACAGCACCAACAGAAGAATACCCGCACTCTCCAATTATATTGCTCCCCCAGTCCATAACGAGGTCTGCCATGACTTCATATACTTTTCTCCCATCTTCAACAGCCATATCCTGCAGTTGAACCGATGACGGGTTTGATGTTTTGACCAGCACAAAAATACCCTTTCGGAATTTAATGCAATCCTCTATCATTGGTTTTATGCCGTCTATGCCAAGATATCCGTTTACCGTTAAAGCATCAACATCGTAAACTGCTTTGGTTTCACTATCTTCTAATAAAGCCTCTCCGAGGTACGACCTGGAATAGGCTTCGGATGTTGAGCCTATATCATTTCTTTTCCCGTCGGCAATTACTAAAAGCCCCTTTTGACGGCCATACTTTACTGTTTCTTCAAAGGCTCTAAGACCTTCTGTCCCATACATTTCATAATAAGCAAGCTGGGGTTTTATTGCAGGTATAATATCCGAAACGGCATCAATTAGTCTTTTGTTAAACTCCAGAATGCTTTCTGAAGCAGCTTTGAAGTTATTGCCGTATAGTTCAAGGTTCTTTTTACGAATTGAAAGAGGTATATATTCAAGTTTTGGATCAAGACCCATAACAGTTGGGTTTTCAAGCTTTTTTACTTTTCCCATTAACCTGTCTATAAACATAAACTCATTCCTTTCAAAGCAGATTATTATGCACTTTTTAAAATACCAATTCGTCTGCACTTTTCTTATACCAAAAATATAAGAAAGCTTCACGAGTCGGGTGTATTTACGCACCATTTTTGTGAAACTAAATATCTGTCACAATTAAATGGTGAAGAAGGGTTCATCCTTAAACCCCAGTATTAATTACTCAAAGAATATGTTCAATCCAAAAGTTTGCCATCCTTTACCACTATTCTTCCATTTACTATTGTAACCACTACTTTCCCTGAAACAGGAAAGCCGTGAAAAGGGGAATTTTTGCTTTTTGAAGCAAATGTCTCTATATCAATTGTATAATCTACATTTGGGTCAAAAATAGTTATATCGGCCTTCTTACCTTCAATGAGCCTGCCCTTGTCTATTTTAAGGATTTCTGCAGGTTTCGTGGACATTTTTCTTACAAGCTCCATCATGCTCATGTGCCCTGCTTTAACGAGAGCAGTATATGATAGTGGCAGAGCAGTTTCAAAACCAACTAATCCATTGGCTGCCTTATCGAACTCAACATTTTTTTCATCTATATGGTGAGGTGCATGATCGGTAGCAATTATATCTATGGTACCATCGCAAAGACCTTGTATTATCGCCTCTACGTCTTCTTCGTTCCTTAATGGCGGGTTTACTTTTGCCAGTGTATTGTAGCCTTCGCATGCCTTTTCTGTAAGGGTAAAGTAGTGAGGGCAGGTCTCAGCAGTTACTTTGACACCGTTCTTTTTTGCATTTCTTATAATTTCAACTCCAACAGCAGTGCTGACATGACAAATATGGACGGGAACATTTAATCTTTTTGATAAAAGAATATCCCGTGCTATCATTATTTCTTCGGATGCCTTTGATATGCCCCTGAGCCCCATTTCTGTTGACAGCGCACCCTCGTTCATAACACCGTCTTCTGCAAGGTTCAAATCTTCACAATGGCATATCACCGGTAAATCAAACATGTTTGCATATAACATTACCTTTTTCATTACCGAAGAGTTCGCTACCGAATAACCGTCGTCCGACACTCCTACAATCCCAGCTTCCTTCATTTCACCTATTTCGGAAAGCTCTTCACCTTTAAGACCTTTTGTCATTGCTCCTATAGGGAAAACATGGACTAATCCCTCTCTATTAGCTTTGTCTATGATATACCGTATTACTGTTTTGTTATCAGCTACCGGGTTAGTGTTTGCCATACAGGCAACAGACGTAAAGCCTCCCATAGCAGCACTTCTTGTTCCCGAAACAATATCCTCTTTATATTCATAGCCCGGATCTCTAAGGTGGCAGTGGGCATCAACAAGGCCAGGAAGTATAAATGCTCCTTCTGCATCCAGAACCACATCTGCTTCAGCCTCATAGTTTTCCTTCACTTTTGTAATAATTTCATCTTCTATATAAACATTCTGTCTTTTTTTATATTCATCAGTTACCACAATACCGTTTTTTATCAGTATTTTCATAGCGTTCCCCCTCAATTTAGTAGTTTCGGTCTGTTTACACACATACTTCCTGGACCGGAAGACTTACCAAGCTCGCTTTGTATTTAACATCCTTATTATTTTCTTTGCCGGCTAACATATATAGTAAAGCCATTCTGACAGCTACCCCATTGGTCACCTGTTCATTGATGACCGAATTAATACCGTCTATTACACCTGATGTCATTTCAACACCACGGTTAACGGGACCGGGATGCATCCATAAAGCATGCTTCTTAGCCAAAGACATATTAACCTGATTCATTCCAAAAAATCTGGCATATTCGGACTTTGAAGGGAACAAGGCATTTTTCTGCCTCTCAAGCTGCATCCTCAACCCCATAACAACATCGGCCTGGTAAATTGCATCATTGATTGTTGGGGCGACCTCTGCTCCCATCTTTTCTATTTCAGGCGGTATTAAAGTTGATGGACCATAAATTACAGGTTTTGCACCCATTTTAATAAGGCCTATTATATTACTCCGGGCAACCCTGCTATGGTATATATCCCCTATTATGGCAACTTTAAGCCCTTTCAGTGATTTATAATATTCACGGATCGTATACATATCCAGAAGAGCTTGAGTTGGATGCTCGTGCATTCCATCACCGGCATTAATTACCGAAGCATTTACGTGCTTTGCCAGAAGATGAGGTGCACCCGACATATTGTGCCTTATTACTATTACATCTGCTCCCATGGAGTTCAGGGTTTTTCCGGTATCTGCAAGTGTTTCTCCTTTTGCAACACTGCTTGCCGAAACATTTATATTTACTGTATCAGCGCCCATATATTTTGCCGCTAATTCAAATGATACTCTGGTTCTGGTGCTATTTTCATAAAAAAGAGTCAACACGGTACTGCCTCGAAGATAATTTGTTTTCTTTTGACCACTTAGAATTATTCTCTTCATGACCGATGCAGCATCAAGTATTGATGAGATTTCTTCTGCAGATAACCCGGAAATTCCAAGTATGTCTTTTTTATTAACGTTCATTGCTATCCCCTCTTTCATTTTTATTTTTCAGGCCTGAAAAGACTAAACCTGTACTAAAAAAGGCATAAAAAAATAGTAAGACCAAAAATCTTACTATTTTGAAAAAATAAATATATTGTTTTTCTGAAATATTAAAAAAGGAAATACGATGCCTTGGGATAGGAATTTTCTTTTTTTTGGATTCATTAACACCCCAATGTTGTGCAACATCGTCACTCCCTTTTCAAATTTTCATTATTGTACCACAAATCTATTACACTGTCTATAAAAATTTTCAAAGTTTTTTCTCAACCCTAAATCAACCTTTAATGCCTGTTGTAGCAATCCCTTCAACAAAATACTTCTGTGCAAAAAAGAAGATTAGTACACTGGGAAGTATTGCCAATGTTGACATTGCCAGAATTTCATTCCAGTTTGCAGCTGCAGCCGTATCAAGTGACATTCTCAATGCTAACGAAATTGTATATTTTTTAACACTGTTTATATAAATAAGGGAATTAAAAAAATCATTCCATGTCCATATAAACTGAAAAATTGCGGCTGAAAACAGGGCGGGCTTTATAAGCGGCATATGTATTCTGACAAGTGTTGTAAAGGAATTACAGCCGTCAATTGTTGCCGATTCATCCAGTTCTTTAGGCAGCCCCCTGAAAAATTGTACCAGCATAAAGATGAAAAAGGGATGGCAGGCAAATATTGATGGTACTGTAAATGGTTTGTAGCTGTTTAACCAGCCAAATCTATTGAATAAAATATACCTTGGTATGATTATCACAGCATTTGGAAGCATAAGGGTAGAAATCATGATGCTAAAGAGAGCTCCCTTCATTGGAAAGGTAAACCTGGCAAAGCCATATGCCACCAAAGTACTGGATATCAATGTGAATAATACAACAGGGATTACAAGCATAAAAGTGTTTTTAAAATATAAACTATAAGTAAACTGCCCACTGTTCCAGCCTCTATAAAAGGAGTCCCAAATTACATGCTCCGGCAGAAGCCTTAATGGGCCAAAAATCTCATTATTAGACTTGAATGATGAAAAGAACATCCATATAAGCGGATATATCATAAGTATTCCTAACAGAGTAAGGAAAATATATGTCAATACATCTTTAATTATCTGTCTTTTCTTTTTATTTGACATTAATATTGCCCCCCGTCCTCGTAATATGTCCAGTATTCAGATGACTTGAATATCAATGCTGTGCAAACAAGTATTACTGTAAATAGAACCCATGATAATGCTGATGCATAGCCCATTTTCATAAACAGAAAACCTTCATCATACAGTTTCATAGCGTATAAGTAGGTAGACTTCATTGGGCCACCATTTGTAATAACAAAGCTTCCTGTGAATTCCTGGAATGCAATAATCATTTGCATAATAAGATTAAAGAGAATTATTGGTGTAAGGAGCGGTAAAGTAATAGTGAAGAACATTCCTGCTTTTGAAACTCCATCAACCGTTGCTGCTTCGTACAGCTCTTTGGGGATCTGCTTTAAGCCCGCAAGGAAAATCACCATGGATGAACCAAACTGCCATACTGTTAAAAGACTTATTGTAAAGAGAGCTATTTTCGGATTACTTAACCAACCAATTTTCGGAATTCCAAAGAATGATAATATTTCATTAACTAAACCACTGTCAGCAAACAGGAACCTCCAAAGCACTGCAACTGCTACGCTTCCTCCCAGTATTGAAGGAAGATAGTATATTGTTCTGTAGAAATTAACATATTTTAATTTAATATTCAAAATCATAGCAATAATAAGGGCAAAGATTAACTTCATAGGAACCGCCATAAAAACATAAAATATGGTAACTTTAAGGGAATTATAAAATTGACTGTCTTTAGTAAAAATATCTATATAATTTTTTAGACCTATAAATTCAGTATTTGAGGTCATATTATAATTTGTAAAAGAATAAATAAATGAAGAAATAAAGGGATACAGCTGGAATATTAAAAATCCCAGAATCCATGGTAAAATGTATAAAAGGCCTATATACTGTCTTTTTTTCTTCTTGCTGTTTACATGACCTTTCATTTTTCAAACCTACTTTCCTGAAAATTATAAATGTATGGAAACATATAAATATTTCTAAAACTAAAGGGTGCTACAAACCTTGTAACACCCTTGTTTCTGCTCTCCCAAAAACAAAATATGACTAATTGCTTTCAGCTTTAAGGGCTTCAAGTTTCTCACTGACACGTGATATTAGTTCTTCAGCTGCCTCTTCGGGTGTTGATTCACCAAAAACAACCTTCTGACAAATATCTTTTGTAATTTCCGCAATTTCACTGTTGTTCATAATCAGTGGAACAGGATCAGCAGGATTTTCCAGAGTATTTTCTACCATTTGCATAATATCCTTATCAAGTACGTCATTATCGATAAGGGCCTGCCTTGCAGATGCTGAAGCCGGTATTGATCTGCAGTCATTAAGAATAAGGGAAGCTTCACTGTCATTTAGCAGCCAGTTAGTAAACTTAACAGCTTCATCAACATACTTGGATTTACTGTAAACTGACAACAGCATTGATGGCTTATATGTAGTTGAACTGTCAACTCCTCCTTCAACTGTTATTGAATGCCCAACTGCAAAATTTTCAGCGCCAATAACATCCTTATATTTTGGAAGCGTTCCTGACCAGTCCTGAGTCATACCTATTTGTCCGTTAATAAACTTAGGATGCTGTTCAACCTTATTGTTATATAATGCTGCATCCCCCAGCGGTACTGCAGCCCCACTGTCAAAGAGCTCTTTCATTACTTTAAACTGTTCTGCCAGCTCATCCTTTGTTATATGTACTTTATAATCATCATTTATCCAGTATTTGCCGTATTTCGAACGGGTATAGTCACACATAAACTTAACCTGAAGACCTGTTAGATCTTCTATGTACAAATAGCATTCACTATCCTGTTCATGAACTTTCCGTCCAACCTCAATTATTTTCTCATAGGTCCATCTCGTATCAAGTGGTATATTGAATCTTTCCATAAATGCTTTATTCACTTGGACGCCAAAACCATTAATACCCATAGGAAGTCCTAAAACAATACCATTGACTTCACAGAATCCTTTAATAACCTCTTCTTCAAACTGAGTCATGTCAATTTCACTTTCTTTTGCTAAATCCACAAAATTCTCCTTTTGAGCTCCTAACTGAGCATTCCATATTGGGTCAGTTTGAATCAGGTCAGGAGCTGATCCTCCTGCAAGCTGGGTCATAAGCTTTTGCTGGTATCCATCGTACCCACCATATTCACCTTCAATGGTAATATGCGGATAGAGCTTGTTATATGCAGCAATGGCATCCAGAGTAGCCTTATGTCTGATATCAGAACCCCACCAACTAAACCTCATTGTTATTGATTCAGGTTTATCAACTGGTTTAGTAACATCATCTGTATTTTGTGAAGAAGTATTACCTGTTGGAGTTTTTTGTCCGCACCCGGCAGCTAAAATTGCTAACATCGCAACTATACAAACCAAACATAAAACTTTTGCAATTCTTTTCATTTATCAGCTACCTCCATGACACAATTTATTAATACCTGCCAATAATTGTAAAGTAGTCTAAACTCGATTAACAGCTATAAAACTTGATATTATATATCAGGAATGGATGTTTTTGAAGAAAAAATATCATCAATTGAGAAAACTAATCATTAATTGACATCTGCTTAGCATCTGACTGTTATTTGATTGATTTATCTCCTAAAAGTGTTATCATATATATAAATCATCCTATATTTTTCTATGATAAGTGAGGTAAACATGTATAGGCTTCTTATCGTAGATGATGAGTATGAAATCCGCAATGGTTTATGCAAGTTTTTTCCTTGGGATGCAATAGGTTTCAAAGTTGTTGGTCAGGCAGAAAACGGTAAACAGGCATTAGAGTTTATAAACCGCGAGAATGTAGACGCTGTTTTATGCGATATTATGATGCCTGTAATGACAGGTTTAGAGTTGGCACGAACACTTCATGAATCAAAATCCAAAGTAAAAATAATTTTTTTCAGTGGGTATCAGGATTTTAAATATGCTCAGCAAGCCATAGAATATGGTGTGAACAGCTATATTCTCAAGTCTACAAATTATAATGAACTGATAAGGGTTTTTTCTAATGTTAAAAAAGATCTTGATGAAGAAAACAGAGCCGAGCCTGAGAACCCTGAGGACATGCTTAATTTTGATGATAAAATAATATATACCATAAAAAACTATGTTAAAGAGCACTACAGGGATGTGACCCTTGAGGATCTCACCAAATTAGTCCATATGAATCCCGATTATATAAGTAAATTCTTCAAACAGAAAACGAACCGGAATTTTTCCGACTATGTTATTGAAGTACGAATGAAAAACGCTGCCCGGTTTCTTAATGATGTTCGGTATAAAATTTATGAGATAAGTGATATGGTTGGCTACAGTAATTCGTTTAACTTCACACGAACCTTCAAAAATTATTTTGGCATAACCCCGAGTGAGTACAGGAAAAAGAAAAAAGTAACAGAAAAATAGATTAGGATGTGGCTAAAATGAGAAGGAAATTTTTTCTGAAAAATCTTGTTGTCTTTATGATCCCCCTTCTTATACCACTTATTACTCTGGGCACCTTCTCCATTACACTTACTCAAACAATGATTCGGGAAGATATTGATGCTAATAACATTAAGATTTTAAACCAAACAAAGGAAACAATAGAACTTATTTTTAACGAGTTGGATTCACTAAGTATAAATTTTGACCTGAACCCTTCGGTTATCATAAAGGTAAAGAATCAACTGGAAGGCCGTCTTAAAGACTATGAAGTAATTAAAAATCTGGATGATATTATGAACCTGATAAATCCGCCCGTCAACTCCAAACCCTATATACAATCTCTTTATATCTATTATAAAAATAAAAATAAGAGTTTTTATGTATCAAATCTTGGAATTGAAAATTTACACAGTTTTATTGATAAAACATGGTACGACAGCTTTATTGAAAGTGAGGCAGATGCATGGATTGAAGCAAGGGAGATAAGACTTTTTTCATTTGAAAAAGATACTGTAAGTCTTATTTCACTGTATGATAAATTATATTCACCCGGTTCCAGAAAAGCTGACGGGGTAATAGTTATGAATGTTAAAAAAGACTATATTGAAGATATATTAAACGAAGCCATTTCTTACCCTGATCATACCTTCCTGATAATTGACAACGACAACAACATAATAGCAGGTACCAGGAACAAATCGGTAATTGAGGAATTAGATATAGAAAAGATAAACTCAAATCCACTTGATTATTTTGAATATAAATCGGGCAGCAAAACCTTTGTGGTCTCAATTATAGAATCCGGGAGATATCCACTGAAATATGTTTCGGTTATTCCTAAAAAATTTCTGTACAAGGTACCTACACAACTGTTATTTTTAACCGGATTTCTTGTTATGATCTCCTTTTTGCTCGGTCTTGCAATAACCTACTATAATACAAAGAGAAATTATACCAGGTTAAATAATATTATATCAGCCTTCGAATCTGCTGAAAAAGGAGAGCCTCTGCCGGCACTGCCATCATATATAAAGGACGAATATGGTTACATATTACAGAATGTGGTCAAAACATTTATTGAACAGAGCTACCTTAAAGTTCAATTATCAGAAAAGAAATATCAGTTAAAGGCAGCTGAAATGATGGCGTTACAGGCTCAAATGAATCCTCATTTTCTGTTTAATACCTTGAAAACTCTTTTCTGGAAATCCCTCGCTTTGACGGAAGGCCAAAATGAGGTAAGTAAAATGATAGAGCATTTGTCTGAGCTCCTTCATTATTCACTTAGTGGCTCCGAAGATTTGGTATCATTATCTGATGAGATAAAAAATACGCAAAGCTATATAGAAATACAAAAAATCCGGTATAAGGATAAATTCGGTGTAATTTGGCAGTATGACGAAAATATAACCAGTTACAAAGTAATCAAGCTTCTTTTCCAACCTTTCATCGAAAACAGCATTTATCACGGCATAAAGGAAAAGGTTAGTTTCTGCTTTATAAAAATTAAGATACGGCTGGATAAAGAAATTATCAAAATTGCAATAATTGACAATGGACTTGGTATAGAGCCTTCAGCACTAAAAAGTATTAGAGAAAGGCTGAAAGAAAAAGGAGATTACTCAGAGCATATAGGATTGTTTAATACAAATAGGAGGCTTAAGCTTATGTACGGTAATGAATACGGTATCAAAATAAGAAGCAAATATGGTCTTGGAACAGTGGTCTATGTAGATATCCCTGCCAGGACCTGACCCCCTTAAACAAACTGGCACTTTTATACTGTTTATGTATTAAGAATGGAATATGTTCTTTTTAATACCAACTATTACAGGTTGAAACAGTCGTAATATTATGTTAACCTATCTATTGTAATTGTGAAACGATTGAAGCAGAAAGGAGTGAACCGATGCAACAGCATATACGATTGATCCGTAAAAAGTTGAATAGCTTAAATAAGCTCTCGAAAAGGGTAATGAAAATAGGCTTATGGTGCCTTCTTGCATTAACCTCTGCCTCTGCCGTACTGGCTGTCGTTAATATGCTGGCACCGGTAGAATTCTCCAATTTGCCTCTATTGATTCAATCGCTCTTCACATATGGATTTTATGTATGGGCAGAGCTGACGGTAGGTGCATTAATATTGGATTTTGTTTTCCAATAATATTTAAGTCATATCTTCAAAAAACCCGGATTATCCGGGAATATGCAGCTAAAAGCGGCAATGCATAATTTCCTCCTATGCCATTATTATTCTCCAAGAAGACTTTTTTGTTATTTTTAACAAACATGTCTTTCAGTTTAACCTGGCTATCTTTGCCAGGTTATTTTTATTAAGGCAGATATACTTATGCCTTATTTTTAAAAAGATAAAAAAAATAAGTTTGCATGTACGCAAACTTATTTTAGAACATTTATCAGTTAACCTAACCAGACTCAAGCATCTTTCAGTTTTTTCACCATGGCTCTTTTTCTCCATTTTAGCCACAACGGGCTTGCAATAAATAAACTTGAATATAAACCTGCTATTAAACCCACTATAAGCGGCAGGCTGAACTCCTGTAGAGAGCTTATGTTGTTTAGCGAAGCAAAGATATATAATGTAACAACAGTAATTAAGGTTGTTACCGTTGTATTTATTGTACGTGTAAATGATTGGTTAATGCTGGTATTAACAATCTCTTCAAGAGTACTCTTTTTCATTAGCCTGGCATTTTCGCGTACACGGTCGTATATAACAATAGTATCATTCAGCGAATATCCTATGATTGTAAGGGCTGCAGTAATAAACACTTCCCCAAGAGGAAACTGAAAAACAGGGTATAGTGCAAAAGTTATCACTACATCATGCAGTAAAGCTATTATTGCCGTGATAGCAGCAGCAAAACCGTGTATGGCGCTAAACCTCCATGTTACATACAGAATAATCAGAACAGAAGCAATAACGACAGCCTTCAGACCATTTAACAGTGTTTCGCGCCCTATGCTTGGCTCAACACTTGTCATTTCCTGATTACCGCCCTCTTTTACATCAAAGTTCTCTGTAATTATATCTACTACCAAATCTCTTTCTTCGGCGGTTAATGTCTCTTCGCTTGCAATATCAAGCCTCAGCATATAAATTATTTCATCCTCAGCGCCGGGATTGTTAGTTTTTTGAGTCTGTGCCGTTACGGATTTTCCAAGTGCTTCTTCAACCAAGGCTTCTGCCTGGTTTGAATCTGCTTCGCTGTTTGTCTCTATCATTATTCTTGTTCCACCGCTGAATTGGATATCCAACTGAATTCCGTTAACAAAGTAAAATACTATACCAATAACGATGACAACAAGGGATATGAGTAAATATTTATTTTGGTGCTCTATTACATTTATTTGCTTCATTTTATTTACCTCCGGTTATTTTACTCCATACAGCCATTTGTTCTTAAAAATACTAAGGCCTGTAACTCCCTGAAGCATTAATCTTGTTGCAGTTACTGCTGTTACAAAGCTAATGGCCACGCCAATACCGAGTGTCATCGCAAATCCCTTTATAGGACCTGAACCCAATGCATATAGGACAACGGCGGTTATTAAAGTGGTAACGTTTGAGTCGACAACTGCTGTAAATGCACGGTGGAAACCCTGATCAACCGCCGCCCGAAGTGTTTTCCCTGCCCTTAATTCTTCTTTTATTCTTTCATAAATAACGCAATTGGCATCCACACCCATTCCAACTGCAAGAATAATACCGCCTATTCCGGGCAGAGTAATGGATATCTGTGTCCACGCAACCGATAATAATGTTAAAACAACAAGGGCAAACAGGCCAATATTTGCAATTAAGCCAGGAAGTCTATATACCAGAAGCATAAAGAGACAGACAAGGAAAAAACCTACAATTCCTGCTTTTACTGCAACATTCATCGCACCTTCCCCAAGCTGTGGGCTAATTGAATCCACCTTTGTAGCAACAAGCCTGAAAGGTAATGCACCCGAACGTATTGTTGCAGCAAGCTCTGCAGCTTCTTCTGCATTGGCTTGTCCGGTTATTATAGCACTTCCACCCTCTATCTTCGTATTCACAATGGGAGCTGAAATAAACTGGTCATCCATAAATATTGCAATTGGCTTTCCAATAAGACGCCCTGTTGCTTCTGCAAAAGACGCTACTCCCGATTGGTCGAGTTCAAGAACCACAACCCATCCACCTTGTTCCTGATACGGGGCAGGCATCGCATCCTTTACCTGAGTCCCCTGAAGAACAATTTTTCCGGTGGGTAAATACCTTCCAAATTCATCTACTTTATTTTCATCCACTTCCTGAAATGTTAACAGAGCTGTTTTACCAAGTTCATCCAGCTGCTCCTGAGGATTGAAATTAGTTTCACCGGCAGCCCATGGTATTTCAATAATAATACGATCATTTACGCTATCTATATTTATGCTGCGGTCAAATAGATTCTTTGCATCCAATCTCTTTCCAAGAATTGTTTTAGCAGATTCCAGACCTTTATCAATTTCCTCGGCTGAAAGTGAGGATTTATCAATATCTGGCTCCAATATGGCATAAACACCGCCACGGATATCTATTCCTGTTCGAATGCTGTCGTTTTTCACTTCATTGTATGCTAAAAATGCACATACAGCAATCACAAGAATAACTATTACGAGCTTAAGTACGCTGTAGTTTCTCATGACATACTCCTCCTTCTTTGTCATCCGCTCATGTTATTATAAAACTATCTAAATCTTTGGTCAACAAAAGATTTGAAACCCAAAGTTACTAAACCAAAGGGTGGTATACTGAAATAAAAAATATAGTTACAGTATTATAGTAGCTGAGTCCTGTTGATCACCAGTTCAAATTTCAATCCTAAAAATTCCGCAGCTCTGCGGTTCATCTTCATTCTGTCCAGAAAAATTTCAAAGTAGTCCATAACAGGGCAAATGACCGTGTCTATTTCAAGTTCCAGTATTGTTTTTCTGTTTTCAGGATCTACCAACAGTTCTGACTTAACAACGGCATAGTTTACTCGGTCGTGTATGTCAAAGGTGGCTATGTCGGTATTTGTAACCCTGCTTCTGTGCACATCTGATTTGTCTGCAAGTATTAAAGCAGCAGAGACATTGCTGACTGCCGTGCCGGAGCCCTCATCATGATTTCCTATGGCCTGCATAATTATGCCGGCTTCATGATAACTCATTCCCATCTCGATTAATATTCTATAGGCCATATATGCACCGATAATTGCATGATCGGTGCGATTAACCGCATTGCCAATATCATGGAGATAGCCTGCAATACGAGCCAACTCTACATCTCTGTCATTATGTTTCAGTTTTTGCAAAATCAATCCTGCTGTATTTGCAGTTCTGCCCACATGGCGGAAGGAGTGTTCTGTGAAACCGCGTATTTCTAATTGCTGCTGTGCCAGCCTTAAAAGTGTGTTAACCTCCTCGTTTTTTTTCACGTCTTCCAATGTAACCAAATAAACCACTCCTTAACGAAATTTAACTTATATAAATACAGAAGAATTTCCTAAGCAATTTCTTCACATTGTCAGCCTAACAGTTCCTGAGCCTTCAACCACAAAGCACATTCAACTCTTTTTTTCTCAAGTTCGCAACCTATTTCGTAATTACCAGACAAATCCTTCTGAAAATGCCATGCATTTGCAGCACATCCACCGCTGCAATAAAATTTAGCCCAGCAATCCCTGCAGCTTTTCTTTGTATATACGTTTAATCCCCTGAAGCTTTCCACAACATCCTGTTTATCAATACCGGTAAATACATTTCCCAACTTAAACTCTTCTATGCCTGCAAACTGATGACAGGGATAAAGGTCGCCCTGGGGTGTAACTGCAAGGTATTCTGTTCCTGAACCACAGCCTCTGAGCCTTTTAGCTACACATGGGCCTCCTTCAAGGTCCAGCATGAAATGGAAGAAGTTCACCCTCTTTCCCTGTTTCCTTAGTTTTAATAATTTTAATGCAAGCTTCTCATACTCTGAACATATTATTTCCAGGTGTTCCCTTTTAATTTCAATTCCCGAGCCATCAGGAAGCACCACAGGCTCGATCGACAGCTGTTCAAACCCTAGTTCTGCCATATGCAGAACATCTTCGGAAAAGTCCAAATTATTTCCGGTAAATGTTCCGCGGATATAATAATCTTTGTCTTTGCGTATTGATACCATCTTTTGAAATTTGGGTACTATTGCCTCATAACATCCGCTGCCATCGCGCCTGATTCGCATAGCATCATTTATTTCCCTGCGCCCGTCCAGGCTTAAAACAATATTATCCATTGTATTGTTTATATATTCCATTGTTTCGTCATCAAGCAAAAGGCCGTTTGTAGTAATTGTAAAGCGGAAACGCTTATTATGGCTCTTTTCCTTTTCCCTTGCATACAAGACCGTGTCCTTTATAACCTTAAGGTTTAACAGCGGTTCACCGCCGAAAAAGTCTATTTCAATATTTCTTCTGTTACCTGAACTTTCAATAACAAAGTCTATGGCTTTTTTAGCCACTTCAAAAGGCATTTTGGATTTTTCACTGTGATAGTTTCCCTCACCTGCAAAGCAATATTTACATCTTAAATTACAGTCATGAGCCATATGAAGGCACAATGCCTTAACAACCGCAGGAGTTGTTTCTGCAGAAAATATATCTTCGAAAGGATCTGATGAAAACAAAAGGCCTTCTGATTTTAATGTTTCAAGCTCTGATAATGCTTCGGTGACAGGAACCTCACCATACTTCTGCCTAATAATGCCTAGTTCCTTTTCTATTGGCCGGCCATTTTCATCAAAACATGACAATACTTCACTTGCTATATCATCAAGTATGTGTACAGCCCCACTGTTAACATCCAGGACTATATTTGTATTGTGAACTCTAAACTGATGAATCATAAACTGCTCCTTAAAATTATAATAAATGAAATAAAAGGGCTTTACAGCCCTCATATTGTTGTTTTTAGTATTATTCTCTCTCACATTTTTGATTGGCAACTGTACAGGAGGTTTTACAGGCTGACTGACAGGATGTTTGGCATTCACCACAGCCTACCTTTTTTAAATCCTTATTTAATGAATTGCCACTTAGCGTTTTTATATGCTTCATGTTCTAAAATCCTCCTATCAACAATTTTCTGTACCGGACAATTATACCATATAAAAAATATTAATTGCAAGTTGTTGAAAAAAAACTGAAAATAAGCTACATTTTACTTGTTTTATTATTTAACAGCACCTCAATGTTTGTATATCGTTTAGCCATTGATTCTGCCTGATCAATTAAGTCGCACAGAAACATCTTGTATAAATCGGTATCATTAATTATATATTTCGCATCCAGTATGCGTTCGGTTAATGAGCAGTATCTTTTTAATACCTCAGGTTCTTCCAGTACTTTGGTGTATCTGTCCTTTGCGAGAATCAGCTTCAGCAGCGATGGGATTTTTACCAGATAGTTCTCTTCACGGGACTCTATTCCCAATAACATAGCCAGGTCAATATCCAGCTTGTTTATTATTTTTAGAAGTATTTCAAGATTAGGATTTTTTTTTATGCCGTTTTCAATCTGCGACAAGTACCCTGGCGAAATCTCCAGCTCTTTAGCAAAATCACTTAATGAAATATTCTTCTCCTCCCGCTTTGCCCTAATTATTTCACCAACCTTAATTTCCATATGATCCCCCCCAATATTAAATACAGATAAAATAAAAATTCAAAAAATAGTTTTCTTATACTATTCTTAATTCTCTATATAATTTATAATGCGTCTGATACAACTATTACTTTGATAGAATAACCCTGTGATAAACTTTTTTCCCCTTGCGTATTAATAAATGATTTTCAGTAAAGTCTTGGGAAGTAATCATTAAATTCTGGTCATCTACCCTCTCACCATTAATGTAAATACCACCCTGTTTTATAAGCCTTCTGCCTTCTCCCTTCGATGGAATTAAACCGGCTAGCATCAGTAAGTCTAAAATACCAATGCCATCTCCCAACTCAGACCGGCTTATTTCTGTTGAAGGTGCATGGTCAAAATCACCACCCTTGGCAAATAAAGCCCTTGCGGCCTGCTGTGCCTTTTGAGCTTCCTCTTCACCATGAACAATCTTGGTTACTTCATAGGCAAGAATTTCTTTAACCTCATTAATTTTCTCATCTTTATACTGTGACAGTTTTTCAATTTCCTCCATAGGAAGGAAGGTTAACAGCTTAAGGCATTTTATAACATCTGCATCGTGTATATTACGCCAATATTGGTAGAACTCGTAGGGTGAAGTTTTTTCTGGGTCAAGCCAAACAGCACCCTTTTCTGTTTTCCCCATTTTCTTGCCTTCACTGGTTGTTAACAAACAAAATGTCATCCCGTAAACTTCTTCTCCCTTAACACGACGTATCAGGTCAACACCGCCAAGAATATTACTCCACTGATCGTCCCCACCCAGTTCAAGGACACAGTTATAATCCTGAAATAGCTTTAAATAATCGTAGCTTTGCATAAGCATATAATTAAATTCTATAAATGAAAGGCCTCTTTCAAGCCTGGATTTAAAGCATTCTGCTGTGAGCATTCTGTTAACAGAAAAATGCACCCCTATATCCCGTAAAAACTCTATATATTTTAACTCTAAGAGCCAGTCTCCGTTATTAACCATTATTGCTTTGCCATCTGAGAAATCTATTAGTTTGCTCATTTGTTTCTTAAACTGTTCGGCATTATGCGTGATTTCTTCATGGGTAAGCATTTTACGCATATCAGTTTTTCCACTTGGATCACCAACCATTGCAGTACCGCCTCCCAACAATACTATAGGCCTGTGACCGGCTTTCTGCATATGGGACATAACAATTAACTGTAGAAAATGACCAACATGCAAACTGTCAGCAGTTGGGTCAAATCCTGTGTAAAAAGTAACCTTTTGGCTACCGAGAATTTCCCTTATTTTTTCTTCGTTTGTGGTCTGAGCAATAAACCCTCGTTCCTTTAAAACATCAAATACATTCCTGCTCAATTTACCCATCCTTTCATAGGCTATATATGTATTTAAACAGTAATATACTGAAAAATATACTTTTAACAATTATAATGAATTATTCCCCAAAGTTCCAGTGTAATCGAAAAAAAACTTTTGTCTTTATAAATTTATGCTATAATATTATCATCTTTAGATGGGATGCCTTTCGGATTTAAGCTGTTTAATGCTTAATTATTTTTTGCCCGGATATGTTTTATCACTGTTTCCGAAACTTGCATTCCTCTGGGAGGAAAAAGTTATGAAGTTGCTTAACTTTAAAATTAAAAGAAAAAGAACTGAAAAAACTGAAAAAGTGAGAAGAAAAAAAGAAAAGAGAATAAAACCTGAAATTGCAACCCCAAAGAAAAAACATCCCGCCATATCGGGGCTTTTATATGCCCTTAAGGTACTGTGGGGAGCTGTGAAACTTATCCTCTTTGTTTTAATTTTAGCCGGATTTGTCGTAGGTGGACTTGGTGCGGGTCTTATATACGGGTATATTGTTACTACTCCTGAGCTCAGTGCCAGTGATTTACAGCTAACAAAATTCAACACATTTATTTACGATGTTGAAGGAAATGTTGTGGCTGAGCTAAAGCGGAACGAAAACCGTGTATGGATTGATTATGTAGATATACCAAAAAATCTGATTAATGCTTATGTAGCAGTGGAAGATAAGCGTTTTTGGGATCATAAGGGTGTCGATTTTAAAAGGTTTTTGTATGCTGCTTATTATAGCGCCACGACATATATCAAAGGAGGAGAAAATTTACAGGGTGGCAGTACCATAACTCAGCAAATGGTTAAAAACCTGACGGGCTCTGATGATATTACAATAAAAAGAAAAATCCAGGAGATGTGGCAAGCTCTAAAACTTGAGCGGGAAGGTCTGTCCAAGGAAGATATACTGACCAGGTACTTAAACACAATACCCTTCGGGGGTACGATATATGGTATTGAAATTGCAGCCCAGGCTTATTACGGAAAGGACGTAAGGGACCTGTCACTTGCCGAGTGTGCAAGTCTTGCCGGAATCACACAATGGCCGTCAAGATATATTCCAAGTAGCGAAGAAAATATTAAAAATAATCTTGAAAGAGCACATATGATTCTTGGGCTAATGCTGGAGCAGGGAATGATAGCACAGGCAGAATACGAACAGGCTGTTCAGGAAGAAATTAATTTTGTTTATAACCCCAGCGCCGGAAAAGCAACAAAAACCAGCACTCAGTCGTACTTTGTAGATGAAGTTGTAAAAGCAGTTATCAGGGATTTAAGTGAACAAAAAGGCATCAGTACTCAAACAGCCGAGGATATGATTTATAATTCGGGTCTCAAGATATATACCACCCTTGAACCAAAAGTTCAAAAAGCTCTCGATGAGGTATTTACCGATGACACTTTCTTCCCCGATGTTAATGAGGAAGCAAAAAGACGGGAAGAAATTCCACAGTCTGCCATGGTAATAGTTGATCCCGCAACGGGTGCGGTCCGTGGTCTATACGGTGGATACGGTGAGAAAAAGGGAAGCGTTTTTAACCGGGCAACTCAAATGAAACGTTCTCCCGGTTCAAGCATAAAACCGCTCCTTGTTTACGCTCCGGGAATTGAAACAGGTCGAATAACGGCTGCAACTGTTATAGACGATGTACCCCAGCATATGCTTCTTAATGATATGTCGGTTCCCGAAAAGGAAAGAACAAAGCTTTATCCCCAAAATGTTGAGAAAAAGAACTTTGGGTTAACAACAATTCGAGAAGCTATCGTCCATTCGCGAAATGTTATTTCTGCCCTTACGCTTCGTGATTATACTTCTTTCAAGGTTGGATTGAATTACCTTGAAAAGGTTGGCATGCCAAGGTGGGAAGATGAAGGAAAGATATCAATAGCAATGGGTGGCTTTACAAATCAAATGAGTCCTTTGGAACTGACCTCGGCTTTCACAGTATTTGCCTATAAGGGCGTATACTGGGAACCTTATTTTTACACAAGAGTTGAAGATGTTAACGGTAATGTTATTCTTGAAAAGAAACCTAAAGGAACTAAAATCTATTCCGAGCAAACAGCTTTTATTATGAACGACATTCTTCAGGATGTTGTGTCCGAAGGAACAGCTTCAGGCCTAGGTGTTAAGAATAAAAGAGGGGCAAACATACCAACAGCAGGTAAGACAGGTACTTCAGACAACTACATCGACAGGTGGTTTTGTGGTATGACCCCCTATTATGTAGCATCAACATGGTATGGTTATGATAACAGGCAGGTTCCTATATCACTGATTTCAGCAGAATCAGCCAATGCCAGGAAAATATGGCATGCCGTAATGACAAAAATCCATGAAGACCTCGAACCTGTTGAGTTTTTTTCATCGGTTCCTCCTAAAATAGTGAAAAGAGAGATCTGTATTGATTCGGGAAAACTTGCAACCGGTCTGTGCAGACAGGATCCAAGAGGCTCAAGGGTTGTGGAAGAATACTTTATTGAAGGAACAGAACCTGAATATGGCGATAATTGTGAGGTCCATTACAAGGAAAAAGTATGTACTTTATGCAAGGATGAGCATGGCAGGCCTGTACTGGCAAATGAACATTGTCCACCTGAAACAGTTGAAGAAAGAGTTTTCATCCGAAGACCTGTTGAGTATAAGCCGGCGTTACCCACAGATCCGTATCCTGATGACTGGTATTATGAAATTTATGAAGGTGAGTACTGTACAATACATGATCGAAGTACGGCAGACCAAAATGAAACAAATGAGGAATCATATTACCCTTATTACTATTACTATTATTACCAGCCCTAGTTTATGCTCACCAATACCAGTGCCTTTTTAATGAAATACCTTAGTCTTTAAATTAAATTAATATGCAAAAACTCCCGCTCATTGAAAGGATTCATTGAGCGGGAGTTTTTTGTATATCCTGTTTATATTTATTTAAAGAAGCAGGAACCGCCTATAAACTCGCGAAGTATTGAATTCGGTGGAATCTCATCGCTGTCAATATTCAAAAAGTAACTTAAAAACTCGATGAGGCGTCTGCTTTCTGAATACTGTGGCTGATCTGGTTTAATTTCTGACAGTAAAGGTATCGCCAGTGTTTTCAAAACACCAAGCTCATAAATCAACGAAGAGTTAAACATAACATCAGCCTGTTCCTGGAAGGGGAATATGTTCTTCTCTTCCCCACGTCTTACAGAAGGCCAAAGGTCAATTGTTGTTTCTGCAGGACAGCCTCTGAAGCTGTAGTCTCTTACAATCCTGCGGACAAACCTGAGATCGGTTGTTGGTATTCTGTTTTGCTTGTCTATTTGCATTGATGTTATTGCACTGATATATATCTTAAATTTACTGTTTTCGCTGACTTCTTCGGTAAGTTTCGGGTTAAGCCCGTGTATTCCCTCTATAACAAGAATATTGCCTTCCTTTAACTGAAGTCTTCTGTCGTTGTATTCCCTTTTACCTGTCAGAAAATTATAAGTTGGAATACTTACTTCTTCACCGTTTATGAGGCTGTTTAACTGCTGATTAAACAGTTTCAAATCTATTGCCTCAAGAGCTTCAAAATCCGGTTCTCCATATTCATCAAGGGGAGTTTTATCCTTTTCTACAAAATAGTCGTCCAAAGATATATTAAGAGGAAACAGCCCGTTAACTCTGAGCTGTATAGACAGTCTTTGGGCAAAGGTGGTTTTTCCGGATGACGAAGGCCCCGCTATAAGTATTACTTTTAGCTGGTCCTTTCTTTCGGCAATCATATCTGCTATCCGTGCTATTTTCTTTTCATGGATAGCTTCAGATATCCTGATAAACTCATCAACTTTTCCAGCTTCGACGATATCGTTCAGTTTCCCTACATTATCTACACCAAGAATATTGATCCATTGTCTGTACTCGCTGAATATCTGAAACAGTTTCTTGGGTATATCATGATCTTCAATGGTATCAGGATTTGTTGTCCTTGGCAATATAAGTACAATACCTCCGTTATCAAATTCCAGCCTGAATAATGTAAGATAACCACTTGACGGAACCATAAAACCATAAAAGTAATCTTCCATATCATCGAATTTATAAAAGGTTACATATGGTTTTTCGCGGTATTTTATGGCTCCATACTTATCTATTCTGTTTTTTTTCAAAAAAAGCTGTTTGGCTTCTTCAGTGGTCATGGTTTTTTTCTCAAATGGCAAATTCATTTTTACTAAGGCTTTCATGCGTTCTTCAATCTTTTGTACATCTTCAGCATCCAAATTGGTGACAGAACACTCAAAAAATAAGCCTTTGCTTACAGAATGGCGCACTTCTATTGTCTCTTCGGGGAAAATATCATAAAATGCTTTAATCAGTAAAAAGGCAAGGCTTCTTTGATAAATTCTCACCCCGTCTGCAGTGGAAAGATCAATAAATGAAATATTGCAGTCCTCTGTAATGGGGTACGTTAATTCCCTTATTTTATTATTCACATATGCTGCTACCACAATTGATTTATTTTCGTTATATAAATCGTTTTTAACTTTCTCAAGACTGGTTCCTTCTATAATGCTATATTTCTTCCCTTCAACTGTTACTGTAATATTTTTGTTCTGCATCGATTACCTCCTTAAATATATATTCTCTGAAAAGCACACCTATAAGTTTCTCACATGCTTCTGTAATATTCATCAAACCGGTATTCAATACCCTTTATACTTTTCTGCCATTCGCCCTTTTTTACCAGTTCCCATCCTTCAATATCGTCTAAACAGGGCAGAAAAGAATCGGCCTGATACTCTTTATTAAAACGTGTTATATATGCTCTTTTGCAGAAAGGCAACAGTTGCCGGTAAATGCTTTCACCGCCAAAGACGTATACTTCACCCCGATAGTCTTTCAATTCATCCATTAACTGCCCGATACTATGCACAACTACTGCACCTTCAACAGTATAACCGGTGTTGGTTGTCAGCACCACATTTGTACGGTTTGGTAAGGGTTTTCCTTCAGGAAAGGATTCAAGGGTCTTTCTGCCCATAACAATAACCTTTCCCGTTGTTTTACCTGAAACATATTTCATGTCTTCGGGAATTCTTGCAAGAAGCCTGTTATTAAAGCCAATACCCCAATTTTTGTCGGCTGATGCAATAATAATCCATTCCTGCATTTAAAATCACCTCATATCCTGGACCGGCTTTGAACAAGTAACTACTATTTTACTTTTCTGATTCACTTATGTGTTTTCAATCAGAACGGAAGAAAATTAAACCGCTACAGGTATTTTTTTAATAGATTCTCCATGCTGATAGTTTTCAAGAGAGAAATCTTCAACTTTAAAATCATAAAAATTCTTAACATCCCGATTAATAACAAGCTTTGGTGCAGGATAGGGCTTCCTCTGAATAAGCTCTTCCACCAGCGGAATGTGTCTGTCGTATATGTGAGCATCGGCGATTACGTGCACAAGTTCACCTGGAACAAGACCTGAAACCTGTGCAAACATATGAATGAGGATGGAATACTGCACCACATTCCAGTTATTTGCCACCAAAACATCCTGAGAACGCTGGTTCAAAATTGCATTCAGCTTATTACCTGTTACATTAAAGGTCATACTGTATGCACATGGGTAGAGATTCATCTCATGCAAATCTGCATGATTGTACATATTAGTTATTATTCTTCTGCTGTATGGGTTATGTTTTAAATCGTATAAAACCCGGTCTACCTGATCAAATTCTCCTTCAGGATATTTATGCTTTATTTTCAGCTGATATCCGTAAGCTTTTCCAATGGTTCCCTTTTCATCAGCCCATGCGTCCCAGATGCGGCTATTCAAATCCTGGATATTATTCGACTTTTTTTGCCATATCCAGAGGATCTCATCTATTGCTGCTTTATAATTTATGGACCTAAGTGTTAATATTGGAAATTCCTGAGTCAAATCGTATCTGTTAACTATACCAAATTTCTTAATGGTATGAGCTGGCGTACCATCTTCCCAGCATGGGCGTACCTTTTGCTCCTCTGAACTGAACCCATTTTTTAATATATCCTTACACATATCAATAAAAATTATATCTGCCTTGCTCAAACAAAAATCACTCCCGAATTAATATTAAAAATAGCAAATTAACCCTTAACAAATAATATATCACGTATAAATATTTTTCTCAAACATAATAAAAAAAGGACAGAATATCTGCATATTTTAAAAAGAAAAGGAAGGCAGATTATACCTTCCTTTTTAATTAATTTATATTCCGTGATCTTTTCTATGATGGCTTATTAAAACCCGAAATAATTCTTTGCATTGTAATAGCTTATCTCCTGAACCATGGAACCAAGCAGCTCCATATCACGGGGTACTTCGCCGGCTTCAGCCCATTCACCGATTAAATTACAAAGAATTCTTCTAAAGTATTCATGCCTTGTATACGATAAAAAGCTTCTGGAGTCGGTCAGCATTCCTACAAACCTTCTTAAAAGCCCCATGTTGGCTAAAGCTTTCATTTGTGCAACCATTCCCTCTTTCTGATCGTTGAACCACCAACCAGAACCAAGCTGAATTTTTCCCGGAACCTCACTTCCCTGGAAACAACCCATAATTGTTGCCAAAACCTCATTGTCATAAGGATTTAAGCTATACAGAATTGTTTTTGGAAGTTCCCCGGTTTTCTCGAGGGCATTCAAAAATGCAGCCAGACCTTTAGCCTGCAATGCATCACCAATAGCATCGTACCCGGTATCAGGACCTAAAATATTGAACATTCTGGTGTTTAAATTACGGATAGAATTCAGATGCAGCTGCATTGCCCAGCCTCTTTTTGCATATTCACGACCAAGGAATACGAGAATATGTGTTTTATACTGATCTGTCTCCAGTTGGGTTAGTTCCTCTCCATTAAGAGCCTTGGTAAAGATCTTCTCAATTGTGCTTTCGTCTGCCTCTTCGTAAACACAATACTCAAGAGCATGGTCAGAGATTCTTGAGCCATTTTCATGGAAATATGAAATACGGCTCTCAAGTGCCTGTTTGAGTTCAGGAACAGATGAAATATTCTGGTCTGCCGCTTTTTCCAAAGAATTTATATACTCTTTAAAACCATCACTGTTAATATTTAATGCCTTATCGGGCCTGAATGTAGGAAGGACCTTTACAGAAAAGCTCTTATCCTCTCTGATGGCTTTGTGATATTCGAGGTTATCTGTAGGATCATCGGTAGTACAGATTAATTCCACATTGGAGCTTTGGATTATACCTCTTGCCGACAGCTTATCTGTTGAAAGCAGTTCATTGCATCTTTCCCATATTTCTTCTGCAGTTTTCGGTGACAGTAAATCGTCTATTCCAAAATATCTTTTTAACTCAAGATGGGTCCAATGATACAGCGGATTACCAAGCAAATAAGGCACTGTTTCTGCCCACTTCATAAATTTTTCCTTTGGTTCTGCATCACCGGTGATATATTTCTCGTCAATACCATTAGCTCTGATTGCCCGCCATTTGTAGTGGTCACCACCAAGCCAAACCTCTGTAATATTTTTGTACCTCTTATTCTCGGCTATTTCTTTCGGGCTGATGTGACAGTGGTAATCAATAATAGGTAAGTCTTTAACATAATCATGGTACAAGGTTTCTGCAATTTGGTTTTGCAGCATAAAGTTTTCATTAATAAAATTACGCATATTTCATCCTCCTACAAAAATAGTTGAAAGCGCTTACAGGTTTGTTTATACTTAATATATCATAAAAATTAATCCGATAAAAGATAAAAAACCAATTACATAGGAGAGATCCAATTGAATATTTATGATATTGCAAAAGAGGCCAATGTTTCCATTGCTACTGTTTCAAGGGTTTTAAACGATAGTGGAAATGTTAGGGATATTACAAGACAAAAGGTTGAAGCAGTTTTAAAAAAATATAATTATGTTCCCAGTGCTATTGCTCGTGGCATGATAACAAATTCATTAAAGACCATAGGCATAGTTACCATTGATATACGAAATCTCTATTATGCTAATGTTGCGCACAGTATTGAGCAGTCTCTTTCTGTTTTAGGTTTTAATACAATCCTGTGCAATACCGGCTACGATATTGATCAAAAAATAAAATATCTGAGAATGCTTGTTGAAAAGAAAGTTGACTCTATAATACTTGTAGGTTCCCCATTTAAAGATCCCAGCCTTGACAAACCAATTGAGCAGATTTCTAAGAATACGCCCATTATAATTGTAAATGGGCATTACGAATATCCTAATATCTATTCTGTTCAGTGTAACGATAGCAAGGCTCTCGAAAAAAGTGTTGATTACCTGGTTTCAAAAGGAAAAAACAGTTTTCTGTACCTGTACGATGCAGAAACCTTCAGTGGCAGGCAAAAGCTGCTTGGATTCATGAATGCGGTTTCAAAGTATAATGTTAAGTCGGAAATTTTTCTTATAAAGCCCGGCCTTGAAGCAGCTTATAACAAGGTTAAGAAGCTTCTGGACAGTGGTCTTGCTTTTGATGCGGTTTTAACCAGTGAAGATTTAACTGCAATAGGTGTGCTAAAGTGCTTAGCTTCATATAACTTTCAGGTTCCCGAAGAAGTCAGCGTTATGGGATTTAATAACTCGGTGCTGTCTATTTGCTGTACACCTGCACTGTCTACAGTTGACAGTAAAATGGAGGATATGGGCAGAATTGCCGTAAAAGTATTGCATAAAGTTTTAAAGGGAGAAAAAGTCGAAGCAAACACAATAATAGAGCCAGAACTTGTTTTTAGAGAAACAACATAATACTTGGCTGTTTAAATCCTTTCTTAACGTGGGAATATATTGTTAAGAAGTTAACTCATTCCGGTGATATTAATGAAAGGAGAATAAATAATGAAAAAAGATATTAATAAAGTTTCAATAATTGGTGCGGGCTTCGTTGGCTGTACAACTGCCTATACCCTTATGTTAAGCGGAATATTCTCTGAAATGGTAATTATAGATATTAATGAAGACAAGGCAAAAGGTGAAGTTATGGACTTGAACCATGGCCTTCCCTTTGCCAAGCCTGTAAGGATTTATCAGGGAACTTATAAAGATATAAAAGATTCGGACATTATTATTATATCAGCCGGTGCAAACCAGAAAGAAGGTGAAACCAGGCTCGATCTGGTGCAGAAAAATACCGAAATTTTTAAAAGCATTGTTTCTGAGATCACTAAGTATACAACGCCTGAGAAAACCCTGCTGCTGGTCGTTACAAATCCTGTAGACATACTCACTTATGTTACCGCAAAAATATCAGGCTGGCCGGCAGAAAAAGTTATTGGCTCAGGAACGGTGCTGGACACAGCACGCTTCAGATATCTGATTGGAGAGCATGTTGGCGTTGATACGCGAAACGTACACGGATATATACTAGGTGAGCACGGGGATACCGAGCTTCCGGCATGGAGCCTTACAACAATTGCAGGTATGCCAATGGATGAATACTGTAGGGCATGCAAATCATGCCAGGAAGGGCGCAGCAGGCTTGAAATTTTTGAAAACGTGAAAAATGCGGCATACGACATTATAAGTTTAAAAGGGGCAACATATTACGCAGTTGCTTTGGCTGTAAAAAGAATTGTTGAAGCCATTATGCGTGATGAGCATTCCATATTAACTGTGTCAAGCCTCTTAAACGGCCAGTATGGGCTAAAAGATGTATGCTTAAGCGTTCCTTCGGTAGTAGATCGGAATGGCATAAACCGCATTCTTGAAGTACCCCTTTCAGATGAAGAAAAACAATTACTTCACAGATCGGCAGACACCCTTAAAAATGTAATCAGCCAAATCCGCTTATAGCATACAGTTTTTCGCAAATTACATGTAGGTGGAAATTATATATAATGTAGTTTTATAATAGCGGTTAATATACTTCAAAGTATACTAAAGGGCTTAATAGAAGCCCTTTAATCTCCAAAAATTCTTTTTCCCCTAATAATCCGAATAAGAACAGTAATGACAGCAACTACAAGAAGGATGTGAATAAAACCTCCCAGCGTAAAAGAAGTTACAACTCCCAATAGCCATAAAACAAAAAGAACAATCGCAATGGTCCATAACATTGTATCACACACCTTTCAAAATTTGTTTTACCCAAAAATAAGTTTTTCATTCAAGGCAAATTATTCAATGCTTGTCTATCTTTTATTTTGCATAAGATTTGAACATTAAGCTTAAAATAAGAATCTGAGTATTGTTAAATCATACATATAAAATCGCTGGGGTGAAATCAATGATAAAAAAAATCGCTATAATAGTGCTCGGATTCATTATATTAATTACACTTACAGCATGTCCTGATAAGGAACAACCCGAGCAACAGAAAAACACTGAAATGATACCTAACACAATGCAAAAAGCAACCGATGAGCTGGAGCAGATTATAACATTGTTAGGAGGCCCTTTGTTTAACGGGCGTGATAATATAGAACAAATGAAGAATGAACAGATGCAAATGTTATTGGAATCGGCACAAAAATCCTCTCTTGGAACACAGGACAAGGAACAGATGCAACCCAACGATGGCTCTGAAAAAGACGAACAACAGCAGGAAGGCAGCAGAAGTGAAAAACAGGAAGGAAGTCAGGAAAGTGGGCAAAATGAGGAACAGAAGGACATAAAAGACAAGCAGGAAGAACAGGATGGTGAGCAGAAAGAGAAGGACAGCACCGGTGGTTCTGAATCTGGTGGTTCTGAAAAAGAAAAACAGGACAAAGAAGGTGACAGCGGGCAGGATAAAAAAGAACAGGAAGAACAGGACGTAGAAAAGGAAAATTCGAGTGAAAAGGAGGACACACAAAGGCCTGGAGTTACACAGGATAAAACTTTTCAGTACGAAGACAGTCTTTTTGGTATTCCGCAGTGGCATCAGGATAACTGGAAAATGATAAAAGTATTGACTGATGGCATGCACTTTACATGGAATAATTTACAGCCTGAATTAATAAAAAAGGGTGTATCCCAGACCCAGATTGAAAATTTCAATAAGTCTCTAATAGCATTATCGCAGAGTGTCAGTACAAAAAATATAATAGAATCGCAAAGCGCGGCCTTTCAATTGTCACAAGCATTATCGGATTTCTATAGTTATTACAAAACCGAGATTCCGGCAGAACTGCCACGTATATCAAGTGGGGTTACAGGTATCCACTTTTCTGTGAAACAAAACAACTGGCCCAAGGCCCTGGAGCTTGCAAACCAGCTTCAACAGGAATTTGCAAAACTTAAGGCAAGTATTGAAGACAACCAAACCCACATTTTTCAAATGCTGGAACTATCCCTTAATGATCTTTGCACTGCTGTTCATAACCAGGATTCTGTACTAGTACTGATACGGACAAATCTGGTAAATTCTAACATCCGCGAACTCGATGTAAGGCTGTCACAAAAACAGGAATAGTTTAAAAATTCCCTATATCCCTTCGGTAGTGGGCACCGTCAAAATGAATGGCAGAAACCTGTCTGTAAGCTTTATCCCTTGCCTCTTTTAAGGTTTGTCCAAGGGCTGTAATGCCAAGAACACGGCCACCGTTTGTAAAGAATTCATTGTCTGCTTTTTTAGTACCCGCATGGAAAACCAGTATATCCTTTTCTTTTTGCGTGGCATTCAAACCCGAAATTTTTAAACCTTTACGATAATTTTGCGGGTACCCTCCCGATGCCATTATTACACACAGACAGGCTGAATTGTCCCATTCTATTTTTATTTCATGAAGTCTTTCGTCAATTATAGCTTCAATAATGTCAAGTAAATCGCTTTTTAATCTTGGAAGTACAACCTGCGTTTCGGGGTCTCCAAAGCGGGCATTATATTCTAAAACTTTAGGTCCGTCTTCGGTAATAATCAGACCGAAGTATAAAACACCTTTAAATGTTCGCCCTTCTTTGTTCATAGCCTCAATTGTCGGGCGATAGATTTTGTTCATGCAAAACTCTGCCATTTCTTCAGTATAGACATTGCTTGGCGAAAACGCACCCATTCCTCCCGTATTAGGCCCTTTGTCGCCATCAAAAACCCTTTTATGATCCTGGGCACTGACCATAGGCACAATGGTTTTCCCATCGGTAAAAGAAAGAACCGAAACTTCAGGACCTGATAAGAATTCTTCAATAACAATAGTATTTCCTGCATCCCCAAATTTCTTCTGCGCCATCATATTTATTATTGCTTCCCTGGCTTCGGTTTCGGCATTGCAGATAATAACCCCTTTACCAAGTGCCAGCCCGTCAGCCTTAACAACAAGGGGGTATTTCTGATTTTCAATGTAGGACAAAGCTTTCTCGATATTACTGAATGTTTCAAACTTAGCAGTGGGAATGCCATACTTTTTCATCAGATTCTTTGAGAAGCTTTTACTTGATTCTATCAATGCCGCTTCCCTGGTAGGACCAAAAGCGCGGATCCCTGCTTCTGTTAAATCATTAACCATTCCCATTGCCAGCGGATCATCGGGAGCTACCACAACAAGATCTATTTTCTTTTCTTTACAGACTTTAACCATTGACTGCGTATCAAGAGCATCTATATTTAAACATTCAGCGTATTCACTAATACCACCATTTCCAGGCGCGCAGTAAATTTTATCAACTCTTTGGCTTTGGGAGAGTTTCCATACAATTGCATGCTCACGGCCTCCCGAACCTACCACAAGTACTTTCATAGCGTTCCTCCAAGATAAGCTTTTAAAGTTCGTAAATTACTCTGCACAGTTTGTTTAATTATTTATTAATGCTTAAAATGACGTACACCGGTAAATACCATTGCTATTCCATATTTGTCGCATGCATCAATTGACTCCTGGTCTCTGACAGAACCACCAGGCTGGATTATGGCGGTAACCCCTGCCTTATAAGCTGCCTCAACACAATCGGGGAATGGGAAAAATGCATCCGAAGCCATTACCGAACCCTTGCACCTGTCCCCACCGGCTTCAATAGCAATATTTGCTGCAGTTATACGGTTCATTTGCCCGCATCCTATGCCGATGGTTCCTTTTTGCCTGGCAAGAACTATTGCATTAGACTTTGTATGTTTAACAACTTTCATCGCAAATTTCATTGTTTCAAGTTCTTCAGCAGTCGGTTTCTTTTTGGTTACAACCTGAATGTTTGATTCATCATACAAAATATCATCTTTATCCTGGAGCAACAGACCTCCTCCTACCTTTTTCAGATCATAACCTTTGGCTGATCTGTCAGATATTGCAGGGAGTTTCAAAAGGCGCAGATTCTTTTTCTGCTTTAATATTTCAAGGGCCTCGGGTGAAAAAGACGGAGCCACTATAATCTCGAGGAATATTTTATTCATTTCTGCTGCTGTTTTTGCATCTATTTCGCGGTTGGCTGCAACAATTCCACCGAAAATTGAAACCTTATCGGCTTCATATGCGTTCATATAAGCTTCATAAATATCAGAGCCTGTGCCTACACCACAGGGATTTGCATGTTTTACCGCAACAACCGTCGGCTCATCAAATTCTTTTAAAAGTTCCAAAGCACCATTCGTATCGTTTATATTGTTAAAGGACAGTTCCTTTCCATGCAGCTGCTCTGCCTGTGTGAGCCACCCTTCTATATTCCCCACTTCCTTATAAAAAACAGCTTTTTGATGAGGATTTTCGCCATATCTCATGTCCTGCACCTTTTCAAAAGTCAGAGTAAGAGTTTCGGGAAAAGATACATCATCCAGTTGCGTGCGCAGATACTGCTGAATCAATGTGTCGTAGTGGCTTGTATGCTCGAAAACCTTACAGCATAGACGAAGTCTGGTCTTCAGGGATACATTTCCATTATCACGTATCTCTTGCAGAACCGGCTGGTAGTCTTCAGGATCAACTATTACCACAACATCCTGGTAATTCTTCGCAGCTGCACGAAGCATTGTGGGACCACCTATATCTATATTTTCTATTGCTCCCTCAAGCGTAACCTTCTCTTTAAGTATGGTCTGTTTAAACGGATAAAGGTTTACTATCACCATGTCAATGGGCTCAATTTCAAGTTCCTTAAGCTGTTTCATATGCTGTGGGTTATTTCTCATAGCAAGGAGCCCACCATGAACTTTCGGATGCAGCGTTTTTACTCTTCCGTCAAGACATTCGGGAAACCCGGTTATATCTGAGATTCCTGTAACCTTAACACCGTTATTTTGAAGAAGCTCTGCCGTTCCACCGGTAGATATAATTTCAATTTGAAGGCTTGCAAGCTCTTTTGCAAAATCCACGATCCCCTTCTTATCCGATACACTTATTAAGGCCCTTTTAATCAATTATTATCACTCCCATTGTTTAGATGTTTTTAGTTTGCATTTTTAATTCAGTTTTTTATTATTACCTTTCTTCCGTTAACCTCCAGTCTGCCTTCCGAAAAAAGTCGTATTGCTTCGGGCAGGAGCACCCACTCGGCCTGCTCCATAACCCTTTTCTGCAGTGTTTCGGGTGTATCGTCAGGCAGTACCTCAACTGCTTTCTGTAAAATAATAGGGCCTGAATCATATTCAAGCTCAACAAAGTGCACTGTGGCACCGGTTATTTTAACACCGTATTCAAGTGCTTTCTGATGCGGAATTATACCATAAAAACCTTTTCCACAAAATGATGGAATAAGTGACGGATGTATGTTTATAATCGCATTCCTGTATTCCTGTATAAAACTGTCACCCAGACGGCTCAAAAACCCAGCAAGAACCACCAGCTGAACCCGGTATTTTTTCATATGCTCAATAAGGGCACGATCATAATCTTCTTCACTGTCAAAATTTTTACGGGATATAACAGTAACCGGAATATTTCCCCTCTTTGCTCTCTCAATTGCATAAGCTCTGCTGTTGCTGGAAACCACCGTAGCTATGCAACAGTTTTTAAGTGTGCCGTATTCAATTCTATCCATTATGGCCTGTAAATTAGTGCCTCCGCCAGATACCATTACACCTATTCTCAGCATATCTCTATTCTACCTTCACCTTCATCTATTTCCCCAATTAAATAAGCTCTTTCTCCAAGTTCATTAATACAGCTTATAATTTCCTGTGAAGCATCCGCATCCACGGCCAGAACCATTCCAATTCCCATATTAAATGTATTGTACATATCCATTTCTTCAACATTACCCTGTTTTGCAATAAGCTCAAATATGGGCAGGACAGGCCATGTTCCTTTGTGAATAATGGCTTTTAACCCTGCAGGTATCATTCTTGGAATATTCTCTATAAAGCCTCCACCGGTAATATGAGCTATTCCTTTAATGTTATATTTCTCTTTAATCTTTAATACTGTATTAACATAAATCTTAGTTGGAGTTAAAAGGACATCACCGACAGGTGAATCTAATTCCTGGAAGTATTTATTTAGCGCTTCCTTATTGTCGGAGAATATTTTCCTAACAAGGGAAAAACCATTGCTGTGAACTCCTGAGGATGGTATGCCAATTAATTTATCTCCATTTTTTATCGCTTTGCCGTCTATAATATCATCTTTATTTACGATGCCAACACAGAAACCGGCCAGGTCATATTCATTTTCGGGATAGAAACCGGGCATTTCTGCAGTTTCACCGCCAATTAATGCACAACCTGCCATCTGACAGCCATCAGATATT
The DNA here is from genome assembly GCA_012521105.1 of Clostridiaceae bacterium. GTDB lineage: Bacteria > Bacillota > Clostridia > DSM-8532 > DSM-8532 > Thermoclostridium. Next base: position 97,086 of record JAAYNA010000039.1, read on the forward strand.
CCTTTTACAATACTTTCGATTTTATAAGGATCAAGCTTTCCTGTTGCTATGTAGTCTAAAAAAAACAGAGGCTGGGCACCACTGCAAACAATATCGTTCACGCACATTGCAACACAGTCAATACCTATGGTATCATGCCTGTCAAGTGCGAATGCAAGTTTCAGTTTTGTTCCCACACCATCGGTCCCCGAAACAAGTACAGGTTTTGGGATGTTGATACCTTCAATGGAAAACAATCCGCCAAAACCTCCAATATCGGTTAATACCTCGGGGCGCATTGTTTTTGCTATGTGTTTTTTCATCAGTTTAACAGCTTCATACCCTGCATGCACATTAACACCGGCTTCTTTGTAATTTGCCATTTACAAATCCTCCATTAAGCTGCTTTATATAATAAGCAATCAGGTTCATACGCTTTATATGCCGTTCAGTTTCTCCTGCAATCTTAAATTTTTCTCTTCCACCAGGTCCTTCATCTTTTCTTTATATAAATGCATTTTCTTTCTGAATTCAGGATATTTTACACCCAGGATTTGAATAGCCAAAAGAGCAGCATTTTCGCTACCGTTTATCGCTACTGTTGCTACCGGAACACCAGCCGGCATTTGAACAATTGATAAAAGAGAATCAAGCCCGTCAAGCGTTGAAGACTGAATTGGAAGACCTATTACAGGCAAGGCGGTATATGCCGCAATAACTCCCGGCAAATGAGCTGCCTTACCGGCTGCTGCGATAATAACCTCATAACCCTTTTCTTCTGCTTCTTTTGCAAACTGTGCAGTTTTTTCAGGTGAACGGTGGGCAGAACTAACCAGCACCGTTGTTTCAACACCAAATTCATTTAAGGTTTTTATACATTTTTCAAGAACCTGATAGTCGGAATCACTTCCCATTATTATTGCTACTTTAGGTTGGCTTAACATCACTTTCCTCCAAAATCCAACAGACACCCACCTCCATTAAAAGAGGTGGGGCTAAAACTGTTTTTGAGCTTATTAAAAAGTTTGATACTCAATGATTTTATTTATACCTGATTACTAGTATATAGTACAAAATAGGCTGATGACTTGTCAATAACAAAGATGTACAGAATTTACCATTACATTCGCTAAAATTCAGGATAAATATTATATTTCCAAACTCTTCCCGATGGTTTATAAGACAATTTTGCTTTTCTTAAGCCTTCAATTCCCATATCCTCTTCGCGGTTAATATATTTTGTATGGGAAAAGGTCCTTTCAACAAACTCTCTGTTTATTATTGCATAAATGCCGTGTATGTCTGCATTTCCTTTTTCGATATGAATCACTGCAGTATCGTCATTGAGCATTTCTCCTATTGTAAAAGCTTCAGCTCTTCCATTAACTTTTATAAGAGCGCCTTTTAAACCGGGTATTTTGTCCCAGTATTTAAGCAGCTGGGAGCATGCCCATTTTTCACATTCCTCAGGAACATCGCAATTACAGCTGTCATTGCCCTCACACCATTCATCAAAAATTCTCTCGCATTCAGAGAAATTCTCATTACTTATTTCTACGTACTCAAATCCTCCATATTCACGTAGGAATCTATTTATATGATTTCGTTTTGAACTCAGTTTTTTTCCTGCAAGAGTAATCAAACTTTCGGTGTCATAAACATAATCTGATATTGAATCCATTTTCTTTGCTTTAATATTTACTTTTAAATACTTTTTAAATCTTTCGACCATGCACTCTTCAACACGACCGAAAAAGAGTTTCCAATCCTGGGAATCAAAATATTCTTTTAACTTAAAAACAGTGTCCTCGAATTCTTCCGGATTAAAGGTATCCAAAGGTATTGGACAAAAGGCAAAGGGCTTATACTTTCTTGGGTTTGCTACCATACAAAGCATATTATTTATAATACTGAATTTGGTATTATAGTTTTTACGCCACATAAACATGTTTGCAAAGGACATTTCCGAGGCTTGAGACTTAATATTCCCAAAAGCCTTCTGAAAAATATCCATATCTGTAATTTCTATCTCTTTCCAACTCATAACAGTCCTGATTATTCAGGAGTTAACACCTCTCATCTGCAGTTTTTATGTTCACAATAACATGAATATAACGTATAAATACAAAAATAATAATCAAGTTTATATTAATCGCCAAAAGAAACACCCATATACCTAGCTATTTGTACCATTTCGCCGTTTGTTGGTACTGTTCTAAACTTACCTGCCACTTCTTTTATGGGTATAGACTTAATTTGTTCATGATCAACACATACCATTCTGTTAAACTCGCCTTTTGCAATAATGTTTACTGCTGAAGCACCCAACCTTGTGGCAAGAATTCTGTCAAATGGTGATGGATCCCCGCCTCTTTGCAGGTAACCTAAAACTGTAATTCGATTTTCCAAAGATGTTAATCTTTCCAGTTCTTTAGCAAGAAATGCACTGGTCCCATTAAACGATAATGAATTATCCCCGTTACTAACATTATTTTTACCTTCACTACCCTTTGGCTTTGCACCTTCCGACATAACAATTATGCTAAAGCTTTTTCCGGCATTTCTGCGCTCAAAAATGGCTCTTGCCACCTTATTAATATCATACGGTATTTCAGGAATTAGTATAACATCCGCGCCACCGGCTATTCCTGCCTCAAGTGCAACCCATCCTGATAGTCTGCCCATAACCTCAAGGATCATTATCCTATGATGGGATTCTGCCGTGGAATGCAGTTTATCAATCGCCTGAGTTGCTGTGTCAACAGCTGTCATAAATCCAAATGACATATCAGTTCCGTATATGTCATTTTCAATTGTCTTGGGTATTGCTACAATAGGAAGCCCTTTCTCCTCTATAAGCTTGTTGGCGTAGCGAATTGTCGCATCACCGCCAATAACTACAAGACAGTCAATATCGTGCATTCTGAGAGTTTCAACAATTCGGTCACTCATATCACGGACTGTTTTTTCACCATCCCTGTCAACTGTAACAGCAAAGGGATTGTATCTGTTAATAGTTCCCAGAATTGTTCCTCCTCTATCAAGAATGCCCGATACATCGCTTGATTTCATTTTTAGAAAACGATTTTCAATAAGTCCCCGGTAACCGTCCCTAAATCCAATAACTTCATATCCATAATTATTTATTGCTGATTTTACAACGGCCCGAATGGCAGTGTTCAAACCAGGACAATCGCCTCCACTTGTCATGACCCCTATACGCTTTACCATAACTAACCTCCTTGATATACATTATTTTATTTACCCGCGATAAATAAAAATAATCCTCACTTATTCACTTTTTGTTGGAATGTGACCGGTTAATTCAAGATTGCAGAAATTCTTCTGCCGGAAAAACTCATATGTTATAATTGCTACAGAATTTGACAAATTAAGGGAACGTATCGAAGACCGCATCGGGATACGTATACATGATTTATAGTTTTCAATTAAAAGACTTTCCGGCAATCCCTTAGTTTCCTTTCCAAAAACAAAAAAGCATTCGTCAGGATAGGAAATTTCAGAAAAAACAAGACTGCTTTTAGTTGATACATAATAAAAGGGTAAACCTGAATATTTATTCCTTAAAGAATCAAAGTTCTTATAATAATGCGTTTCTACACTGTTCCAATAATCGAGACCTGCTCTTTTTAAATATTTATCAGAAACCGAAAAACCCAAGGGCTCAACAAGGTGAAGTACAGCTCCGACTGCAGCGCAAGTCCTGGCAATATTCCCTGTATTTTGAGGAATTTCGGGTTCAACAAGCACAATATGCAATTGCATATATATATTACACCTCGGTCTTTTGATTGCTACTCAGTTAAAAAAGATGGCTTTATGCCACCCTTCCAAAATATTCTCTTCATTCTATGGAAACATTAATATCTACATTTCTGCTGTCACCCAAGTCCAGAGGTACACAGATAGTCTGCTTTATTGATGGTGAAACATCTATGTTCTCTCCAACAAGAAGAGAAGGTGGGGTTATTTCTACACTAATCCCTCGGGTAGATAGTATAGTAGCAGTGTTTCCAATTATCATATTTCCCAGCTCAGATATCGCACTTTTTGCCATGTCGTCAAAAGTGTCAACAGTCATACCGCCCATCATATATGAGGCAATTGATTTTGCTGTATCGGTGCTTAAAGAAATGATAACATGTCCACGTATTTTTCCGGTTAAACCAACGATTACTGCTACTGAATCATTTTCATAAGATGTTTTCTTTATATAAACTTTTTTCAGGCTTGGCTTTACACCAATAACCATTTGAAAAACTTGCTGACTAGCTTCAATAAATGGGTTTATATATTCTACGTTCATAAATGTCTCCTATGTATGTCTGGCAAACTTTTCTATTGTAAATATAATTATCTCTTTGAGATAATATAGCACAATATATATTCTATCATATAATCGAATATCGTCAAATTTTATACTTTTTTTAATAATGTTTATTGAAACAATTGAATGTAGTAAGGGGACGGTTCTTTCAATCCATACCGTCCCCTTGATCATTTTGGCTCCTCAAGTTGGACTCGAACCAACGACCATGCGGTTAACAGCCGCATGCTCTACCGACTGAGCTATTGAGGAATATATAAATCCGGCAACGTCCTACTTTCCCAGGGCGTCTCCACCCAAGTATCATCGGCACTGGAGAGCTTAACTTCTGTGTTCGGGATGGGAACAGGTGTGTCCTCTCCGTTATTGTCACCGGAAAC
>JAAYNA010000040.1 GCA_012521105.1 Clostridiaceae bacterium
CTCCTTGTTTGTAATAATTTGTTTTTATTAATAGCATTCGCTTTTAATTCAACAATTTATAGTTTATTTTTGTTTCTATATTTACATATCTGGTATATCATTCTTTCGCTCAATTTATATCGTTTTACCAATTCATTAATTTGAATTCCTGAAATATAATCTTGTAAAATGAGATTGTTCCTTACTTCTCTTGTGATATGTTCTGCTTTCGGTATATATAGAGTAGTTCCTCCGTATTCCAAGGCAAACTCATACAACCTCTTTGCTCCTAATATTTTTGCCCATTCATCATATGGCTCAGGCACTAAATCAGGAGTTAATAATTCAAATAATTCATTTGTTTTGTTTTTGTTCATAATCTTTCACCTCTCCTCATGGCTAAATCATATAATAAGTTCTTTGTTATAGCCTACTTGAAGAGCTTCAGATTTTTAATTCTTAATTAACTTTTATAATTATCATTTTTTTGAAAAAAGTTCTTCGTTTACTATTCTTCTTACATGAGCCTCAGTTATATTGTATTTTTTGCTGAGTCCTTTATAATTAACACCATCAAACTCCTTAACTATTTGTTTATTTCGGATTTTCCTTTTAATAAAATCTGGTTTCGGAATATATAAGGCTGACCCACCGCATATTTTACAAAGTTTAAAAAAGTTATCTAAACCTATTTCATCAGCTATATATTCATATTGTTCTGGAATACATTGCAAATTAAAATCTTTTTTCAAAGAATATTTTTCACTCAAATAAATCACCTCTATTTATTAATTTTGTATAAGGCTATTGTAAATAAATAAAAGGACTGTTAAAATGTCATATGTGTAAATTACATATGTTAAAGTTCTATGATTGTTTTCATTTTCATCCACGCAAAACTATTATTTATACATTTAGTTCTATGGAAATGAAATTAAAACATATTTGCATAAATATACACTTTATACATAGTTTATGTATATTTTTTGTCAATTTTCTGCATCCTTAAAAATAGGTCTTGGAAATACCTGAAAGCCTTGATATTATTGATATGGGACATATTTGTATAAAAAAGAGGTATTTGTCCCTTTGTTTTTATGGTGTTTTTATTGGTTATTTAACACTCAGTAACGCACTTTTAAAAAATTAAAAATCTTTCTAACGCTTGTATTTTCTATTGTTTAGAGATTATTGATTTTTTAGCGTGTTTTTCATAACGCCATGTGCACACGCATTGAAACAAAGATGCAATTTTGTTCTTTTTCAGAAATTACTTAAAAATAAAAAATGTGCTCAAAGTCTTATATTTAAAGACTTTAAGCACATTTTAATGTTAAATGTTACAGTTTTGTTACAATTCTCAAAATAGTTGTCAATTAATTCTAAGTTATCCCGCCTGTTCCCCAGACTTCCCAAGGATTCCCGGATTTTCCCGGGTCTTCTTTTTATATCTTACGTTTTGTCAATTATTTTGTTAATCAACAAAATTACAAAACATCGTCACTTTTTGAGTAATGCGCATAACAGGAATCACAAAGTTTTTAATTTATCCTTATTAATTCCTGACATAAATTAAGCAATGCAAAGTCTAAAGGGGAATTACAAAGTTTTATAAAACAATTAAGAAAAAAAGATTTTTTGATTTGTGACGAACAGTGCGTCCTGCATTTCGTTTCATACTCAATCCGGCATAGAATTCTTCGAAATTCTTTATACGCTTCTAGAATTAGTGCATTATAAGAAATCCTTTTTTAAATTATTTTAGCCAAAAATAAAGCATTGGGATGCGCTAATTGTAATTACGAATAAAAAAATTGCTATATTCATTATTTACATGAAATTAATTATTCCTTTTTTCCTCCCAAATCCGAATTCGTTCCTCATGACTCACTACTTTGTGTATTTGATGCAGCATCCATTGATAACCAAAAGTGTCATTAAATATGGCATTTGATACCCCATAATCAGGCATTTCAGTCACCGGCTGAACTTCCGTACAACCTGCATTTATCGCTTTTGAAAAAGTTTCCTTAATGTCAGGGACTAATATATTAAACCAAATTGTATTAGGTTTGTCGGGATCAGGTGCTTTAAGCCTGAATTTTGGATTTTCATCCAGCATATGAAATCGCACCCCATACAGAGTAAAAACAACTTCATTTTCACCTTTAGGAAAGTTAGAAACTTCAACACGTTCAATATCGAATATTTTCTCGTACAATTCCAGTGCCTTCAAACTGTCCGTTACAACCATATCAATTTCTACTCCAACCATTACAAACACTTCCTTTACTGATTACCTGCTTCACGATTATTTAATGATGCTAAGCAGAACAAAGCAAATCGGTATAAAAACTTTGCTATCCATAATATGCACTTGTTATGACCTTGGTATGCGTAATTATTAATACGTATTCTTATAGCATATTTTTGTCCAATGTTCAGCAATCCTATTTTTTCTTTACTACTTTTAAGTTAAGGATCGGCATTTATACCTCAATAGCTGTTATAAGGTTCATTTTATAACAATGAACTGTATCCGGAAGCAAAATTTAATTAAAGGTACTGTCAGGAAACGAAAATTTCAGCAAGGTCAGCCTTCAACCCTTCAAAATAATATGATTTCAGAATATCAGGCACTTTGAAATCATAAAATTTGTCAACCCTTTCATCCTTGAATCCATACAGCAGAATAAGCTTTCTTTGCGGATCCACAATCCAATACTCTCTGACCCCCGACAACATATATGTATTCAATTTGTCAACCATATCCCTTGTTCTTGTGCTGTCTGACAGGATTTCCACAACGAGAGCAGGTGTTCCCATATAGCGCCCTTTTTCATTTACATTACACTCAAGATCGCAGGCAATTAAAAGATCGGGCTGCATAACATCCGGTTCTTTAAAGCCTTTCTTCCTGAAATGCACATCAAACGGCGCATAAAAGACCTTGCATTTTTTATCTTTCAAGTATTCAGCAAATATCAAGTGAAGTCTTCCTGAAATTTCCTGGTGATAAGTTCCGGGTGACGATAAAAGAAAAATCTCGCCGTTTATGAACTCCATCCTTAAATTGCTTTTTTCATATATCTCCATAAACTCGTCATAGGATACCTTTTTGCCCCCGTACTGGTAATCAAGAGCTTCTTCCTTCACCACCAAATACCGTTCAATATCGGTTATATAAGGTGAAAGTCTTGCAGCCTTTTTTCCGTTCTTTGTAATTACTATCTCATGGTTTGCAATTGCATAATCCAGATACTTCCCCAGATTTGCCTTTAGCTCGGTTGCTGTAATGGTTTTATTAACTTTATCATCCATCAAATACCACCTCGTACGATTATTATATAATATCGTACGAGGTTCGTCTATGATACCGTACGGTTTCGATTAAAAGTAAGAACATACTAAAAACCTTACAGCCTTCCGTAAAATTTCCCCGGGTCCGTCAATATGTCTTTTACTATCATACAAAGCATTGAATCTGTCTAAAACACCTATTCATTACCGTTTTTTCTTTGCGATATAATATACATAGCTGTAATAATCCTTAAAACGATTATACAAGTCTGCTTCAATTTTTCCTGCTTCTATAAATTCTTTAGCCTCATCAGCATAATCATATTTTTTCAGGAAAGCTTCCGTATTTTCAAGCAGCGGCTGATAATAATTATCTATCCAGCATTTATCATCCAGAATAAAATGGGCAACGCTAGTATACCCGCATTTCTCAATGACTGATAGCTTATTCTCAATGGTATCAATCTCCGAATATTCATTAACCCAATATTGTTCGATTTCCTCCGGCCTTGTATCTGTCAGCCATGAGATTTCAGAAACAGCGATATAACCGTTATCCTTCAAATATTTACTCCACAGGGATAGTCCCTTTTCAAAACCAATGTTGTAGATTGCCCCCTCCGACCATATCACATCAAAAGATTTTTCATCAAAGGTTAATCTATCCATTAACATTTCTTTGGCTGTTATGCGATCAATGAGGTTATTCTCCTTGACTTTTTGCATCAGCTTTTCTAAAAACTGTGGCAGCATATCTATAGCAGTGATTTGTGCATCAGTATTTTTTGCAAGGGTTATTGTCTGTCCGCCGGTTCCGCAGCCGATATCGAGTATTTTAGATTTTTCGTTCAAATCAGGAATATAACTTAGTGCTTTTAATGTCGCTTCTTCGCTCCCCGGTCCCTGGCGTTCGTTATCCTTGTGATACTCTATGATTAATTCTAATAAATCCACTTTTATTCTCCTCTCGTATATAAAGTATATAAACTCTATGCCTTTAGCAATAGCAGCACAATAAATAATGATGTCAGCCAAAATACCAATTGTATGCCATAATGATTCACCTTACCTAAGTTCATGAAGCCACATGGAAGAGGCCTCCCTGGACATAAATTCTACTTTTTCACAGCTGTCATTAAAATAAGGGTCAAACAATCCTCTGCATCTGCATCAAGAAGCTCATAATCTGCTGTTAATCTCCATGGAGCTTTACCATCTGGAACATTTCCGGCATATGTAACATCAACTAAACCAGTTTTTTGCCACAAATTGTACCACCATTCTGCACTATGGAAAACATAAAATGTGTTATATGTAGTGCTATCCCAATATGGTTTCAGTTTGTCGGGTAACCTTTCATTAAATTCACGAGCTAGTCCAGGACAAGCAATTCCAAATTGTCCCCCTTGTTTCACCAATTTTGCATAATATCCTGGCAAATACGTTTCAGATGTGCCAAAATACTGATATGCATCAATGCTAATAGCTGCATCGAAAAAATTATCAGCATATGGCAGAGAATGAGCTTCAGCATCTATTTATGTACTACCCATTACTTCGCCATTTTAAGCTTTAAGTCGTCCACGGATGGACAACTAATCGTCTGATTCCGCCAACGTCCGGCATTCGCAACGCCGATGGGTCGTACCAGGAATCTCAAGGAAAAGCATATCCAGCAAATCGGTACGGTGTGCTGCTGGGACTTAAGTTTCAGCAATGCCCGTTTTTGGGCTCAGGCTTTTCACTCCCTTGCACGAATGCGTTGTCAGGGAACGTACCATGACCCCGTGCTCGGAACTCTACACGGGCGTCGAACCCTTAAATACATTTATTGTTGTAAATTATTGGAATAGCTATTTCAGATAAGTACTATGAGCCCCGATGAATTCCTGAAATTCTATGTTGCAATGTTTCATTACAAAAGCTATAGCATAAAGGAATTAAAATAGGTTTGTGTTATGCGGAAAGGGAAAAAACATTGGAAAATATGGGCATTGATGAAAACTCTGCTCATAACCGAAGGCAGTAAAGGAAACATGATCCCAATACAGTTTTTAAAAGATGAAAACGGCGTGCTCATGATTTTTATTGTTGTTTCTGTTTTAACAAATATACGGCAACATAAGCTATAAAGCTCTTTGTACCGATGCACCCCTGCTATTTATGTTTATCTTGCATTGAGCCAATTGAGCAAAGGCTCAAGATTTTCCTCTTTTACGCCATCAAACCCGTTTTCAATAATAGCTATTGATTCTTCTGTTCTTTCATCTTTGTCACTGCGGCTTTTTAGTATCTTTGTAAACAAAGACAACAAGATTCTGTCCAAACCTTTTATTTCTTTCAAAGGTAAACATCCACCACGCAGATAAAAAAACGGTATGCCTTCAATATTGTTTCTGGAAATAACTGTTTCAACATCGGGTTCAGCAGTTCGAGCGGTACCTGATGCGCATACGGCTTTGACATTATATTTTCTTAGTTTATCAAGACCTTGTATTTTCCCAACTTTCATCCAGCCAAGAAAAATGATTTCTTCATCCTGATTAATCTTTGATATTTCCTTTACGTGGAAAACACTTAAGCCTGTTTTCGCAGCAAGCATTTCGGCATACCTTTTAGTAAAACCTGTTTTTGATTCATAAACAATTACCATTTTTTCATCTCCTTTGTGCAAATTTCGGCTTACAAAATTATTAAAATCTAACATTACATACGTCCATAGTATCACGTTTTTGTTCTTTTTAGTATTACTATTTTTCTTTTACATACTTGCTTTCAGGCTCATGTGTAAAACAGGCTCCCTTCAAACAGGAAAGTACTGTCCCGTCTTATTGCTGCTTCCTATACTGCAGATTTTTCAATTGGCGTTATCGGAATATGGTAACCAAAAAATTTACCTACGTTTTGCAACGCAGGTAATTTCTTCAAAATAGGTATGAAAAATCACTATCAAGTAAAATGAATGTTTTTATACATTTAAACTTTTTTCAAACGAATTGAGTATTTTGGCAACATAAAAACCATGTATTGGTTTATCCCTGAACTCTTTTATCACACTTTGCCCTCGCATTACAGCGGGGGAAACACAATAATCAAGTGCATACCACATTTGTATGGCTTCTTTTTTGTCATCACTGCTCCAGGAAGCAATCTGATGATATCCATATTCCTTTGCCCACACTTCGGTGAGCTTAATTAACTTCGAAGCAATACCTCGTCTGCGGTAGTTTTCATCAACCTCAATTACATCAATATAAGCATCGAAATAATGGTTTAAAGGTTCGGGGTAAATGCGTGGGTATGCTGAAATAAATCCAACCGGCTGACCATTAAGCATTGCTGCAACAGAATAACACCCATCTCCATAATGAAGGCAGTCATATTCTTTTACCCATTTGCCAAAATTGCTTACTATTTTCTCTTCAATTTCTTTATCTATTTCCCTGTAAGTAATATTTAACATAAATCCTCCTTATCAGAGGGCCAGAAGTAAAACACCCTCCTTGTTATTACCAAAAGAGCTACATATATCTTATCACTCTTTTCAAGCAGTTTGGTAGCTATTCCTCGGTTATAGTTAGAGTCTATATTTTCATACTATTTTGTCTGTTTGCTAATCTTTGGAGCTATAATAGTTTTTTTTACCTTAAAAAGCTTTACTGCCCGGCTGTCTATTGTCTCATCTCTCCCCCCGCATATGGAGTACAAATCATACAAAAACGAATCTGCCGTATTGATTATAATAAATCCTGAAGCCATATTCTTTGCTCTGTGCTTTTTAATTAACCTTACTACCCTTTCATTTGGTTGGCTTTCATCTTTAATTGCCCAATAAAGACCGTAAGAATATGAATCTTCTCTGTTAACCGCTGTCTCCAATGTACTCATAATAGACTCATCACATCCGGAATATCCTAAAACAACCAATCCTGAATCTTTGCTTTTACACAAAAAGTATCCAAGTAGGGATTCCTCCAGTTTTTGCACTTCTTCAAAAGTACTTTTTATAGAATCATACCTGAAATCACCATGGAGTTTATAGATATAGGGCATATCCATGCGGGTTTTTAATAATGTCATTTTTATTGCATCAGAGATCAGTACATGACTTGTTCCTACAATCTGCATTCCCGCCTCTATTAGATCATCAAAGTTGGTTGTCCATATGTCGGCAATTTTTTTCTGTTGTGCCAGAACCCCTAAGCATAAATGCCCTAATGATGGCTTTTTGTCTCTAACAAGATTCTGGATAAACAATTCCCTGTCACTGGCCATGGGATAACACTTTTTGAAATAAAATGAATACTCTTCCGGAGCATACAGCTTAGGATATCCTCCTTTATTGTCAAAATATGATTGCAGTTTTACTTGATTTTTCTGTAATGATAAATCGCTGACTAAGTCTTTTCGAGTACGCGTTTCCCGGCAAAATATTTCTCTTTTAAACTCCCAGACCAATTGCTCACCAGTAGGTATACCTGACTGTACAGATATACCCGAACCTAATAAAAAGCTCATTGTACCATTAGGCTTCACATTAAAACTGCTTAAGAAAACACCATAATCAACTATAAGTTCATTCCAAGACATAAAACCATCTCCAATCAAAAAGAATTGATAATTTTCTGGTTGGAATCTTTCGGTCCATAAAGTCTTAAATAATAATGGTGCCGTCAGCAGAATGTTAATTTAAGTTGTCAAATGTTATTCGGTTACATAAATCAGTTATTTTCTTTTGCGCTCACATGGTGACATAATGTTTCCTGGGGTGGTAAATTTTATAGGTCCGAAAAAAGAACATACCCGCCAGCGCTCCTCTACCCTTTACGTAACCCTACAATAGTTTTACTGTCTTAAGTTGCACAACCATTCACTTCAACAGTATTAAATTTGCGGATAATGGAATTAGAATCATAAGCAGCATTGATAATGGCATTGTACTTGTCAAGATACCCGATGTTAAGACGATTTACCCCATGCCTGTACACTCACCGTACAGCAAAATAGTCTCCTGCTGATAATCTACTAGGTTAGTGCAGATATACTGAATGGACACTGCTGACTCATGCGTTTTTGTTAAGTATTCTGCCAGTTCTCATGCAGTCACAAGAAACAACGTGCCCAATGCTGCGGATAAGAATTTTTTCCTTGGAAATAGTCTTCTGATTATTCAAGAATAAAACAAATCAAAGGGGATTTTTGTTACAGAAAAAAGGAAATTTTTGAAATTATTTTAAATACAAGAAGAGAAGCCGGGTAACTGTTCTATGTTATAGCTGTTCCACACTTTTAGCTCTTTATTGATTGGAAATAATTCCCCAAAGCAAAACATCGATCAGTTCCCTGTCACATCAGGTTTACAAAAAGTTTCTTTTAGCGTTTGTATAACCTTTTTAATCCTGTCATCATTTGCATGATAAACGTTTTGAAGGCCATATTTGTTAGAATGAAAGAGTTAAAACTTATCAAAACATGGGCAGAACCATCTGACCCTGTTAATGCTAGAGCCCAAGCCAAAAATGTCCATCAATAATTAATCGCTTAACCATTTTTCTTTTTAATTTGATTCTCCAGCCTTATTACGTATTGATCTATGCTCTATCTGATTACATTTGCTTGATACCTCCAATACCTCAGCCAGATCCTCTTGTGTCATTCCTCTCTGCTTGCGAATTTATATCAAACGATTCTTCAATTGCATCCTCGTTTATATATGGAAAGTTTGCTTTACATTTGTTGTTATAACAAGTGAATAAGCTTAATGTCAAGTATACTTTCCATATTCTTAATAGTAATGAAAAAGTGCATGGAATTACAAAAACAAAAGCCTTGAGTTATAATACTCAATTTCTCATAATGTAAATAAGAAGTGTTAATATAAACCGAGAGGTGAAAAACAGGCGAGCCTGAACGGGTCAGACTAATGCCTGACCCTAAAAACAGTATAGAGAAAATATAAATACCTGGGTGGAAAACAATTTAATCCTCTTCTTTATGTTTGATAACCATATTCTTTTTCCATTTGCCTGTAGCATAATAAGTAAAAAGGATCACACCGGAAGCAACAGTGGCAACCGGGGCAGCCAGTCCCAGGCCCCACAGCCCCTTTTGCAGAACTATTCCGAATAATATCGCCATCGGAATACGAAAACCAACCGATGACAGAATTCCGCAAACTGATGATATAATTGTATGCCCTGAGCCTGTGATAAGGCCATTCAAACAAAATGTAGCAGGTACAATCAGGTAATCAAAAGAAAAAGTCTTAATATACTCTACCCCGGCGGCAATGGTTTTCGGATCATCGTCAAACACCGAAAGGATCTGTTCAGGAAACATTCGTGTAAATACAAATACTATGAATGTAACCGAAAAAGCAAGGGTGAAACCGGTGTAGAATGTTTTTTTAGCCCGTTCAACCTCCCCTGCACCTATATTCTGTGCTACCATTGCCGAAACTGAAGAACCAACAGCAATGGCCGGTAATATCGCGAATCCGTTATATTTACCAACAATGCCGACGGCCGCAGATGCATTTACGCCCATTCCGTTCGCTATGGTAGTAAGTACAAGAAATGAAAAGTTTACAATCACGTTTTGGATTGAAAGCGGTATACCTACCCGCATCAGCATAAAAAATCGTTCTTTATAAAACTTAAATGAACTAAGCTTAAAGTCGAATTCGAAATCACTTCTTTTCAAGTAGACAATACATAAAATCATACTTATAGCCTGCGAAATAACGGTTGCAATCGCTGCACCCTTTGCTTCCATGCCATATACGCCAACAAATAAAAGATCCAAAATGACATTGATAGCGCATGCTATGGATACGAAAATCAACGGTCTTCTACTGTCACCCAGGCCTCTCAGAATAGCCGCAAAAGCGTTATACCCAAAAATAAATATGGTACCCAGCAAGGTAATATCAAGATAATCCCTTGCTTGCTGATATGCTTCCTCGGGTGTTTGTAATAACCGGAGTATTCCGTCCGAAAGAATTAACATAATAACAGTAAAGACAACACTGGCAACAAGGAGAAATGTGAGAAGTGTACTAATGGATTCTCTCATGCCATTCCTATCACCAGAGCCAAGATACTGACCAATAATTACGGTACCACCAACCGTCAGGCCAATTATAATGTTTGTCATAATGAAGGTGACCTGCCCGCCTATATTCACCCCGGAAATGCCGGCAGTTCCCGAGTAATTACCGACTATTAACATATCTGCTACATTGTAAAGTGTTTGTATCAGATTCGAAAGCATAAAAGGCAGTGCAAACTGTATAAGCTGCTTAACAACGCTGCCCTCCGTCAGGTTTCTTTCTATGGAAACTTTCCTCATTTTGTAGTTTTCAGTCCTTTTCTTTATAGTAAGTAATATTATCAGTAACACAAAAATAAAAAAAATGCAATCATTTATTTTAGACTGCATTAAAAATAGACTAGTTCAATTATTATACCATAAATAAATAACCTTCCATACCAGAATTAAAAATAATAAAAGAAAGTCTGGCTTAACTTCTTTTTGTATAATTTTACACACTTATCATAAAGAAACAGGCTTAATCAATTTAGACTCAGTGTTTTTTGTAATCCAATCAGTAATGTGATTGTCAGTGTCTTGCGGATATTTAAGACCAAGTCTATCGGCTGTTTCAGAGGCAATCCTGCGAAACAGACTGATTGAATCCAGCAATCCCCTTAAGGTATCTGCTTCATCATATTGAGAAAAAGTGTTCTTTAGTTCCTTAAATGTCTCCTGATCAATCCATTCATGGATGAACCGTCCGCCATGCCAAACATCATAATCATCACCGTGCAATGCCTTCGCATGCCATTCCAGCATTTGAAGCAACAGCAGTCTCATATCATTTTCCCTTGTTTTGGCTGTCCACAGCTCGCCCCGTATTATCTGTTTGGCTATATATACTACACTGATGAAAAACATATCAATTACCCGGATAAAAGTCCTCTCATCAACCGACAAAGCAGATACAGGTTTAAAACCTGACGGTACTATATAGCTGCTTACGTTATCCTTGTCCACCAGCACCCTGACTCCCCTGTGAAAATTGTCCGGGGTTTTTCTGTCCTCAGCCAACCGGTACAGGCTTGCCTCCTGAAATCTGATATGTAAATGTTGTCCAGATATTGCCTAACTTTCTCAGCCAGTCAATATTGTTCAAATAGTAATTGCTGTTATCCGCATACAAAACAATATCCAAATCAGACCACTCATCTGCAGGATGATCTATACGGGCTCTTGACCCCACAATAAAAGCGGCTCTTATGTCATCTGTCGCTTTGGCCCACAAGGTAAAATCTCTTTCAAAGGATTTGTAAAAACTTTCTGCTTTATTCACCTTTTAAGCGCCCCCTGTGCTTAACAAGTATTCTATGTTTTCATCCCGGCTTTTCCACCAAGATAAACCTGAACAGCAGTAATAAACCCACTTACAAACAAAATCTGCTCTGATTCTTCGAATTTCACCCGAAACCAACAATTACTACTGTTAACTTTTGAGTAAACTACCTTGAACCGTTTGGTGTTATACGTTTTTACTGGTATATTTTAGCACCAAAGCATATTAATGTCAAGACGCAGAATCGTATCCTGACACCAATCCATTTCAAAAATAAAGTGACCTCCCGAAGGAAGGCCACTTTTTCAATGCCGTATACTTATACTTTTTTATTTCTTTTTTACCGGGAAACAAATCTCGGTTACATAATCATCCGGATTTTGCGTTTGTGCCGGACTGACATGATAAATACTAAACATTGCGCCATTGAACTCGTAATCATTATCCCTGATCCAGTTTGCAATTGCCTGGTTCACAGCTGTAAGCTGACTATAGCTTCCCTTGAAAGTAACAGATGCGACGAGAACGGGCGGAACGCTTTTGAACACTACATTCTCCGTATTTTGATAGGTTCCCTGTACTGTAATCTGTATTTCCACATCGGGATCATTTTCCTTGTGTTCGTTGTCATGAAATATGGCCATTGAATAGCAGGGGCTGGCATATTTTACATTCAAAAAATCTAATTCCTCCATCATCTGCTCCCAAAGAATACCCTCCTTGTCGTAAGAAGGTATTATTTTTCTGAGGCTTGCCACATATCGCTGCGGTATTTCTTTTAAAACGACACAATATTCCATTACATTCTCATCCTTTCCTATTCGATTAATTGTTGTATCAAGAATCCGTAATTGCCTGCAGGTTTTTTCTGCCAGTTCTTTCAGCTCTGCCTGTCTCAACAGAAGGTATTCCTTCAGGGCATGCGGATCGTTGTAAGTTTTCAGAATCTCGGAAATAACAGACAGGCTGAACCCCATGTCCTTAAGAGCATTGATTCTGTTAGCAAGCGGCAGCTGTGCTTCACTGTAATACCTGTACCCTGTAAACTCATCTATGTTTTCAGGAACAAGCAGTCCAATCTCGTCGTAGTGACGCAGCATGCGAATGCTGATTCTTGACAGTTTTGAAAAATCTCCGATTTTCAACATAGCATAATCCTCACACATGTGTGGTATTTTTGAGCTCAATAACAGTTTAAGGTATACCATTATGTGAGAGTCAAGAGATTTTTTCAGTCCTGGATCAATCAGCCTGTTTATGATACCCCTGCTTATACTCTGCCGGCCTGCTGAAGGATAATTAAAGCATATTGCAGCATTATGACATAATAATTATTAACAAATATTCTAATATGGGATAATACATATGCGGCAAGAAGATATGAAAAAAGGAAAGACCTCTGATATAATGCTCTTTACCAACAACAAGCAAAAATCGGAGGTATCTTTCCTATGAAACCAATTATGACAGAAGAAATGAGATTTCATCAAAGAGTAGTTTAGTATGCAGAAAAGCATAATAACAATGCAAACGCATCCGGGAGATATCATACGAGCCGACAGCAGGTATGGTGCTGGAGAAAAAATATGATGGTACAGTACAGTCTTTTGCTAATAAAAGCAGAATGCCCCATTCTCTGCAAATCAATTGACAGAATAGACATACCTGACAACAGTCATCGATTTTCCAAGGTTTATTTCCTTTTTTGTACCGTCGAAAATACAGCCGTATTTTTCATAGAACCTTCTTGCTCTTAGGTTTTCTTTCAAAACCCATATGGTAACCATGCAATAAGACAACTCCCTGAGCCTGTTAACGGCAAAATCCATTAGTTGTTTGCCGTAATTCTTGCCCCAATACCCGGGAAGTAAATAAATAGCATAGATTTCGCCCATATTTTCATCCGCATCGTCATCCCTCGATTTTCCAATCGTCAGCATTCCCACAGGTTGTCCGTCCAAATAAGCAATATAATGCTCATCCTGATCGGATTGCAGCACTTTTCTGAAAACATCTGCGCGTTTTTTGGGAGTAAAATTATCAAGGAATTCTTTTGGTACTATTCCCCGATATGCTTCCTTCCACGACATTGCATGAACGTATCCTATGTCTTCTGCTCTGTCAACCGTTGCCCTGACTATCTCCATAACAGATTTCCCCTATAAACATTTTTACAACAACAAAAGAAACATCTGCGGATTTATCGTACCCACAGGAAGGTGTGGTGTTTAACCAGTGTTTTATTTTACCTTTTTCCGTTCAGGAGCATATCAAAAATGCCTTCTTCGGTTTCCGGAATATCATAGTCGCCGTTCAACTGACCCCGGTAATGATATGCTATGTCATCCTTCCCGTTTTTTTCCAGTAAGTCCAGCAGAATTTCCTCACCGTATTCCCTGGCAAACCGTGCAAAAGCTCTGATCCATAAATTGTCCAGTTCGCTGCCGGTGCAGGGAAATTCGCTGCATTCCCAGCATCCATTTAGATTTTTAGCCTTGCAGCACTGCAGGTTCTTACACTGTTCCTTATCCTCACAACCCTCATTTCTGCATCCGGCACATTCATTATTTTTGCTGCACACGGCACATGCAAGTCCGCAAAATGCTATGCCTTTATGCCTGTCCATA
The DNA here is from genome assembly GCA_012521105.1 of Clostridiaceae bacterium. Taxonomy (GTDB): domain Bacteria; phylum Bacillota; class Clostridia; order DSM-8532; family DSM-8532; genus Thermoclostridium. The sequence goes on from JAAYNA010000040.1 coordinate 14,278, forward strand.
ATTTCAGACCCCAGCCTGAACAAATGTGCAGCATCCTTTGCATAACTCCGTTTTTTCTTGAATCTGACTGAATATCAGGCCGAAAAAATCATTATTGATATGATATTAATATACTATATTTTCCTGTTTTTTCAATTCAAAAATAAAAAAAGACCGTACAACACAATATATCAGTCTAAAAACAATATTCCTGCAATGTAACAGCAGAATAATTACCAGTAAACAAAAAGATTTCTATACTAATATTACGCTTGAACCACCCATAGATATTACTCTTTTAATGTTTTCATCATATAAAGGCCTGTAATATCCGCTAAAGCCCAGCCAACAGGTATCGCCCACCATATGCCAAGAAGGCCTATTGACGGCACTGAAGAGAGCGTATAGGCTAAAATCACCCGTGTACCAAGACTGATAACAGTCAGGATTATAGACATCCCTGGTTTCCTAACACCCCTGTACAATCCGTAAAACATAAACAAATATCCTATTAAACAATAAAAATTTGCTACAATATATAAATATTGTGTGCCTATCTGAAGAATCTCTGTTTCATTGGCGCCGACAAAAATGCGCAGTAAAGGCTTTGCAAATAATATAATTAACAATGAGACCACTATGGCATAAATTGTTATAACTTTTACGGCCGAGCGGATTCCCTTTCGTATCCGCTCCCGTTCTTTTGCGCCGTGATTCTGAGCTATAAAGATTGAAAACGCATTACCTAATTCCTGCTCGGGTAAATATGCAAAACTTTCGATCTTTACTACTGCTGCAAAGGCAGCCATAACCGATACGCCAAAACTGTTTACCAATCCCTGTATCATAAGAATACCCAAATTCATAACAGATTGTTGAATGCTTGTAAGTGTTGAATTGTTTCCTATCATTTTTAATATGCTCATATCAATTTTAAAATGCTTACGCTTAAGCCGAATTACAGGAATCTTTCTGATGCAAAAAACAGCCAGGGCTATTGCCGAAATTCCCTGTGCAATAATAGTTGCATATGCAGCACCGCCAACACCCATGTTAAACGGAACTATAAAAATAATATCCAGAATAATATTAATTACAGCAGATATTGCAAGAAATATCAGCGGTATAGTCGAGTTACCCAGACTTCGCATAATTCCGGCAAAATAGTTGTAAGCCGAGGTAAAGACAATACCATAGAAAATTATTCGCAAATATATTCTTGTATATTCAAATATTTCTTCAGGAATTCTTAAAAAAAACAGAATATCATCGATAAAAAGCAGTGCAAGAATATTTATTATCAATGACATTGACCCGATTAACAATGAAGAAACAAAGAAACTGTTTTTTAAATTATCAATTTCTCTTGAACCGTAAAATATTGAAAATACGGTACTGCTTCCCATGCAAAAACCCAATATTATAGAGTTTAACAAAACCATAACAGAAAATGAGCTGCCAACTGCAGCAAGGGCATCAGGGCCTATGAATCTGCCCACAATTATTGTATCTGCAATGTTATATAACTGTTGAATCAAGTTGCCAAATATCATGGGAAGTGCTAATTTCAGCAGTGCTTTTGTTTCATTCCCCACTGTTAAATCATAAGTTTTAACCATTTTGTCTCCTTTCAAACTGCGCGAAAACCGCGGGAACGGTTCTTTCGGTTTATCATTCCCAAAACCGCGGGCAAACCGTAGGGACAGTTCTGGTTTACGTGCGATTTATGTGAGGTTTATACGGGCAAACTGTAACCGAAAGAACCCTCCCCTTGGTTATCACTCTAAAGTCCCATGACGCTTATTCTTGTAAGCCTGTTTGTTCTCATACATTAACATGTCAATCTGCTTTAAAAATTCTGCTGCGCTCTTATGTGATTGGTGATCATACACCGCATAACCCATACTGAATTCAAGCTCGTAAGGGTAAAAGCCTGACTTGTTATACTTTTCAAGGCAATTATTAATACTGTAAATCAGCGCATCCAAATCGCTTTTTTTTGACTTATCAGGAATTATGCAAAATTCATCCCCGCCAAACCTGGCTATGAAATCCCCGGTCCGAATTCAGCTTTTAAGCAGTTTTGCTGCGGTCTCTAATGCATTATCACCAATATCATGTCCAAATGTGTCATTAATATATTTAAAGCTATTTATATCTATTAAAACGGCAGAGAAACCCTTTCCTTCGGTACTCAAACTAACTCTTTCCTTTAAATATGCGTCAAGTTTTTTTCGATTATTTACTCCTGTCAAATAATCGGTGTGCATGCTGTAATTCTGAATTTTTAAAAATACTACCAGCAGGGAAAGAACCACACTGTTGATGTTCCATAGAATGTGATTTGTAATATGATACTAATAAACGGGGGAAGCGCAAAAAATATAAGTGAGAAAAAGCTCTTTTTATCCAGATTTCTGCGGTTTATAACGATTATTATAAAATCCGCAAGTATCAGCGTTATTGTAATAAAAGCCGGGAACAGAAAGAACGGGCCCCTATGATATATATTATCCGAATCAATGTAGTAAAACCATCCATATGTCTGAGAAAATATTACAGCAATAATATTTATTGCGTTAATTATACAGAGCGGGTAAAACAGCCTCTTGATTCTTCTCTCATCGTGAAATACCTGAAAGTGAACATACACCACCCACAATGATGGTAAAACCGGGCTCATCATAAACATTACGAAATTCCCAATTTGGTTGAGCGCAGGATAAATTGTATCGGGATTACCGTCAAATCTGCTTAATATATCTACGCCCAGCATAATAATAGTTATATATAATATCAACATATAAAGTTTGTCTGTCAAGGAAGATCGACAAAAATAATCTAATATAATGTTAACATAATATTTCATAGTTCTTCCATACAACAAAAGGCAACCAAATAAAAGTCCAAAACTTTATGGGTTTAGAGCTACAACCTTAAAAACGGTTTATGCTAGCTCAGCTGCCATAGTAGTATAGGAGGAATGAAATACAAACCCTTATTCCACATAAGGGTTCGCTGTTTCTAAAAAACTACTATAGGAGCTAGTGATAATTATGAAAAGCCTGAAAACAAAAATTGCACTTTTTTACCTGCCACTCTTCACAGCCATTTGTTTGGGGCTCAGCTTACTAATATACAGTAAAGCAGCCTCTACAATCGAATCCGAAGCAAGGAATTCTATCGCCAATGTGGCCTACCAGGGTGCAAAAACCGTCCAAAGTCGTATAAATGCCGAATTAAACTCTCTTGAAACCTTAGCCCAATTACCCATAATATATGACACAAGTATATCTATAGAAGAAAAATTGTCAGCACTTAGCAAAGAAGTGGAACATAAAGGCCACATTAGAATGGGTATAGCCGATACCAGTGGTACCATGATGGCGACAGACGGCACGATTACAGATATTAGTGACCGGGTTCACTTTACAAGACCAATGTCCGGTGAAAGCACAGTTTCGGATCCAATCATAAGCAAAAACAGTGGCACGGTTATATTGGCCTTTGGAGTCCCCATAAAAGAGAACGGCCAGATTGTAGGAGCCTTGATAGCCGTCAGAGACGGTAATACTTTAAGCGATGTTGTTGCACTTATTATTTTGTGAGCCTGGGTCTGTTAATAAAACAGTATTTTGAAAAAATAAAAACATTCAGAACATACCAGATGTCCTCTTCAAAACAAAAAATTCAATTCCAAATTCAGTTGCATAATAGAAAATCAAACTTTGACTGTTTACCTGGAAAACAACACCGATATTGACAGAACGTACAATATCATTATCTATAAAGGAGCGACAATTTCTGGCAGTATCGCCGATCAAAACATAGAGCTGGATGGTGATGTTTACCCAAAATTATACCCTCGATATGTTTCTTAAAACACACATCGAGGGTATAATTTGACAGCTTTGTCATCATACATCACACGCAAAAAGTCTTTTAATTGTTGTTTAAAGTTTTGTTTTCTTTTTATACTACTTTGAAATACAGTAAACGTCTACGTTGTGGCTGCTCCTTAGGAAAGTCGCTCTTTGAAATCCTCATATTCAAACTTCTTAATTATTTTTAAACCGTCTTTCTCGTTATAGACTGCTATGGCAGGAAGGTTCACCCCGTTAAAGGTGTTGTTCTTAACCATGGTGTAAATAGCCATATCGGTAAATATCAAAATATCACCTTCCTTAAGGGGTTCTTTAAAGGAGTAATCTCCTATAACGTCACCTGCCAGGCAGGTCAATCCGCCGAGTCTGTATGTATAAGGGTATTGGCCTGGTTCTCCGGCTCCAACTATCTTTGGCCTGTATGGCATCTCTATTACATCAGGCATATGGCACGCTGCAGAGGTATCTAAAATTGCTATATCAATATTATTTTTTACAAAATCCAACACTCTGGCTGCCAGGTATCCTGCGTTTAAAGCTATGGCCTCACCGGGCTCCAGATAAACTTCCACATCGTATTTATTTTTGATATACATAATACATTCAATCAGTGTGTCCATATCATAACCGGGTCTGGTAATATGATGTCCGCCGCCGAAGTTAATCCATTTCATTCTTTTTATATATTTTCCAAACTTCCTGTCCACAACTTCAATTGTACGCTTCAATACATCGGAGTTTTGTTCGCACATGGTATGAAAATGAAGACCATCTATACCTTCCAAATCATCTTCCCTGAAATTTTCCGGTGTGATGCCCAGCCTGGAGCCTTTAGAACAGGGATTATATATCTCGGTCTCAATTTCCGAATACTCCGGATTTATCCTGAGGCCGCATTCTATTCTTTTGCCCGAGGCTTTTATCCTGTGTTTGTACTTATTCCACTGGGAAAAAGAATTAAAAATTATAAAATCGCATATCCTTACGATCTCATCAAATTCTTCTTCCCTGTATGCCGGGGAATATATATGGACCTCCTTGCCCTTCATCTCCTCAAAGCCTAGTCTTGCCTCAAAGAGCGAGCTGGCTGCTGTGCCGCTTAAATATCTGCCGATAAGAGAATATAGTGAGAACATCGAAAAAGCTTTTTGTGCAAGAAGAATCCTGCAGCCTGTCCTGTCCATAACCTCTTTCAATACTCTAAGGTTCTTTTCAATAAGCCTTTCATCCACAATGTATATAGGAGTGGGAAGTTTGGATATATCAATATTTAAATCTATTGCTCTGAAATTTTGAATGTTTTTGTCCATATGCTCACCTTTAATCCAAAAGTTCCGGTGAAAAATTCTCCTGCCAGGGCAGCCCGTTTTTGTTCAGTGCATCCATAAAGGGGTCGGGATCAAATTCTTCCACGTTAAATACACCCGGCTTTTTCCATTTACCAGTCAATATCATCATAGCACCTATCATGGCAGGCACTCCTGCGGTGTACGAAACAGCCTGGGATCCCACCTCTTTGTAGCATTCCTGGTGATCGCAGACATTATAGACATAATAACTTCTGGGCTTGCCATCCTTAATTCCCTGGAAAATACATCCGATGTTTGTTTTGCCTTTGGTCCTGGGTCCCAAAGAGGCAGGGTCGGGCAGAACGGCTTTTAGAAACTGAAGAGGCTGTATCGGCCTGCCTTCAAATTCTATTGGCTCTATCGATGTCATTCCTACATTCTGGAGAACCTGAAGGTGAGTCAGGTACTTTTGAGAAAAGGTCATCCAGAATCTAATCCGCTTCACACCCTTTATGTTTTTGGCCAAAGACTCTATTTCTTCATGGTGCAATAGATAAATATCCATATTTCCTATTTCGGGAAAATTATAGGTTCTTTTTATTTCCAGCGGTTTGGTTTCGATCCATTTTCCGTTTTCCCAATACAGGCCAGGCGCTGTTATTTCCCGTATATTGATTTCAGGGTTGAAGTTAGTGGCAAAGGGATAGCCGTGATCGCCGGCATTGGCATCCAGAATGTCTATATAGTGAATTTCATCAAAATAATGCTTCTGGGCATAGGCGGTGAAAACACCTGTAACACCGGGATCAAAACCGCTTCCTAAAAGGGCTGTAATACCTGCCTTCTCAAACCTTTCCCTGTATGCCCACTGCCACTTGTATTCGAATTTGGGGATATCGGGCGGCTCATAGTTCGCGGTATCCACATAATGAGTCTTTGTTGCAAGGCAGGCGTCCATAATGGTTAAGTCCTGGTAAGGCAAAGCTACGTTAATGACTATATCAGGCTTAAAGCTGTCAATCAAACTGATAACTTCTTCTGTGCTGTCAGCATCGACCCGGGCAGTATGTACCCTGGTTCTGCCACCGTCCAGTTCTTTTTTAAGCTGGTCGCATTTTGATTTTGTCCTGCTGGCTATTAAAATTTCTTCAAATACTTCAGGATTTTGTGCGCATTTGTGGGCTACAACCCTGCCCACGCCTCCTGCTCCGATAATTAACGCTTTTCCCATATCAACACCTCCATAATTTCCATGCATCTGGATTTATTAAAATTTAGCAATCAGCTAAATATCGACGGCAGTAATTTATCTGTATACATATAAAAGTATTTCTCTTAAAAGCTTTAAGGCCAAAGACGTTGACGCTCCTGCAGGGTCCAGGGGCGGAGCCAGCTCGGTCATATCAAGGGCAACTATATTAAGCGTTGATACTTTCCCTATCGCATCAAGCAGCTCGAAGAAAGTCACACCACCCGCTTCAGGAGTTCCGGTTCCGGGGAATACAGAGGTATCGAGTACATCCAGATCGATGGTTAAATAAACAGGCTTCCCCTTCAGCATATCTACTATGGTATCCAATTCATTGAAATTGTAGAAGCAGGTGTATACATGTTCTCTGCCCCAGTAAATTTCTTCTCTGGATCCGCTTCTTACACCAAATTGAAAGATTCTGTTGTCCCCAACCAAATCCCAGCACCGCCTTATAACCGTTGCATGGGACAAGGCTTCACCCAGATACTCATCTCTTAAATCTGAATGAGCATCGAAATGGATTATATTGAGCTCACTATGTTTTTTTACCGCCGCGCGAACCGCGCCTAAACTGACAAGGTGCTCCCCGCCTATCATAAACGGGATTTTACCGTCCTTTAATATTTTGAGCACGAAATTTTCTATCAGCTCAAGAGCCTTTACCGTGTTGCCAAAGGGCAGCTCCAGGTCGCCTGCATCGAATACACAGATATCCTCCAAATCTTTATCCTGGTAAGGACTATAGGTTTCTATCGAATAGCTTTCGCTGCGGATAGCTGAACTTGCAAACCTTGCACCCGGGCGATAGGAGGTTGTTCCGTCAAAGGGAGCTCCAAAGACCACTATTTTACTTTCTTCATAGCTTTTATCACAGCCCAGGATAGTACTGACATTTCTGTCAAGCATTTTCTAACAGCTCCTTTACATAATTCGGCAAGGCAAAGCAACCCTTGTGTAAATCGGTATTGTAGTATCTGGTTTTTAAACCAAGGGAATTCCAGCTTGCACTTAAATCCACGATTGGATCAAGGGCTTTGGACGCAAAACCAAAAAGCCAATGGCCTGACGGATAGGTCGGGATGTGTGCCTGATAAACCGTGGCTATGGGGAAAACAGATTTTATCAGCTTATGAGCTCTTTGTACAGCCAAAGCGTCATTTGGATAGTAGGGACTTTCATGCTGATTTACCATGATACCTGATGCATTTAATGCTTTGTAGCAATTTCCGTAGAACTCCTTGGTGAACAAATCTTCTCCTGGCCCGAAGGGATCTGTTGAGTCTACTATTATTAAGTCGTATTCATTATATTTACTTCTAACGAATTTAAGACCATCCTCATAACATATGTTTACCCGCGGGTCATCAAGCTTACATGCTGTTTGAGGCAAATATTCCCTGCAAACATCCACTACAAGCTTATCTATCTCCACCATATCAATTCGTTTTATTGAATCATATCTTGTAAGTTCTCTTACCACTCCGCCATCGCCTGCCCCAACAACAAGAATATCACGGATTTCCGGATTTACAGCCATGGGTACATGTGTCATCATCTCATGGTATATAAACTCGTCCTTTTCAGTGAGCATCAGGCATCCATCCAGCACCAAAACCCTGCCAAAGGCATAGGAATCAAATACATCTATGCGCTGAAACTCACTTTCCAGGCTAATTACCGGCTTTTCAATCTTAATGGAAAAACGGGCATCCTTTGTATAATATTCGGTATACCATAAGTCCATATTATCCCTCCACAACCAAAATATTTTCCAGCTTCATATCCTGAGTGCCCATAAGCAGGCTACCCTTGTCCTTTGCATAGGCAATGTAATCGATTATTTCTTCGGTTATTCTCTCGCCAGGGGCTAAAACCGGTATACCAGGCGGATAGGCCATAACGAATTCCCCGCTGATTTTGCCTTTACTATTCTTTAAGGGCATAGTTTTCTTGTTGCTGTAGAATGCTTTCTGTGGAGTGTATATCAAGTCGGGATTTATATAATTATGATCGTACATACCCGCAGGTTCCTTTGCGTAAAGCCGTTTAATCTCGTATAAGGCTGAAATAAGCCTCTCAATTTCCATAGCCCTGTCACCAGCCGATACAATGGCTAGAATGTTGCCCAAATCACCAAACTCTACCTGGATACCATAATCGTCCCGCAATATATCATAAACCTCAACACCTGCAAGTCCTATTTCCCTTGTATTAATTGAAAGTTTTGTTATATCGAAGTCATATACACTGTCATAATCAATTAGCTCCTTAGAAAAGGCATAATATCCGCCCAGACTGTTAATCTCTCTTCTGGCATACTCGGCAAATTCAGCTGACTTATTAAAAATTGCTTTTCCGTTTAAACTTAAGTTTTTTCTCGCCAAATCCAGGGATGTAAGCAGCAGGTAAGAAGCACTGGTTGTCTGTGTAAGGCCTATTATCTGCCTGACATAGTCACTGTTTACATTTTCGCTGCATAGCAATAAAGAACTTTGGGTTAAAGACCCTCCGGTTTTGTGCATACTGACCGAGGCCATATCCGCACCGGCCTTCATTGCAGAAACAGGCATATTGTCTCCAAAATAAAAATGGGTGCCATGAGCTTCGTCTACCAATACCAGCATATTGTAACTATGAGCCAGCTCAACGATTTCCTTCAGATTTGAGCATATTCCATAGTAAGTTGGATTATTAACCAATATTGCCTTTGCGTCCGGGTGCTCTTCTATCTCCTCTTTTATAGCTGTAATTGACATGCCCAGGGCTATGCCAAGTCTGTTATTTATGCCGGGATCTATGTAAACCGGGACTGCTCCGCTGAGAATAAGAGCGTTAATAGCACTTATATGTACATTGCGGGGCATAAGTATTTTTTCGCCGGCCTTACAGGCTGACATAACCATGGCCTGAACAGCTGCCGTTGTACCGTTAACAATAAAAAAGCAGCTATTGGCGCCGAAAGCTTCCGCAGCCAATTGCTGTGCATTTTTTATGACCGATACGGGATGATTCAGGTTATCCAGCGGCTTCATGGAATTAACATCTGCTTTAAGGCATTTTTCTCCAAGAAAATCAGTAAGTTCCTTATTACCACGGCCGCCTTTGTGTCCCGGTACGTCGAAATGTACTATACGTTCTAATCCAAGCTTTTCCAAAGCCTCATATATGGGAGCATTTCTTTGGTCCAATCCTTTACCTCCTAAGAGTCATCATATTCATATCATTTAAAAGAATTCCGAAATCTGCCTGTTATTTTGAGTCTCATCCTAGGAGGCATACATCCTGATTGAAGAAATAATTTCTCCAACCCTAGCATCACTATCCTTCTATTCTATACTTGAAAAAAATAAAATTTAAAGTAAAAAGATTATTGCATATTTTATTCGTAAATGCAATATAAATATTTAATAAAAAATCGTAATAAAAACATATATTTCATTGCCGTTTTTAGGCTTTTTGGCGTCATAATACCAGGAAACCCCGGCATTCGTCTGAATTTTGAATACCAGGGTTATACAATACCCCATATATCCACTCTGTGTATTTAAGTTATTTGATTTGAATATATTTTTTGTTCCCTTTTCAATGTGAACAGTCAGGCAGATATTGTTGTCATTTTTATCCATATTTGGATTGCCGATGCTGTCCTGGATTACCGCTCACGATATTACAAAGCAGAGGCTCCACCGTCAATTGAGATAACGGCACCATGAATATAGGAAGATTCTTCGCTTAGCAGGAAACAAACAACATTTGCCACTTCATGAGGTTGACCTAACCTGCCCATCGGGACTGCTTCAGCCATTTTTTTAATGGCCTCTTCAGGGTATGCCTTCACCATTGGTGTTTCATTAGTGCCTGGGGCAATCGCATTAATTCTGATATTTTCCCTTCCATACTCGCCGGCAATAGCCTTTGTAAGCCCAATAACAGCATGTTTTGTTGCTGAATATACGCCCAGGGTAGGTATTCCAACCAATCCGCCCAGTGAAGCAGTATTTACAATTACTCCTCCTCTGGTTTTAAGCATTTCACTGATCACAAACTTTAACCCATAGAATACACCCTTAAGATTTACATCCACAATGGCATTGAATTCCTCTATGGAACATTCTACAGTACGAACTCCCGAACCGGAAATTCCTGCATTATTAAAAAATAAATCAATTTTCCCAAAGTATTCAACTGTTTGGGCAACATACCTTTTTACATCCTCAACTTTACTTACATCGGCCTGAATGAAAATTGCATCCGAGCCTGATTCTTTACAAAGCCGAACGGCCTCTTCACCGTTTTCCTCCGATATATCAACTATAGAAAGATTTGTCCCTTTTTTGGCCAGCTGCAGCGCCACTTCTCTTCCAAATCCACTGCCTCCGCCTGTAATAACAGCTGTCTTTCTATGCATATAAAACACTCCCCAATAAATTTTTTCAGATAAAGTTAATATACCCATAAACACCTTCCTGTTAGCAAACAGATGAAAAATAATATTTATAAATATACGGCAATGCAAACCAGTTTGATTGTTGTTTTGAATCTAAATATCCTGTTTTTGGAACTTTATGTTAGCAGCGATGGAAGTTACTGCTATCCAGATTAATAACAGGCATATGCTTGCAATTACCCCCAATGATTCAACAGAGTCTTTTTTCACTGCTCCTGACAAACTGTGTATGGCTGATTGAGGAAAAATCGGCAATAATATTCTCTGCACAGTATTGGAAAACATTTTAACAAGTGCAGGCAATATCATAATACCCAATGAAAAAGTAATTGCCCCTGCACTGCCATTAAATAAGAAAACAGCTGCTGCAGTTATAATGGTATAAAATACAGGCATAACCATAACACCTAAAACAAATCGCCTTACTGTAAAATCCTGAAGCGAAACTTCGGGCATATTATTGGCTGTTAAAATCATCCGGCTTGCCAAATATGATAGCAATACTACAACTATACTTATTGCTGCAGATAACAGAAAAAAAGTGATTAACTTACCAATAAAGAATTTTCTTCTGTCGGGTATTATTGCCAGTGAAACATTGATAAGCCTTGTTGAAAACTCCTTTGAAACAGATACAGCCGTAAAAATTATAAGCATAATATTAGCCAGGTCTGTGCCTAACATATTGGCTGAAAGCACGTCCATTGAAGATAACTCTGTAATTGTTTTCCCCTGGGTTACGTTCGTAGTCAGAGAAAAAGCCAACCCTAATGCCAGGCTTAATACTATCAAAACAAATATATAAACTTTTGAAGATTTCAGGAAAAATATTTTTTTAAATTCTGATTCAATTAATCTTCTCATATCTGTCACCTTTCTTTCGTCAGCTTTTATGCAGACGCATAGTCAGCTTTCCCTTCAGTCAGTTCTATAAACAGCTCTTCTAAAGACGGCTCAACTTTTGTAAGTTCATATATTGCCAGATTGTTTTCCTTTGCAGTAATTCCTATTTGTTTCATATCTAATTTGTGAACATGCAGTTCCTTATCACTTACAAATTTAATTAAAGCTCCGCTTTTCTCTAACAGTGATTTTAATTGCTTGTTATTCTCGCTTCTGACCTTTACATATGCACTCAGGCTTCTGCCTGACATTTCTTCTATGGTCATATCTGCAATTAATCTCCCCTGTGCCAATACAATTATTCTTTCGGCAATGGCTTGTATTTCACTCATTAGATGACTTGATACCAATACTGCTTTTCCTTTTTCGGCCAGTTCTTTCGCAAGGTTCCGTAGCCAGTGGATACCATCTACATCCAGACCGTTAAAAGGCTCATCCAATATTACTGTTTCGGGGTCCCCCATCAGGGCAGCCGCTATTCCCAGGCGTTGCTTCATTCCCAGCGAAAACTCACCAATTTGTTTATTTTTTGCTTTTTCCAAGCCTGACTTTTTAAGCACCTCTTCAACCCGTTTCGCAGGTAACCCGCTTGCCGTAGCAATTAATTCCAAATGTTGTCTGGCAGTAAACTTAGGGTTCACTGTATCTCCATCAATTAATGCACCAATTTTTGAGACGGGATTTTTCAGATCCTTATATTTTTTACCGCCAATCCTTATTTCTCCCCTGGTTGGTCTGGTTAATCTCAATATCATTTTCATGGTTGTAGACTTTCCGGCTCCGTTAGGGCCTAAAAACCCTGTTACCACTCCTGGCCGAATAACTAATGACAAATTGTCAACGGCTGTTATATCCTTAAATACTTTTGTTACATTCTTAATCTCAATCATTTTAATCGCTCCCAATCTTTTGTTCAGTCAGGTATGTTTTTGTAGCTTTATCTATAAAATAGTTTGTAAACTCCATTAACCTGCGGTCCTCCTCAGGCCACTGCTCCCTGTTTTCATAGGATGTTTTGTGAGCTTCCAGCAGATCCTTATTCCCCCTGGTAATTTTATTGGTCATGTTTATCCATTTCTTTGCAAACATCAGGCCCTGCTCACTTTCAGGCTGTATATCATTTAGTATAAGTGTTGCGGCTTCCAGTATCAGTGATTTCCAATCCCAATAAATATCCAGAATGGTTTTACTGTCCTTATAGTGCTTCACAAAAATATGTTCAGTTTTTTTGTCATATTTAATATCCTTATATTTAAAAATCGTGTCCTTGTTAAAGGAGAGCATCAGTTGAATCAAATTCCCCCAGGGTATACGGTTATTTTCTTCCAAACTAACCAGGCTTGCTTCAATAAGGGCTATGTTGGCTTTTAAATCATTTAACATGTGATAGAAAATGTCCAGCTGTCTTCTTAAAACACCGCCAATCTGCTCTGGTGTAACAGTTTCAACAAGAAGATTTTTAATGTCGGCAATTTTTAATCCCAATGACTTATAAAAAAGAACCTGCTGAAGCCTTGTCAAATCAGACTCTTTATAATACCTTCTTCCACTGGCATTATCTCTTGCCAGCGGCACTAATCCAATATTGTCGTAATATTGCAAGGTACGAATGGTAACCCCTGTTAATTTAGCAATCTCTCTTATGGAAAATATCTTTTCTTTTCGCATACCACCGCCTCCTTAATTTTTATTAAATCACATTACGTAACGTAATATGCAATAGCTAATTTTTATTTTTTTGCCGGGCGGGACAGTAATTTTCCATTTTAGCTGCGCTATTGAAATTAAATTTTCTTTATCTTCGGAAGGATGAGTAATCGTAAATACTAAAAAACTCACAGGTATTCCTGTGAGTTCTATTGTTTTTCGGTATACTGTTTTTATCACTATTCTTACTTGCGTTTGCTTCTTCAGGAGCAGGTTGTATGATTATTAGATATATATATTTTTTTCAGTTTCCTGCTGTAAGTTGCCATAATAACAAGCATAAGCACTACTGACGATACCTTCATGATTAAGATATTCGGAGGAAAAAATGTATAATAATCCGGTGTATTGAATGAGCCCCTGGTTTAAATTATTGGCTTCTAAGATATTTTTTTAAACAAACGTTCATGAAAGCATATCATACGAAGGTGCCGGCACCATACCGAAGCTGCAATACAGCATATGCCTGTAATAAATATTATATACCTGCCATCCGTTGTGCCGCTCCTCATCATGGAGAACATGGTAAAATGTCCAAATCCGCCCGTCAAATCTGCAACATAGTACAGTACCGGGAGAATATAGCCGCTCACCGCATGGCCGCTGACAGATGAAGCCAAAATACCCAAACCGCCGAGAAAAAACGCGTTTACACATGAAGACAGCGCGTGGACAACGAATACCTCACATTCCAAAGCCGACATCATGACGACAAACCCGCAGATTAATATCACCGTCAGCACCATCGCCATAATGATCCGTATGCCGCATATTAAAAGGTGAGGCATTTTTCGGGCACAAACAGTGTCCAGGATGCCGGGCTCCTGTTCGGGCGAATATACCGGAGTTAGCAGAATTACTCCGATAAACGGCAGGCACAGCTCAAGGGGATACGCAGCTGCTACTGCGTCGAGAGCCTTTATGCCGAACATAACCGGAGTAAGCACCAGTAAACCAATAGCCGCCGCTAACTGCGGAAATAGACTAAACCGCAGATTGTATTTTGCTGCGCTTAAATACAGGAACATACAAGAACCCCCTTCTCTTTGCGCTGAACACATAAATGGTCCCAATAACCAGTAAAACCGTAAGCAGCAGAATCCTGATCCTGTTTTGAACAAGATCGGGCAGGTAACTGATATAAGCTTCTACATTGCCCAGCCCGTTATGTCGCGGAATAAGCTGCAGCGGTCGTACACCGAAGTACGAATACAATTTGTTTCCGCCAAGCAAGTCGGTAAACCACCATATAAGCTGTATCGCAATTGCAGCAGGTGTATCGGTGAGTGTCGTAAAGAATAAGC
>JAAYNA010000041.1 GCA_012521105.1 Clostridiaceae bacterium
ACCATTAACCGGGTTACTGCTGCATCTATTTCCTCTTCAGTAATTAAGCCTTCATCCAGGGCAATCAAAAGGTTGCCAAAAAGATTTCCGCAGTTCAAATCACACCCGTTACGCACTGCAAGGGCAACCGATTCAGGTGCGGTTGTTGTTACATGATGCTTTAGATGAAAGTCTTGTATTGCCCAGCAATCTGACACAACATGTCCTTTAAATCCCCACTCTTCTCTCAGAATATCTGTAAGAAGGGTTTTACTGCCACAGCAGGGCTCACCGTTCGTACGGTTATATGCCCCCATAACTGATTCAACATTTGCTTCCTGTACCAGCGCTTTAAAAGCAGGCAGGTATGTCTCGTACATGTCTTTCTTTGATGCTATGGCGTCAAATTCGTGCCTTAAGGCTTCAGGCCCGCTGTGTACTGCAAAGTGCTTTGCACATGCTGCGGTTTTCAGATATTTGGGGTCATTCCCCTGCAAACCTTTTACAAATGCAACCCCAAGCCTGGTTGTAAGATAAGGGTCCTCTCCGTAGGTTTCCTGGCCACGGCCCCATCTTGGGTCTCTGAATATATTAATGTTAGGTGACCAGAAAGTTAAACCTTTATATATTCCCCTGTCACCTTTTTTGGAACTTGCATGGTATTTTGCCCTGCCTTCGGTTGAAATAACATCGGCCACTTTATAAATAAGCTCTTCATCGAAAGTTGCTGCCATCCCGATGGCCTGTGGGAACATGGTTGCGGTACCAGCCCGGGCTACACCGTGAAGAGCCTCATTCCACCAGTTATATGCCGGAATACCAAGCCTTTCAATAGCAGGTGATGTATAAAGCATTTGCGATACTTTTTCTTCTGTTGTCATTCTGGACACAAGATCTTTTGCACGTTCTTCAAAGGAATAGCTTGGATCTAAATAAACAGCTTTTTCTCCCATACTAACCCTCCTATTTTAAAAATCATAATATTATAAAGCTTTCTGCTATATCATTTCCATTCTATATGAAGATGATGCCAACGGCTACTCATCATTTGTCGTAAATTGCTCATATCTTGTCCGGAGTAAAACCAGAAAAAAGCCTATAAAATAATATCAACAGCAATACTGAGTATGAGGGTTATATTCATGACTGCAAAATTTTTTACCGACAGCGAAAAAGTATCTTTTTTTGTCTGTACTTCAATAAACCTGCTTATGTTTTTCTGAACAGGAATCAGTGTCACAAAAAACAATATTGAGATAACAGGAAGGAGACCTGTAATTATTGAAACCAATATTGTAATATACGCCACATAATACAGGATCTTGAATAATGTCAATGCCTTATCCCTTCCAATATAAATTGGAAGTGTGTATCTTTTGTTTTCCAAATCGTCTTCGATATCGCAAATATTATTTGCAAGCATTATATTTGCAATTCCTGTAACGGTGGGCACAGAGCAGACCAAAATTGCAATTATTTCATTAAGATTGATTTCTAAATTAAGAATACCATTTCGAATTGAAACAGATAAGACTTGTTCATCTATCACATGAATATAAAATGACAGAAAGGGTATTAAAAAGCCCATAAATAAACCAGAAAACACTTCCCCTAAGGGTGTTCTTGAAATTGGAACAGGACCGGCTGTGTATATAACCCCCACAGCAAAGGAAATTACTCCTAAAATCAGTACTAATATATTTGAATTTAAAAAAAGCAGAAAACCTGTAATTACTGCTAAAGCTCCAAGCATTAATATAACCGTTAGTGCATCCCGTTCCTTTATATTATCCCGGACAATGGCATTATGCACTTCAAACCCATAACCCGATTTTTTCTTTGCACTTTTATAATCAATATAATTATTTATTGCTGTTGTTGTCATATCGAAGGAAAGTAACGATACAAGCATTAGAATAAAGTTTGTTAAACTAAATCTCTGGAACCGGTAATAAGCAAAAACAGTTCCTGCAGCAAAAGGGATCATGCTTGCAGCCTTTGTTTGGATTTCTACATATTTCAAAAAACTTTTAAGTTTCATAATTACGTAACCTTTTTTAATCACTTAATGTTTCATCCTGCATAACAATATTATATCTATCCAGTTTAAGGGATTCAATGCGTTTACAATTTATGAACAATGCGAAGTTATTTAAACTGAATATCATTTTTATACAAAGGAGCGTGGGTACCGGCAGGTGCTTTGTTGCTCAAGAAGACAAAACACCCGAAGCAGGACCCGCGTACAGGCCTGCCCGAGCTAACTGCACAGTTCCTACAAATTAAGCGTCTGTTTCGGGAATATAAGACAGAGAGATATTGTGCAATGCCACGACAATAAAACAGGTAGCATACATTACTACGTATTAATATAAAGGTGCGCCCTGTTAAAGTAACGCACCTGAAGATTTTTCATTAGCTTAGTATAATTTTTATTACTGTAGCAAAAATATACTTAGAAAGGTATTACGTTTATTGCCTGAGGTCCTCGCTGGCCCTGTTCTATATCAAATTGAACACGCTGACCCTCATCGAGGGTTTTATAGCCATCGACTTTAATTGCGGAGTAGTGCACAAAAACATCCTCTCCATCTTCCCGCTCAATAAACCCAAAGCCTTTTTCAGCATTAAACCACTTAACTGTTCCAATCATTTTAACACCTCCAACTTTGAAACATTAATATTATGTGAACATTCCACCGAACTTATACTGCACATTAATTTTAAAAACCAGGGTATATAACCATATTTTAGAAATTTAGTTGTTCTATAACCTGCATCTTTTGCCTGTAATTTTGATTGATATTTACAATGCATTGATATATAATTCGGATATTAAATAAATATATAAGGCAGGCCAATAATATTGGTATAGAAAGCAATCGGGAGGCTTTAGATGAAAATTATAATAATAGGCGACGGTAAAGTGGGTTATAGCCTTGCTGAGCAATTATCACAGGAAGATAATGATGTTACCATTATAGATAAAGATCCCGAAGCACTCAGAAAAGCAAATGAAAACCTGGACGTTTTATGTATCAGAGGAAATGGAGTAAGTGCTAAAATACTGTTTGAAGCCGGTATCGACAAAACCGATGTTTTAATAGCCGCTACAGCCAG
>JAAYNA010000006.1 GCA_012521105.1 Clostridiaceae bacterium
CTTCATATATGACGCCTCCAATATTTTAGTTTTGTGCCTTTCTTGTCTGAATCAGCACATCTCTATCTTATTGCGAGGTGTCTTGTTTTTCAAAGTTCATTTATTTTCTTTACAGGAATGCTCCTTACAAAAAATGTTGTTTGGAAAATAAAAAGAATATGACCGGAATCGAATTAATAAATCGTTGAAGTTAGTAATAAAAATCGCAAACTTGATGTTATATATATTATATATCATTTTTAATATTAACGGTATTATTTCCCAATTACTCTTTTTATTTCCTGGCGATCAATATCTGAAGACTCCAATGCATTTGGCATAGGTATTTCCATAATAATTCCATCCTTCAACTTAAATACCCTTGAGCATATCTGCAATGCCGATAAGCGGTGGGTTATAACCAAGCATGAACGTTTTGGACTGAGATTCTTTATCCCTTCAAGTACCCTCATTTCAAGGTCTATATCAAGAGCTGATGTTGCCTCATCCAGAATTAATACCGGTGCTGGTCTTAATATTGCCCGGGCCAGTGCCAGACGTTGAGCCTGACCTTCAGATAGCCCCAAACCATTTTCACCAATTACAGTATCTAACCCATCCGGAAGTTTCTCTATGAATTCCCATGCACAAGCTGTTTTTGCAGCAGCAATGATTTCTTCATCCGTAGCATCGGTATATCCGCTTCTGAGATTTTCTGCAATAGTACCACTGAACAGAGTATTGCCTTGAGGTACATATGCTATCCAGTCTCTGGTAGAAGCACTTGCCGTAAACTCATTTCTGCTGGAATCCAAAAACTTTACGCTACCGTTGTCTGGTTTTAACAGCGCAAGACAAAGTCTGATTATTGTAGTTTTCCCCTCTCCGGACGGTCCGGTAATCGCCACAACTTCTCCGGGTTTTATTGATAAAGAAACATTTTTTAATACTATATCATCTTTGTTGTAAGAAAAAGTAACATCCTGAAAAGAGAGCTCCACAGTTGTATTTGGATCCAGTTTATCCTTACCTCTTTCCATTTCCATCTTTTCAAGTTCCATAAGCCTTTCGGCTGATGAAATTGTGGTTATCACTTGGGGTAATGTGCGGGAAAGGCCGATGAACGGAGTCTCGACCTGGCCTATGAGTTGAAGGAATGCTGTAAGCGTACCATAGGTAATAGTTTTATTTGCCAGACCAATAGCTCCCCAGCCAAAGGCAATTAAATAGCTGACCCAGTAACCGCCCGCCAGGATCAAACTTGCTGCAACGCCAGTCCGATTACGTTTTAAAACCCATTTCATCCGGTCATTATGTAAGGTTTCTACGGCTTCTACTGCTCTTTCTTCCATTCTGAAAGCTTTAACAATAGTTATGTTTTCTAAGGATTCCTGTATATATGAGCGGTATGCGCTTTCAGATTCCTGAATCTTTTTATGAAAAATCTTTATTTTTCTTCCCCATAATCGGCTGACAATTATTGAAAATGGAGCAAATATTACTGCAAATATAGCCAGGTAGGGCTCATAATATAGTAAAGTGACAAAAGATGCGATCAGACTTACTCCAAGAGATATTATACTGGGTAAGACATTAACAACCCCATTTGAAATCGTATTAATATCACTTGTGAGCCTTGTCAGTAAATCTCCGGAATGATATTTCGTTATATCTGACCATTCAGATCCGGCAATCCTTGTGTACATACGCTGCCTAAGTCTATTTGAGAATAATTCATTCGTGCGTGCGCTAATCAGAGATGATATAGCATTTGAACCAAGGCTCAATATGATTATGCAGCCAAAAGCTATTCCGTAATATATAACGTATTTGAGCTTACCATCAATAGCATAATCGACAAGGCTCTTTGAAACAATAGCCATACTTGCTCCTGTAAGGGCGCTTATAACCTGAATGCTAAGCAATATCAGCAATGGTTTTATATGGCCTTTTGTTTCTCTAGCAATCCAAATAAAACATAAAAAGAATTCATTAATTTTTCTTTTCATACTTACCTAAAATTCTCAAACTTATCTTTTCCAAAACAATATCTAGGATTTCTTGCCAGCATTTTTAAACTTTTTCAGTTTTCTGTAACCTTTTAGGCAATATTTGAATATTTTATTGTTACAAATAAACAATAATATCAATACTTTGTTAATCTTCGGAATATCTAATGTATTAATTCTACTAATGTTTTTAGTATAAAAGTTTTTATATTTTTTAATTCTATTTTAATATCATTGTCGTAATTAATATTTTCACAAATAACAACTTCACAATATAAGAACGAAGAATGGATTAGTTTTTTAAAAAGTATGTTTTCTACGGCAGGGTATTTTTCTTTTAAATAAAAATACCGCTCTGACTCTGCTTTATAGTTTCCATACCTATTAATGGACCGTAGGCTACTACTTATGCTACCCTGTCGCTGTCTATAAAAGTAAAGCGCATCAGGTAAATATACTATTGTATTAGCCTGGTCGAATATTTTATACATAACTGCTTTATCTTCTATAGTTCGCCCTACCGGAAATTTAATTTCATTGAACAGGTTTTTTCTAAATAATTTATTCCATACATAATCTCTAAATAAATTTCCTTTGACCAATTCTTCTATCGCTTCACTTCGGGTATATATTATTGTTTTTTCTACTTGAGTCAATTGGAGTGTCTGATTGTGCCATACAAAAGTGTATCCGCCTATTGATATATCTGCATTATATGTTTTGATACCTTCATAAAGAAATTTATACATATCACGATCGATCCAGTCATCACTATCAACAAATCCAATAAAATTACCACTGGCAATTTCAAGGCCTTTATTTCTCGCGTCTGACAAACCTCCATTTGCCTTATGTATTACTTTAAATCTATCATCCTTTTTCGCATACTCATCACATATTATGCCGCTATTATCGGTTGATCCATCATCCACTAATATAACTTCTAAGTTTTTATATGTCTGTTTCATAATACTGTCCAGACATTTATTTAAATACTTTTCAACATTATATACGGGTACTATTATACTTATCAGGTCATCCATACATTTTGTTCTCCTCCCTTAATATACTCCCTTAATATACTCTCGTTTTCTTCACTTATCTTCGTTTTTCGCAGAATTTCACTTCGATTTGCTTAAGCTTTCCCCCTAGATGTTGCATAAATCTGGTAGCTCTGTGGTTTCAGGCAGAGAAA
>JAAYNA010000042.1 GCA_012521105.1 Clostridiaceae bacterium
ATAGAACTTAGAAAATAAAACAGCATTTTTTTTCGTATGGTGTTCAATGAAAACTTGAATCTCGGTTTCATAATATCTCCATTCATTTTTTATACTTGTGAACATTGTCACTTGTTACCAGCTCTATTGGCACTTCAAAATATTCATTAACAATTTTATTGTTAACCATATTCTGAATACATAACTTTCCCATCAGCCCGGGATTTATATCAAAAGAAGATGCAATAACTCCAAGTTCGATATACTTAATTATGTCTTTCGATACGCCAGAACCAATTATTTTTATATCTCCTACCCGGTTTAAATCAATTACAACCTGGGCAACTCCAAAAGCATCTCTCTCGCTGGTGCAAACAATCACATTAATGTCCGGATACTGATTTAAAATATCGTAGGTTATATCCTCGGCACTAAACATGTCATAGCTTGTTCGCATAATATCAACAAGTTTTACCCTTGGGTATTTATCTATAATTGATTTGAATCCTTCAATATACACTCCACCTGTAACATCCTTTTCATTACTGGTTGCACTTTGTACCATCAGGGCGATACAGCCGCTGGTATCGTGAAGTTGATTGATTGCACTGCGTGCAGCCATTTTCCCGTAATCGTAAGCGTTGTAACCAACAAAGAAGGCTCTGTCGGCACCCAATGCGTCAGTAAAAACAAATTCAACTGTAATCCCCTTCTCAATTGCTTTATTAACAGCCTGAATGTAGTTGGAATCATATATTCCCTGTGCAATAATGCCGTCAACTTTCGCTGCAACAGCTGTATTGATTCTATTAATTGCATCATTTATACTCTCGGCATTAACAAAATCTATGAAAATCTGATTTGCTTCTGCTTTCTTACATACTTCATTTTTGAATTTTTGAAGAAAATCATCAGAGGTCTGATACATAACTACAAGAATATTTTTGCTATACTGCCTTTTGGGCCAGTTTAACCTGCCATTATTAAAACTGTCATTCATATTCATTGAGTAGGTAATTGAAATGGTAAACGCAACAGCGAGTATAATGATAAAAACTATAGTTAATGCTCTGAACAGCAAATTAATTTGCTTATTTCCAAATATGTAGTCAAAGAATTTATTATAGCCGTGTGACATTCACACCTCCTCCTTTTTTATGTATATACTTACTTATTATTCCTATGTCCATTATAGCCTAATCTAAAGTAAATCCATATAGCATTTTTTTAATAATAAAAAAGCAAAGAGGGAATCTCTTTGCCAATAGCTTAAAAATCCAGTAATATGTGACATTGCGGGATTCTAAGCCAAGTTTCGAAAAGTAATGCATTATCTTGCTTTTGCCTTTGATTTCGAGATCACATCAAAAGCTACGGCAAGAATAGTGACTAAACCCTTAATAATGCTTTGCCAGAATGTACTAATCCCCATAATGGACATTCCGTTATTCATTATACCCATGATGAAACTACCAATGATTGCACCAATAATTGTTCCAACACCTCCGGTTGCCGAAGCACCTCCAATAAAGCAGGCAGCAATAGTATCCAGTTCAAAGCCTTGCCCCGCAGTAGGAGATGCAGAGTTCAGCCTTCCTGCAAAAACAATTCCAGCCAGGGCAGCCAAAAAACCCATATTAGCATAAACCCAAAACATTACTCTTCTGGTGTTAATACCAGAAAGCTCTGCTGCTTTTGCATTCCCGCCCAAAGCGTAAATATGCCGTCCCGCAACGGTTTTATTTGTTATAAATGAGTACACGGCAATTATAACCGTCAACAGAATTACAATATATGGCAAACCATTAGCTCTGGCAAGCCAATATGTAAAAAGGTTAATAATTAGAACAACCAGTGCTAGTTTCCCAAGGAACCACTGTTTGGAGTTTACATCAAAACCATTTTTAATTTTGTTGGTTCTGATAATACATTTAACAATAACATATAGAATAGAACAGATAAATCCAATTATAACTGTTGTGTAATGTAGTCCATTCCCGCTGAAAAAATCAGGAATACTGTCCGAAGCAATAGTTATGTATAATTTCGGTAATAACACTGTTTGCCCATTTAGAATAATGTTGTTTATACCGTTGAATATAAGCATTCCCGCAAGAGTTACTATGAAAGGCGGTATTTTAACAAAGGCAATCCAGAACCCCTGCCACATTCCTGCCAGTAATCCCACCAACAGCCCCAAAAATATTGAAAGTGGCGCCGGCAGACCCATCCTGACACTGAATAAGGCAGATGATGCACCCACCATTGCTACAATCGAACCAACAGACAGGTCAATATGCCCTCCGGTTAGTATACACAGCATCATACCAACAGCAAGTATAAGAATATAACTGTTTTGAAGAATTAATCTGGTTACGTTGATTGGCCTTAACAGTATGCCTCCGGTCAGTATTTGAAAAATAAGTACAATCGCTATCAGTGCGAAAAGCATTCCATATTGCCTGATATTATGCCTTAATAGATCTTTGTGCTTTTCCATTTTGCAATCCTTTCTTCATTCCATAGTTTTTAAAAGTAATCATCTGATTCACTTTATTTTTTGGTTGATTCAAGAATGCATTTCATTATCTTTTCCTGGCTGGCTTCGTCTTTGTTCATTTCCCCAACAATCCGACCATCATTCATTATGTAAATCCTATCACATATCCCCAGTATTTCGGGCAGTTCGGAGGATATTATGACAATACATTTTCCCTGAGCCGCAAGCTTATTTATAATGGTATAAATCTCATATTTTGAACCTACGTCAATGCCACGGGTTGGTTCATCAAGGAAAATAACTTCGGGCTCGGAGAATATCCATTTACTCAACACAACTTTTTGCTGGTTACCTCCCGACAAATTCCCTGTTTTCTGATAAATCCCTGCTGATTTAATATTCAGCCTTTCTCTTAGTTCTTCAGCGGCACCAACTTCAAGTTCATCATTTAAAACACAGTTCTTGCTCACCTTATCAAGTCTTGCCAACGATATATTTCTTTTTATGTTATCAATAAGTATTAAGCCTGCTGTTTTCCGATCCTCGGTAACATAAGCCAGCCCTTCTTTTATTGCATCCCTCACATTTTTAAGTACCAATTCCTTTCCATCCTTAATGATAGTACCGCTTATTTTCCTGCCATACGCCTTTCCAAACAAACTCATTGCAAGTTCTGTTCTTCCGGCGCCCATTAATCCTGCTATACCAACTATTTCTCCTTTCCGTACATTAAAGCTGACATGGTTGATACGCATTCTGTTGTCATCCAGCGGATCATATACAACCCAATCTTTGACTTCAAAGCCTACTTCGCCAATATTTGGGGTTCTTTTCGGAAAACGGCTGACCAGTTCCCTGCCTACCATGCCTTTAATAATCCGATTTTCCGAGAATTCATCAACGCCCCTTTTTAGCGTTTCGATAACCATACCATCACGAATAACTGTAATTTTATTCGCTATACGAATAACCTCGTATATTTTGTGTGAAATGATGATACAGGTAATACCGTGTTCTGCATTTAATTCAAGCAGCAAATTCAATAAATTATTGGAATCCTCATCGTTCAACGCAGCAGTAGGTTCATCAAGAATAAGCAGTTTTACATTTTTAGACAACGCTTTGGCAATTTCAACAAGCTGTTGCTTACCAATCCCAATATCCATTACCAAGGTATTGGAGTTTTCAATTAGCCCTACTTTTTTCATTAGCTTCTTTGCTTCCCGATTGGTATAATCCCAGTTGATAATGCCATTTTTAGCACATTCATTACAAAGAAATATATTCTCAGCTATTGTCATATAGGGATTCAAAGCCAATTCTTGATGTATTATAGCGATTCCGGCTTTCTCGCTGTCTCGCACGCTTTTGAATTCGCACTTTTTTCCTTCAAAGAAAATATCTCCAGAGTATGTGCCAAAGGGGTGAACACCACTTAGTACATTCATTAACGTGGATTTACCGGCGCCATTTTCGCCCACCAAGGCATGAATTTCGCCTTTTTGAACCTGCAAATTTACATTATCCAATGCTTTTACACCAGGAAAAGTTTTTGTAATGTTTTTCATATCAAGAATAATCTCGGCCATTTTTTTCTCCTCAAATCAAGTTAAAGCATAACTCGCTACATAATGCTAATGGACTATGACGTAATGGAGTGAAAACACCCCATTACGTCGGTAAAGTACATCCTTATTTAAGCTGATCCTCGGTATAGTATCCAGAATCAATCAATAGTTCTTTGTAATTATTTACATCAGCAAAAACAGGTTCACATAAGTACGACGGAACAATTTTCACACCGTTGTCATAGGTTTTGGTATCATTGATATCCGGCTCAGTACCATTCATAATGGCATCAACCATTTCAACAACCTTTCCGGCAAGAGTCCGAGTATCTTTAAATACAGACATGGATTGCTCACCGGCAATTAATTGCTTAACATTGGTAATATCACAATCCTGACCGGTCAGAATTGGGTAAGGTTTATCGGCAGAACCATACCCTGCAGCCTTCAGTGAAGCCACAATTCCCTGTGCAAGACTGTCATTCGGTGAGAGAACAATATCAATATTTTCATCCGAATAGTAAGCAGTTAAAAGATTATCCATTCTTGCCTGGGCACCTTCCGATTTCCAACCCATAATGGCGATTTGCTCCATTTCAGTTTGTCCGGACTTAATAACCAGAACACCACTGTCTATGTATGGCTGCAATGTATCCATAGCACCTGCATAAAAGAAATATGCATTATTATCATCAGGGGATCCGCCGAACACTTCCATTGTAAAAGGTCCCTTTGCACCCTTATCCAGTTCTAAAGTCTTGATGATGTATTCTGCCTGAATCACACCTACTTTGTAGTTGTCGAAGGTTGCATAGTAGTCAACATGCTCTGTTCCCCTAATCAAACGGTCATAAGCAATAACTTTGATGTTCTCTTTTGCTGCTTCCGCCAGAACACCTGTTAGTGATTCCCCATCAATTGAGGCAATAACCAGAACCTTTGCGCCCTTTGTAATCATGTTTTCTAACTGTGATACCTGGGTTTCTACAGAGTCTGCAGCATATTGAAGGTCAACGCTATATCCAGCCTGCTCCAGCAATTTTTTCATGTTATCTCCATCCTGATTCCAACGTTGCAGCGATTTTGTCGGCATAGCAACACCAATCAATGTGCCGCTGCTTTTGCCTGAGGTGGAAGTTTTACCTGATGGCACCTCACAGCCAGTTATCATCAAGACCAGCGATGATAATAATAAAAACACAAGTACAAATGATAAAACCCTTTTCATAAGACAACCTCCTAAAAAACTTAAATAATTTCATTCACTCCTGAATTTACTTATAAAGTCATACCGTCCACTCTTATCCTATATCAAAATATTGAATTCTCTCTGGACATAATTATTTAAACACTGTACATATTTATTTTTTGTTCTTAAATTAACCTTCATATAGTAAGTATTTAGTGATAAAAATAGACAGATCAAATTTGCGGGGGCAAATCGCGATGACAAAGCACTCTATGAACTTTTATAGTTATGGATAAGATTTGCAAAAAAAAGGGTGTAGAACTTATACCAATGATAAAGTTACACTACACCCATCTATTTTCTATATATACTCTTTATAGGAGGTACCAACTATACAGCTAAGATTTCTCCTTTTGACTGGAAAAGGTCTATGATGACCGTTTGAAATATTGATTTACCAGGAACTTCATCAGTTTACTTGGCTGCTCTTTAACAAATTCTGCTTTATCGGCAAATACCATACCATAGGGAGCATCAACAGTATAAGGTTCCCATCGTGGCATCTCCTCTCCGGTTGAATCCTTTCCATTTGGATCGCCCGAACGTATAAAGTTTGTCCAATAGTTGCACATTTGCCGTGCAAGATCATAGTGTTTTCCAACAAATGGTCTCCAGCACTTGGCAAGAGTTTCGAAAGTAAACCATAACTCAACAGAGTGGAAAGCACCGGGGTTATCCCAACCAGGAATTTCTGCATCAAAATTATAATAATAAAGTGGCAAATTTGCACCTGATTCTGCATTTGTCCGGGCAGCTATTCTGATGGCATATTCTATTGAATTTACAGAAGCATTTTTAATTATATCTTGTAAGTTACTGTTTTGAAATTGGCAAAGTTCAAGATATTCATCCGCACATTCACCAAAAAGATCGATTGCCATATTTTTAAAGTCTTCATGGCTTTTTACATCAGGGACACTAAAAAATTCATTTGAAGTGTGACCCATAAGCAATGGTACCTGCCAGCGCTTGTTTTCAAGAAAAAGCTTGAATGAATTTCCGATGCAGAAAACACCGTCTGCAACTGGAGTCCAAAATTTGTTATACTCCAGCGTTTTATCCAGTATGTATTTTGCATCCAGTAACCGGGCTTCGGATAATGAGGAAACTCCAAGAAATTCAAAAAATTTTACCCCTTCCTGTTCTACTTCATCCAAAGATACACCCACCTGAGGGATTCTATTATTAGGGTAAAGTGGAGCAAAAAGACCGCTTTGAATAATGGCTCTATTGAATAAGCCTTCATTCTGTGGTGATGTCAGCTGGCATAAAACACTTCCACCGCCTGCAGACTGACCCCCTATGGTAATGTTTTCAGGGTCTCCGCCAAAGGCAGCGATATTCCGTTTCACCCAGCGCAAACCTGCCTGTTGGTCAAGCAAACCAAAGTTCGCAGGTGCATCAGGTGCCTCGGCTGTTATTTCGGGGTGGCACAAAAACCCAAATGTGTTAAGCCTGTAATTAACTGTTACCACAACAATGCCACGCCGAGCCATACGTTCACCGTCAAATTCCATCTCGGAAGTATATCCAACCTGAAAGCCTCCACCAAAAAACCATACAAAAACAGGCAGTTTTTCATCGGCACTGCGTGCTGGTGTCCATACGTTAAGGTAAAGACAATCCTCATCCATGGGTATATCAGGGTCAACATGCCATTCCCTTGTGTATATGTTGTTCAAATCATTAGCAGTAATTGCCTGCATGGATATAGGTGCAAATTCAAATGCATTTAACACTCCTTCCCAATCCTTTGCAGGCTGCGGAGCCCTCCAACGGTTTTCCCCTATGGGAGGAGCTGCAAACGGAATTCCCTTGAAACTTGTTATACGCGGATCGGCTGCAGGCAGTCCCCTAACAATACCATTTTCTACATTTACAACTCTAAGCATATTCGTATCTCCTTTCTCAAACCTATTCCAGACACCCGTTAACAACGGCTCTTACTCTAAGATGATGGTATTCCTCCATATTTGGATCCATCTGGTGCATATAAACAAAAGAAAGCCCTTCCTTTGGATCAATGGATACATATGTACCCAGCATTCCCGTCCAGCCAAACTCGCCGACAGAACCATTGGAATGGCCTTCTGCATTGCTCATTAATGTTCTAACCCCAAGCCCATATCCATACCCAGCTAAATATGAATTGGTAAAATCTTTCAACTGTACTTCGGATAGATGG
The DNA here is from genome assembly GCA_012521105.1 of Clostridiaceae bacterium. GTDB lineage: Bacteria > Bacillota > Clostridia > DSM-8532 > DSM-8532 > Thermoclostridium. The sequence continues at coordinate 7,482 of JAAYNA010000042.1, forward strand.
TTTGTCCGCATCAAATCAATTGTCTTTCTTCCGATAATTCTTTCCCCATTAAAGACTCCACCATTTGCAAGCATTTGAGAAAATTTCAGATAATCATTGACTGTGGAATACAGCCCTGCACCGCCCGCTTCATAAATAGCATCAGGCTCATGATAGATATCAAATAAAGGAGCAGTTTTTATCATACTTCCAGATTGGGTTCTTCTATAATATGTAGCCATTCTTTTTTCTATTCCATTACGGTAGCGATAGCCTGTATCTTTCATACCCAATGGCTCAAATATTTCATCCTGTAAAAACTGTCCAACGGTTTTACCTGAAATAACCTGAATTAACGCTGCAACAATATCGTGTCCGTATCCATACAGCCAACGAGTTCCAGGGTCAAATTCAACCGGAACACTACCCATTGCCTTTACCTCGGTTACAATATCATATTTGCCATATTTTTTTTGCATCTCATCTTTTACCCGTGCCATTTCCCGTGCAGTTGGAGAGTTTTCCGACGCATAGGGCAGCCCAACTGCCATTGCAAATGCATGCTTGATCAGCATAGGGTTTTTGGCTTTTCTTACATCCACGCTACCATCCGGATTTGTAACAAATACCTGGGTGTTCCTGTATTCGGGAATATATTCATAAACGGGCTCATTCAGCAGAAATTTTCCTCTTTCAAACAACATCATCGCAGCAGTACAGATAATAACTTTAGTCATTGAGAAAAGCCTGAAAACAGTATCTTGCGTAACTGGTCTTTTTTCGTCAAGATCAGCATATCCGAAGTAGCCCTCATACAGGGTTTTCCCTTCCTTGGCTACTGCACAGCCACAACCCGCCGGTCCATTCTTTACAAATTCCTTCAGCAGCATTGATAAATCTTCAAAGTTAGACATATCATGTTTCTCCCCTTTGTAATGTATATATCCGCAAAATGAGGCACATATTAAATTGCAGAATTATTGCGTTATATAAGACCATTGCCGCCTCACTTCGGAATAAACCCACATTGAAAATTATTTTCTCTCCCTGCAGCAACAGGCAGGTAATTCAGGGATATTCAGATAAAACGTTTTACGACCGCCTTTGTTATCAGCAAGAGTATTAGCAAGAACCATCATGTATTTATAAATATATAAACAATAATTACTTTATTAATTTAATTAAATTATTTGAAAATTACTTTTTACAATTTAAAGAATCTAGTATAATATAAATATATTACCATATTAGTGCCGTAATTTTCAACAATGACATTGAAATTATGACATTAATGTAGTATTAATATTTATGGTAAAAGGTTTTAAGAAGTGTTTGCAAACTACAATAATAATTTGAAAGGATTTGAGGAGTATTGATTACACTGAAAGAGATAGCACAAATATGCGATGTTTCAATCAGTACTGTATCTAATATACTGAATGGTAAACCAAATGTCAGTGAGGAAACAAGGCAAAGAGTGCTTGAAGTTGTAAATCAGACCGGGTATAAGCCAAATTATTTTGCACAGGGTATACGCAAGCAGAAAACCAAAATCATTGGTATAATTGTAGAAGACCTGAACTTGTTCAGTACAACTCCAATTGTTGGAGCAATTATGGCATATTGCGAGGAACTGGATTACCGTACAATTCTGATTAATATGCGTCTGTACGATAAATGGCAGGATACATGGTATAATGATGAGCAAAAATTTAATTCTGTTCTTCAGCCGTCTATTAAGGAGTTATTATCCATCAAGGTGGATGGTATTGTATATGTTGCCGGGCACTGCCGGGTTATTAATTGCTTCCCCGATGATTTTAAAATTCCTGGAATTGTTGTGTATGGAATATCCAACTCACCAAAATTCACTTCAGTAGTAATTGATGACAAAAAAGGTGGATATGATATCACAAAATATTTGATTTCGATGGGGCATCGAAAGATCGGTGTAATTGCTGGTACTCCCGACAATTTACATACAATGAGAAGAATTCTGGGGTATCAGAAGGCATTGTTTGAAGAAGAGATTTTATATAATCCGGACTTTGTAAGATATGGAGACTGGATGAGACCTTCGGGATACAGAGAAGCAGAAAGCCTGATAAAAGAAGGTGTATCGGCAATATTCTGCATGAATGACTTAATGGCAGTAGGTCTGTACGATTATCTGTATGAAAAGGGCATACAGGTGGGAGAGGATATTTCGGTAGTTGGCTATGACAATAAGGAAATTTCCGAATGTATCAGACCAGGCCTTACGACAAATGAAATTCAACTGGAGAAGATAGGACAGGAAGCTGCAAAAATAATGATAAAAATGCTTGAAGAGGATTACGTCGCAAGTAAATCCCAAGAAATTATCAAAATACCATGCCGGTTGATTATTCGCGAATCGGTAAAAAAGAACCAGTAACGATATTACCCCATGATTGAGGTTTATAATCCAACAGTTAGCAACCTGTTTATAAGGAAACTTTTAAGCGGCAGTAATTAAAAAGCACCTTAAAATTACAGTAAATTACACTGCATGACAAGCTTATCTTTGGTTTTGACAAATCCATGTTTTTTGAATTAAACATAAGAATTACATAAAACGATTTACTAAAAAATACTGATTTTAACCTACTGAAAGTAATAAACATAAATATTTGGACTTATTTCCCTGTGAAATAGTGCAAATTTCACAATTATTTTCTGTATATTCATTGACAACTGGTAATAGTATTGTTTATAATACTCATATAAAAGGTTTTACTATGCAATATTGGAATAATTGCGAAATGTTGTTTTTAAAGTACTTATTATCTTAATTTTGCATCTATGGGCTTACATACTATTACATTTAAAAGTTAAAAGTCTGAATGTAAAGTGAGGCAAGCTCTATGAACTTATTAAAGGATAGAAAAAAAGCAAGATCATATCGAGAGTTTCTGTATATTCTGCCCTTCTTAGTTTTAGTAGCCATTTTCTCGTATTATCCTCTTTATGGATGGGTATATGCATTTTTTGATTATAAGCCTCCATTTCCGTTAAGCATGGATAAGTTTGTTGGTTTTAAGTGGTTTAAATCAATTGTCGACAGTCCCACTAAAATAAACCAGGTTCTGAAGGTTCTAAGAAATACATTTGCCATCAGCGGCTTAAGTCTTATGTTTTCCTGGTTTCCAATGGTTTTTGCCATATTCTTAAATGAAATTAAAAGCAAAGGATACAGAAAATTTGTGCAAACAGTTACCACGCTTCCAAACTTTATAAGCTGGGTACTTGTATATTCTATTGCATTTAGCGTTCTGTCCAGCACCGGTGCTGTTAACTCTATTTTAATGGGTCTGGGGCTTATTGATACACCTAAGTTGTTTCTCCAATCGTCAAACAATGTCTGGTTCAGAATGTGGTTATGGCTTACATGGAAGAATGCCGGCTGGGCTGCTATTATGTATATTGCCGCACTTAGTGGAATTGACGAAGAATTGAATGAAGCAGCCAGAATAGATGGTGCTTCAAAGATTCAAATTATCTGGTATATTACGCTCCCCAGTTTGTTACCTACATATTTTGTTCTTGTCATGTTGAACCTTGCAAACTTTCTTTCAAATGGTATGGAGCAGTTCTATGTTTTCCAGAATTCATTTAATAAAGAATATATCCAGGTTCTCGACTTGTACGTATACAATATTGCAATGGGAAGCGGCGGATATTCACTTTCGGTAGCAATAAGCATTTTAAAAAGTATTGTCAGTCTTATTCTTTTATGCGTTACCAACACCCTTTCAAAGCTGGTAAGAGGTGAAGGCTTTATTTAATGAAGCATAAGTTAGGAGGATTTTGAAGTGAGCGCAAAACTTTCCAAGAATCCAAAAAATAAAGTGCGGGTTAGTCTGGAAGACAGAATAATCAGTATTGCATCTTATTTTATATATTCCCTGTTCGCTTTTGTATGCCTATACCCGTTTTATTATATTTTTATTAATTCACTAAGCGCTAATGATTTAAGCGAAAGAGGAAAAGTATTATTCTGGATCAAAGGGCTGCATTTTAAGAATTATGTAGACGTTATGAAGGTTCCGGGGTTGTTTAATGCACTGAAGATCTCGGTTGCAAGAACTTTAGTAGGTACAGCCTTTACTGTTATAACCGCAGCTTTTCTTGGATTCATGTTCACTCAGGAAACATTATGGAAACGTAAGCTATGGTACCGCTTCGTAGTAGCTACCATGTATTTTAATGCGGGAATAATTCCCTGGTACATTACAATGCGGAACCTTAACCTTACCAATAATTTTTGGGGTTATATTTTCCCAACGGTAGTTGCGCCGTTTTATATCGTCTTGTGTAAAACATATGTAGAATCGGTGCCTAAAGAACTTCAACAGGCTGCTGAAATTGACGGTGCCGGAACAATGAGAATCTTTCTTCAAATCATGCTTCCGGTAATACAACCTATCCTGGCAACGGTAGCAATATTTTCAGCAGTAAATCAGTGGAACTCTTTCCAGGATACTTTGTTACTTGTGACTGACAATAAACTATATACACTGCAGTTCGTTCTTTATCAATATATAACTCAGGCAAGCTCTCTTAAAGCTTTAGTAAACAGTAGTTCAACATCAACAAGTCTGGCGGCAAGTCTTGCAACGGCACAAACAGCGACATCAATAAGAATGACAGTTACGATAGTGGTTGTAACGCCAATAATTCTCGTTTACCCATTTTTTCAGAGGTTTTTTATAAAAGGAATCATGATTGGTGCAGTGAAAGGATAAATAACAATGAGATTAAATCATTGTTATTTCAATAAATAACCAAAAGGAGGCATATTAGAAATGAAGCTGAAAAAACTAATATCGACATTATTAGTTGCAGCAATGGTAATCGCAACCTTAGTTGGCTGTGCACCAGCTAAGCAAACAGACAGCACCCCTACACCACCAGCAGCATCAACTACTGATCCTACCGATTCTACGCCTTCAAGCGGCAAAGCCTTCGACAAGCTATTGACAATTGAGAATTATAACGTTGCTGCGAACTATCAGGGCGTACAGAGCGGATGGTTCGCGAAGGTCTTAAAAGACAATTTAAACATCGAACTAAACATTATCGCTCCACAGGTTGCTGGAGGCGCTATTTATCAGACACGTACAAGTTCTGGTAATCTTGGTGATATAGTACTTCTGGAACGGTCTGATTTCGCTGACTGTGTAGCCACAGGACTTATCAAGGACATCACCAATGAAATCTATAACTGTCCGAATTTAATGGTATTTAAAGATCAGATCGAGGCGTATAACAAAACTATTCCCGGCAACGATGGTAAAATCTATGGTATTCCTGTTGAAATGACCAATACTTCCCCAATGTCTTATTCTCAGGATGTAATCTACTCCAGCCCAATGCTGCGTTGGGATCTTTATTCCGAACTGGGATGTCCGGAAATAGAAGATCTTGATGGTTTGTTGGATGTTTTGGCTGCTATGAAAGAAAATCATCCTACAAACGAGAATGGAGATCCTGCATATCCGTTTTCACTTTGGCCTGACTGGGACGGTGGGGATGGTATGATGGGTATAGCTAACGTTGTACAGCTAACCACCTGGTATGGCGAGAAGATAAAACAATCTGTTATTTTAAAACCCGATAATACCTTTACACCTGTTACCGATAAAAATGCATCCTACTATAAAATACTTCATTTCCTTAATAAAGCTCAGAGAAGAGGGCTTGTTGACCCCGATTCAGGTACACAGGACTGGGATACCGCATGTGCGAAAATGTCAAACGGTCAAGTTTATCTGTTTTGGTATAGCTGGCAGGTAGGCTTCTGGAATTCAACAGAAAGATTGAAGAATGGAAATGCATTTATTTTCGTTCCTGTTAAAGATCAGCTCTATTATGCAGATTCCGATTCCTACTATGGCAGCGGCCGTATTATTGGTGTGGGTTCTTCGGTTGACGCCGAGAAGTATGAAAGAATTATGGCATTCCTTGACTGGTATGCAAGTCCTGATGCCTGCGAATACCAGCATAATGGTATTGAAGGTTTTACATATGAAATAGGTGCAGACGGAAGATACTATGTAAAATACGACAATGCACTTATGGATAACCTGCCTGTTCCAGAAGAATGGGGCGGCGGTGGATATAACGATGGTTTCAATAAATTCAATCAATGGATTGTTGCTGCCATCAGTACAAATCCGAAAACAGGTGAACCTTATTCTACCCAATATTGGAGTACTTATAAGGAATCTATGATGACCCAAATGAAAAAAGAATGGGCTGAAAGATTTGGGGCAGCTGAACCAGTGGATTACATGAAAAAGAACAATGTTCTGTTGGTCAGCCCAAATGTAAGTATAACGCTTCCAGGCGATACTCCCGATATATCAGTTATTCGTAACCAGTGTATGGAAGTATTAAACGACTATTCCTGGAGAATGATATTTGCTAAAGACGATGCAGAGTTTAACGCTATGTGGGATCAAATGTCCAAAGAAATGGATGGTCTCGGATTCCAGCAATTGGTTGAGTTTGATAAGGAAGTGTACTCTATTGAACTACAAGCTAAAAAAGAAGCAGCTGAATCAGCAAGATAAGCTTTTAAGCAGTTTATAAAGTTATAAAAATTTACCCGGGCGTTTCAAACTCCCGGGTAAATTTTTTGCTGTAAAACTTTTCTACACTCTAAACATCTGCTTTTCCCCCCGCTTGTAGAGGGATTCTTTATATACTCACTCGTGTGTTCAGCCTTCCTTATTAAGTTTACGAGGGTCAATATTAAAATGGTACTTACCGCTTTTCATAACATTTAGCGGCCCTGCCACCCTGTTGCCTTCAACCCTCATACCAAAATAGTCGGTGTATACCTTTTCATCTGGTTTAACTTCTGGAAGATCTTTATTAATGGTTAACTCCATTGTTAGATTATCACTGTTAATATCAATTTCAATATCACATTCACACCCTGCTTCGTCAAAACCGCAGAATTCTCTCCATGTTTGCAAATCCAGGCACATCTCGGGTTCAGGATACATTACCCGCAAATATCCCGGAGGCATTTTGGAATATGCATTCCCATCGGCTTCATTGTGTTCATTTGGTAATATGATCGCAGCCTCCTGGCACTGGTAGAACAGGTTATTATAGAATTTATTTTCCCGTGATGTCCCACCCCGTTTAATCATTAAACGGAAGGCCACTACTTTTGCAAAGAAACCTGCTTTTTCACACTTACCAATCAGATTATTTACCATTCTTAGCCTGTCGGTACCCTCCAGGTAAATACCATAACCATTCCGGATATCATCTTCAGTAGTTTTATACCAACCAGAAGATCCAGGTTCATCCTTTATATCATTTTTATTATACCTTCCCTCAACATTCCAAATTATGTTATTGTCAATCAGGTTTTCCGCATCACGAGTGCACTCGATAAATATATGCTCTCTCGAATTGATGCCATCTATAAACAAGTTAGAAGTTATACGGTTGTTCTCATTCCCAACATCCAGCCATAAAGCATCACACCCGTAGCATTCTTTAATAACATTGCGGCGTATGAGAGAATTCACTGAATTATGCAGCTTTATTCCACCTGCTTCCCAGGAAAGTTCCATTCGCTGCCATCCTGTTCCGGTTATCAGATTGTCTTCTATAAGCATGTTTTTTACAAACATACCAGCAATACCGCATACACCAACGTCTTTAATAATGTTTCTTCTGATGATGGAATGTCCAATAATTTGTCCTTCAATTATTGGATGGTGCCAGCATTCGTTTCCACAATCAATTCCCGTTCCATTAGCCCAATCAATGGTACAGTCTTCAATAATCCAATGATGCCCCCTGTAGCAGGAAAGAGAACCCCGTTGGGGAACTGGGGCTCCGGTGGCAGCATGTGCTAAAGTCAACCCCTTTACTTTTATATAAGACAAGAATGGAACCTTTGGTGCGAAACACTGCTCCCTGTTTGTCAGTTCAATTGTATGATTTTGGGGATCATCGTCATTGGGCAAACGAATATGTACCTTCTGTCCATTTGCCTCTACCCAGTATGTGTTATCGCTTTCGCTTAGCATGTAATATAAGGGAACCTGCTTCATTGGCTTACCGTCTACAAACACCATTCCCCTTCTGTTTAAGTAGGGTGTCATATCAGTTTTGTCATATTCAATAAATAACCTGTCATGCAAAATATTAACAGCGCAGAATGGATTATAGCCTTTAAAATCTTCAGGGTTTAATTCTATTTCCCATACTTTTATACCTTTTGTTTTTGAAGGATCTTCCCTGTATCCCCTTACAAGCCTCCATCCGGTACTTGGTTTAGAATCTTTCACCTCAACTGAAGCCTTAATAATAACTTCTTCACCTTCAAAAGCCTCATAACTAATCATCTTCGAGGGACTTACCCCTCCTCTTGCCGGATGCACAGTTTCACGGTATGTCCCCCGGTGAATCAGTACACGTGTACCGGGTTCAGCTATTTGTGCAGCAGCGTTTATTGTTTTTAAAGGCCTGTCTACAGTACCATCATTTTCATCTGAGGCATCGGGATGATTATTATTAACATGAAGCTCTCTGTCATATTCTTGTGGAACTTCCCAAAAATCAAACATTTGACCATTGGGAAGAATAGCCGTTAAGTCTGTAGTTTTCATCATTTAACTCACTCTCACCTTTCATTTGGCGGCCTGTATGCAATTTAATCATTTCAGGCCAAAAAATTCTTCAGCAACAAAACCATCATATTCATCAGTCATATCCTTTACCGGTGTAATCTC
>JAAYNA010000043.1 GCA_012521105.1 Clostridiaceae bacterium
CTGGCTGATACGGGTATAGAACTTTCTGAAAATAAAGCTATTGTGGTAAACGAGTACCTGGGAACTAATATCAAAGACATATATGCAGTTGGAGACTGTGCTGTTGTGAGCAATATGTTAACCGAAAAAGAAGCTTATTCTCCAATGGGATCTTCTGCAAACATTGAAGGAAGGATACTGGCTCAAAATCTAAATGGCAAAAGGTCAGGCTACAAAGGTGTTCTCGGAACTGCAGTCGCAAAGCTTCCCGAATTAAATGTTGCAAAAACCGGTTTAACAGAAGATGAGGCTAAAGCTGAAGGCTATGATGCAGTAACTGTTGTAACAGTTGTTGATGATAAGGCTCACTACTACCCCGGGGCTTCGAGCTTTTTTGTCAAGATGATTGCAGACAGAAGTACAAAAAAATTACTCGGATTACAGGTAGCCGGCAAAGGTGCAGTGGATAAAATGGCAGACATAGCAGTTATGGCTATTTCTTTAAATGCAACTTTAGAAGATATTAAGGATCTAGACTTATCCTATGCACCACCATTTTCAACGGCAATACATCCTTTTTCCCATACTGTTAATATTTTGCTGAACAAAATCAATGGTGAAATCAATTCCATAACACCCAGAGAATATATGCAAGGTAAGGCTGAAGGCTATAAAATAATCGATGCATCTATAAGTCCAAGCATAGCAGGCGTACCTCATATAGACTTATCAAAAGTTCATGGAGAGCTGCCCGAATTCAGCAAGGATGAGAAGCTGCTTTTGGTCTGTACCAAGGGTAAAAGAGCATATATGCTGCAAAAGCGACTAATAAGTTTTGGTTATGCAAACACATTGGTACTTGAAGGCGCACTGCTTTCAACGAACTATCACTATAAAACAATTTAAAACGGGGGGAAAATCACATGTCAACTTTAAAAGTTACATCAGAGCAGGAAAAAGAAGTAAAAGCATTAGGTTTTTTACGAAACAGGGGAACAGATAATTTTAGTGGAAGAATTATTACAGTTAACGGTAAAATAACGGCAGCCCAGCAAAAATGCGTAGCAGAAGCTGCTGAAAAATTCGGAAATGGTACAGTTCTGTTTACTACCAGGCTAACTATAGAGATTCCTGGTATTCCATACGATAAAATAGAAGAGTTCAGGGCTTATATAGCCAGGGAAGGCCTTGAGACTGGGGGTACAGGTTCAAAAGTATGACCAATTGTCTCATGTAAAGCAACTACATGCAATTATGGTTTAATTGATGGATACACTCTGTCAGAAAAAATTCATGATAGATTTTATAATGGATACAGAAATGTCAGATTGCCTCATAAGTTTAAAATTGGCGTGGGTGGATGTCCGAACAACTGTATCAAGCCTGATTTAAATGACTTGGGAGTTATTGGCCAAATGGTGCCGGTTTTTGACGAGGATCTGTGCAATGGCTGCAGAAAATGTTCTGTAGTTGATGTATGCCCGATGGATGCGGCCAAAGTTGTTGATGGCGTATTAAATATTGATGAAGATATATGCAATAATTGCGGACGCTGTATTGGAAAATGCCACTTTGATGCTATCGAAGAAGGAAAACCCGGATACAAAATAACAATTGGCGGAAGATGGGGCAAAAAAACAAATAAAGGTTTAGCCATAAGCAAAATATTTAAAGATGAAGAAGAGGTTATGAGCGCAATAGAGAAAATGATACTTATATACAGAGAACAGGGAATTACAGGCGAACGTCTGGCCGACACTATAGAAAGAATAGGCTTTGAAAATATTGAAGCACAGCTGTTATCTGATGAAATACTGGAAAGAAAACAGGAGATTTTAGATGTCAAACTTCATTTAACCGGTGGTGCAACATGCTAGTAGACAGGCTATAATTATTTATGAAACTGTCAGATAGAGTGTGTAAAAAAAACTCTGTCTGACAGTTTTTATAAGTCTTTTTTTCTTCTGTTTCATGCCTTCTTAGAGTTTCCTCAAATGGAATGTCATAGTAGTACGCAAACAATTTTTCTTTATATCTGACGGACTTGTTCAAATACCATCATCATATTCTGTCCCTGGATATACTTTTGCCATAACCTTAAATAAAAAAATTAATCATTTATTTCTAAACGTCAAAGATAGGTATTTCTGAAGTTGTGTATCTGTATTAAAGGAAATACCAGAAACTATCCTGTCTGTTAAACTTTCAAATTGACCTGACCATTTCTGATAATATCGTCGATAGTAAACACTGCAACACGGGATATATTTCTATCAGCAAGATAAATAAAACCATCATCAAAAAATAAAGTTCCAAATGCCCTGGCTTCCACAATTACATTCCAATTATTAACATTCCAAATTTTAATTGTATTTTTAGCCACACAAACAAGATATTTATCGGTCATAATCGCGCGTCCTAAAGAACATCCGGCATTCTTAATCTGATGCAATATTGATCCGTTGCTTTTATTCCATATAATAATGGAATTATCTGCAGATACTGAAACAATATATTCTTTAAAAGAGTATATGAAATGAACATTTCCTTTGTGGCCCGAAAAGATGGTGGATTCCGAAAGAGTTGATTTACAAAAGGAGTAAATGTTTTTATCAACACCACCAAAATATATCATATTATCATCCTGATCCAGTGCCCATATACTTCCTTTATCTTTATTCAGATACTTAACATTTTCGTAGTCATGCTTATCTACGACAACAAGCCCGCTGTTTCGCTTGGAGAAATAAATCTTATTTTTATCAACAAGAATTGATCCAAGGTCAAAATCCGAACTGTTATCGGTCCCAAATTGCTTTTGATAGATTACTTCATTCGTTTTTTTATCCATTACATGAAAGAAGTAAATACTGTTGAAATAGATATTTTTCTCGTCTACACATAGCAGCGCACCTTTTTTTAAATTATCATTAGCAGGAACAGTAAAATAAGAGATTAGTTCTTTTGTTTTTTTATCCCACCTATAAATATTCCTGGCTACTGATGTATAAATAAAATCTTGGTCAAAACACATTCTATGTACCCGGGCATTGAATAAATCACTTTGCTTCTCAACCACTTCTAAGCCTCCTTTTTGATTTTGATTATATAAACGGAATTTGCCGTTTATGCAAATACCTCCAGACACGTCTACTTGCCCAAGTATTAGTTTCAAGATATTTTGATATAAATCCACTCTTAATTTTATATCTGCTTCAATATCGTATTTTTGCGACTACGAATTGATTATTATGTTCTCATTTCCAATCACTTTACAACGCTCCTGATAATTTATCGATGCGGAATTTGGGAAAAAACATAATTCTAGCAAAGTCAGGTTCATTGCATTTTATTTTGTATTTTTTGGCAGGCAGGGCATATATAAGAAGCTGTGCTGCCTGTTTTAATTGAAACTATGGTCTCACCACAGGCCGGGCAGGGCTGGTTTTCTTTATAACCCACAAGAAAATAATCGGTTGTGTAGCCTCCTTTTTGCCCGAAAAAATCACTTTCGTAGGCAAATGTGCCTTTTTCCCTCGAAAGGTTCAATATGTCTTTTATGCTGTTATAAAGGCGCTTGATATCGTCCTCATTCATGTCCGATATTTTCATCTTGGGATGCAGGCGGGCATTAAATAATATATCGTGCATATACATATTTCCAATGCCACTGACATTCTTTTGGTTCATCAGAAAAGCTTTGATCTGTGTCTTTCTGCCTTTCAGGAGAGATGAAAAATAATCAAACGTAAATCTTTCATCAAAGGGGTCAATGGCAATATCTTTTGTGTTCGGTTCTGATGCAAGTTCGTCATCCGAAACGAGCAAAAATTTGCCGAACCACCAAAAGCGGGCTGTATAACCGCTTCCATCGCTAAATAGAAGCTTTACCTGGTATTTGTCAGATTGGTTCTTCTCATTATCAAAATATAAAATATCCGCGCCCATACCAAGGGATAGAAGGATGTTTTCGTCATTATGGAGAGAAGTGATAATCCATTTTCCTTTATTCCAAATATCCTTTATCCTGGCTCCTGTGACTCGTCTTTGAAATTCGTCAGATGGGATATTGGCGCATTTTTCCTGTAACAGAGTAATAGATTGTATTGTCTTTCCGCGCAGAGTGTCTTTCATTTGTCCTGCGAGTTTTACTATTTCAGGTAGCTCAGCCATTTTTTTCGCCTCTTTTTGTTTTTTATTTGTATTATAGCCGGTATCTGTTCAACTTATCTGCAATACCCTATAGTAGAATTTCCCCAATTATTTCACGCAGCCTAACTGCATCAAGCTCATAACATTCTTATTAATCGGGTTCTTTTTTCAGGAAAAAAGTTGAAGATTACATGTTATTATCATTTTCTCATTCCAGAGCCAGGCATCATAGAGTATATAATTTATATTTTCATTATATGTGAATAAGCAAAAATTTACAATATGATTATATAAAAATTTACAATTAGAGATAAAAAATACTCTGCAAAAACAGAATTCAAACCACACAGCAACTATAGTGCTATAGATGACATCTCATTGATTATGACCTTTTCAATAACCGGTGATAGCTTGGCATATCTTTGCTGGCTGTGGTCAAAGCCTCCAGTTTACCGGCATGGATCATCTCTTCTATGCGGAAAGCAATCCAGTAATCTCCTATCCCAAGCCGATATTTACCGAGTATTCGCCCGATAATCGTTGCTTCTGAAAATTGCTCTTCTTCTGCTTCTATTTCGCGGAGGATAAAGTTATCATAGAATTCTTCTGAAACACTAACCAAATGTCCATTCAGCATGGCCCGCAAAGGTGCGTTCTCGGCTTGAAGCTCCTGCCAGTGAGATGTACAGCTTTGTATAAAAGCTGGAAACACAGGCTTTTGCAAGGTAACATACCGGTGCCATTCTTCAGGCCTCACTTCACCCCAGCTGTTTTTGCGTACGATGCTCCCTTCTTTATCAGCTTCCCATTCAGGAAGCTTAACAATAAAAATCTGTCGGTCACGCACTTTCCACTGATTTAACTGGCTCATGAACCAATAAAACCCACACATTTCATCAGGCTGATCGCTATACCAAATGCGAAGGCTTTCCCCCGCTTCTGCACGTTCCCGAACTTCTTTCAGGTCTTCATTTGCCCTTTTAAATATTTTTTCCGCCGCCTGATGTCCCTCGTCATTCGGGTAAACGCTGTATAACTGTTCCAATGTTTGCTTCCGCTTAATACCGGGCTGATTTTCGGAAATGTCTCCGATGCTCAGCACCAAATTGAATCCATAGATGTCTGTTGTTTTTCCACCTAATGGGGTAGCACTCTCCCATGCCACACGTGCCTTTTCCTTTGCCTCTTGCATGGCTGTTTTAATTTCCTCTTTGGTTGGCTTCCTTCCATCATTATGACTGATAATAATGCCAACACATCCTTCCTGATATTTTCCTTTGCCGTAGCGCTGCGCCACTTTAAGGCTTCCACAGGCACTATCGTTGAATAATATATCAATCATAGTAGTTCTCCTCTATACTCGCATTTACCTTTTTTGTAAAATTACATAACAATCTTTAGCCAATAATCTGTCCTCTTTGAGAAACTCTGCTTAATCTGTAGCCTTCAGTGATGTGTTAATTATGATTATTATTGCGCTTTTTTTATCAGAATACCATAAATCTTAAATTAAAAGAAGGAAATTTTTAACAATCCTTTGTTTTAAGTAAAGCAAAAGAGCGCATTTATGGCTATTGTATAAATATTCGCCAATCTTTTTCACTAACTGGATTCAAATGAAAACCGGAATATAGAAGCATCCCCTGTATCCCCTGTCTTAAATTATAAGTAATATTCTATTTCGTCGCTGGCTTTCAGCTCAAATTCAGCAAAAACCCTGTCTCTGATTTTTAAAAAATCAGCTCCCGTTCTGTTTCTTTTCCTTGCAAAGGGGACTTTAATGACGCTTTTTACTTTCCCCGGGGATGAAGTCATTATCACAATTCTGTCGGCTAAAAAGACTGCCTCCTCTATATCGTGAGTCACAAAAATAATTGTTTTCTTATTCTCCTGCCATAACCTCTCAATCTCATCCTGCATACTCATACGCGTCATTGCATCCAGTGCACCCAGCGGTTCGTCCATAAGAAGTATTTCAGGCTCTACTGCCAATGCCCTTGCCAATGCAACCCTCTGCTGCATCCCGCCCGAAAGCTGGGTGGGGAAATGATTTTTATATGCTGAAAGACCAACAAGTTCTATATATTCCTCTGCCACCCGCCTTCTTTCCTTGACACTTATCTTTTTGCTTTCAAGACCCAGTTCCACATTCCTTAAGACAGTTCTCCAGGGAAGCAGTCCGTAGTTCTGAAAAATGGTAATTCTGTTTTCAGACGGTTTTGTAACAATTTCCCCGTCTATTTTGATAAAGCCTGTAGTAGGTTTGTCAAAACCGGCGATTAAATTCAATAATGTAGATTTTCCGCACCCGCTGGGTCCCAAAAGACAGATAAATTCTCCCTTCCCTACTTCCAGATTCACTTTTTCAAGAGCTGTTATTCTTCCTTTGCCTTCAAGATAATATTCGCGAGACGCTTCCTTAATTGAAATATACATTTTCAGTTCCTCACCTCTATTGATACTCCCCATTGCCTTTTTATTCCGCTTTCAAGAATTTTTATCAGGCGATCCAGTAGTAGCCCCGAAATCCCAATAAAAATTATTCCGGCTAAAACAAGATCTGATCTCAGGGAATTTCTTGCATCTATGATCATAAACCCCAGACCTGACTGTGCTCCTACCATTTCGCCTGCCACAAGGAATACCCAGGCAGACCCCAGAGCTATATGAAGGCTATTTGCAATTAATGGAAAGGCAGCCGGAAGAATTATTTTAAAAAGAAGCTGAGGCTGCCTGATTCCAAAATTATCAGCCACTTTCAAATATACTGTATCCACATTTCCAACTCCCGAAACTGTAGAAAGAAGTATTGGATAAAAACCGGCAATGAAAATAGTTACGACAGCCGGAGCATCTCCTATCCCAAACCACAGAACTATAAATGGAAACCATGCTATAGGCGAGACAGGTCTTAATACCTGTACAACAGGATCAATAAAAGACCACACGCTTTTATTCCATCCTAGCATAAGTCCAAGAGTTATTCCGGTTATAACTGCTGCCAAATATCCGATTAAAAATCGCACAAGACTGACTTTGAAATGGGTTAATAGAGCTCCATCCTTTATAAGTTCTGCCATTCCGGTTAAAACGCCGGCAGGTGAAGGAAGGAGAGATTGTTCATACCTGCCTGTCAGTACCACCAATTCCCAGATACCTATAAGTACGAATATGCTGATAACAACCTTCACTGTCTTTTTTAACAAATCCATTTTAATCACTTCACTTTATCTATAAATGAATTATCCACAAACTGGCTGTACTCCGGAGGATTTCGGGAAAGTCCCATTTCCGCCATGTATTTTACAAGCTCATTATATTCAGCTTCTTCCAGCCTCAGGTTTTCATAGGAAATCCATTCAAGGGACAGATCAAGCACCTCGGGTTCTGCTTTTAAATATTTTGCAGTTATGTTTTTAACGTCCTTATTCTTTGACTCAGCCTTCAATCCGGCGTTTACATATTCAATAACAAATTCTTCAACCACAGCAGGGTTATTTTTTATAAAGTCATTTCTAAGTACAAGGCCACAGCACAAAGAACCTTCCCATAATTCATGGGATTCAAATAGGGTTTTTCCTTTACCCGCTGCCACCGATTGAGCCCCAAAAGGTTCAGCAACGCAATAGCCGGATATTCTTCCTTCAGAAAGCGCTGCCGGCATTTCGGGAGGCGGTAATTCAATAATGTTTAAATCACTATACGAAAGTCCATTATCTTAAGCATGATATGTAACAAAATATTATGCGCAGAAAGCCTGCTGGGTATTGCAAAAGTCTTTCCCTTCAAATCTTCTGCCTTATTTATATTTTTTGATACTACCACTACATTACCGTCTCTGTGGCCAAGAGCAACTACCTTTAAGTCGATCCCCTGCTCTCTTGCTTTCACTGCAAGTTCTATCAGCATGGATGCTCCATCAACCTTTCCTGCATTCAGCGCCTCTGCAAGTTCCGGCCATGAGCCAAATTTCACAAGCTCAAGTTTGAAGTTTTTAAAGTTATCTTTTAACAGTTCATTTTCTATATAAAGGGGAAGTGCATGAGTAATGGGTATGTAAGCTATTTTTATTGTTTTAACCTCTGCCTGAATGTTCAAGTCATTTGCAGATGTTCCGTTAAGTTTCTCTTTGCTGTTACACGCTGTAAGTGTAAGGATTATTAAAGTCAATAGAATTAAACAAGTTTTTGGAACGTCTTTCAGCACATTTATTCCTCCTTTCAGGATTGACTTAATTCCACTTCAAAGCCTTTCTTTTCCGGTTTATGTCCACGACTATTTTTTCTGCAAGTTTCAGTGGATCTAATTCGACCACCATAACTGAACCCAGTGTTTTTTGTGTATCTTCAAAAAGGTATTTCATTACATTTACAGAACCCTGTACCGGTGGATAAACAGAATGATAGGAGTTTATTCCCAGAAGTCTGAAACCAAGAGCTGCTGCAACTCCTTTTTCGTTTGACCATTCAGGACTTGCAAATGCAAAGGGCAGATCCTTCATATCCCTTTCAAGGACGTCAGCCAATGCTCGGAAAAATGCGGACGCCCTCGCATTATCAAGACACTCACCCATATGCCATACAGGTGGTAAATCGGGCTGAAGAAATTCTCTTAATCTGTTTCCAGCCTTCTTTAATGCTTTAATGTTGCAAAATCCCAGTTTCAAAAGCGGAAAGGATGCACAACCATTCGTGAGGACAAGAATATTGTTTTCAATGAGCCTTTGAGCTATATCTGTTATAGCCTTTTCATACATAATCCTTGGGTTGTTGCATCCGACTAAATTAACAACACCGCGGATTTTTCCGTTTTTTAATGCCTCTGCAATTACTTCCATACTACCAAAATGGCTTACTGCATATTCTACAGAAAAGCCAATCTCCGCATCCACCTCATACTGTGGAATAAAAACGGGGATTTCTCTTCTTTCCTGATAGCTCTCAATGGCTCTTTTAACAATGGTCTTTGCTAAATTTTCAGTCTCAGTTAAGTTTGAATGATGGTGATCGTAGCCGTAGTGTTCAGCCCCTGGAAGTCTTCCCGAATCACTGGTTGTTACAACCGTTGTTCTAAAACATTTTGCAACATCCATGATTGACGGAAAAACATCCTGAACATCTGCCACCCATAAATCAATGGCTCCGGTGCCAAGAACAAGTTCTGCACCAATTGCGTTCGACAACGGAATAACACCGCCATAGCGATACATTGCCGAAAGTCCCGAGCAGCATATTCCGTAAAACTGTATACCGAACGCTCCCTTTTCCTTTGCAAGCTGTATAAATTCGGTATTTCTTCCCTGTTTCACTATTTCACTTACTAAAAGCGGAGAATGACCGTGAACCGCAATGTTAACATAACCTTCCTTAAGTGCGCCCAGGTTCGCTTTAACTGTACTCCTGCAAGGTATGCCAAACAGGCTATCCATTGCTATTGACGAGCCTAATACGCTGCTCCATGCAAAGGCCAGACCGCATCTTAAAAACTGCTTCATAATGTTTTTCCAGTCTCCATCGGTTCCCGTGGTTGTCCTGTGCAGGGCTTCAAACACTTCATGGTATGCTCCTATTGGGATAATATCCATTTCTTTCCACCTACCAATTAGTTCTGTGGTTGCAAAAGCGCTGAGAGTTTTGTGTTTTCCCGGAACAGTTCTTGATAAATCTTCAAGTAGAATATCTGCAACCTCTGTTGCCAAATCTTCAACTGACTTACCCTCGGTGCTGATTCCCAATTGAGCAGCTGATTTTTTTAGCTTTCCTTCCCCTGATATTGGTATATTCAGCACGCCTTCTCCGGCTGCCCTGAGTGCCAGCATTATTTCCCGCCCTCTTGCTCCATGGGCTGCAACACCTGATGCTACCCATCTTAGAAGATTTCTCGCTACAATGAGATCAGCATTCGCTCCGCATACTCCTCTGGGGCTTTTTTTCGATATTCTGCAGGGTCCAATATTGCAATTCTTGCAGCAAACACCTGCAATTCCAAAGCTGCAGTGAGGCTTTTGTCTGTCAAATCGGTCAAAACAGGTTTCACACCCCAGCTTCTCCATATGTACAAGCATTTCCCTTACTGCAGGATCGGGGGTATTTTCTATTACATTTACTTTTGATGGAAAGCTTTTCTTATACTCATTAACTGCTTCATTGTAATCATTAAAAGAGGAATTTTTGCAATGGTAATGACCATCATTATTAAAGTGTCTATGATGATATCTTACACTCTTAGAGAAGTTCACATTTACCCCTCAATTCATTCCATATTATACATATATGTTTAGATGAAATTGATTATATATTAAATATATGCTGTAGTCAATAATAATTTCATACTATTCATATTTGTTTTTATGCGTTTGAGTGTAAGCTTTGATTTCACTGGATTTGCGAAAATTTAAACAACATCCATTTCATAGGTCTTGCCATAACCTTATCATCTTGTTTCCAAACAGATATAACCGGAGCGTCCTCCGGTTATATCTGATACTCGTTATAAGCACCTTCTACAGTATATGACATATGCCAAATACATGCTGATAAATTTAAGGCGGACAAAATTTCTTTATCTTCATCATAGGAAAACTTTACATCCCGAAGCTCTTTATATGCATCTGTATCTGTTGGTTCAGGATTAGTACTATTGCTCTTAGCCAGATCACCTTCAACAGGGTACTCCTTTATGTCGGTAACTCTTTCTACACCTTCCAATGATGATTGCATTTGTGCAATAAATTCCCCGTAGCAGCCCGCATACCGTCCGGTTGTCCGAAAAAGTACCCTGCATAACCGCTGCCACTGTTTTCATTCAGGTCAATATCTACTCCAGCACTCCATGGATACTCGTTCATGAATCGGGTGATTTCAGTAAGAAACTTATCCTTTGCACCGTTTTCGTTGTTGCGAAGTGCAGTAAAGATACTGCTTGTCCCTTGCTTTGACAAGCGGGAAAATATTTACATATACATCACTCCTAAAAAATACGGCATAAAAAAAGCACCTGTGTTTAGCAGATGCTTGCTGTTGTGTTCAATTCCCAAAATTACTTCACCAAGTAACTCACACAGTCGCATTGTTATGTTTCTCAATCTCGACTCTTTCATCTGTTTCCATTTTTAATCTTCATTTACCATGCCCAAATTACTTATAATTACAACAATTTGGCATAATCCCCGGCGCCATAAAAAAAAAAACCGTAAAACAATAACCTTTTTATCGGTCTCATCTACTTTATAGACAAGTATATAGTTTTTAATGATGGCGCGTTCTCAATTGACAATCTTGTATCCAAACCAGCCCCAGGCATGCACAATAAAGCTTCTTCTGCTCACCCTGCGAATTAACAACTACGACAATTTCGTTATTTTCATCTTCCCGGATTCCTACAGTTTCAGGCCAGGTATTAAAGCTGCCATGCATTATATGGCTAAAATATCTACAGAAATTCCAGCGATCTATCAACCAATTTTTTGAGACGGATTTTTTTGAAGAGTATTTTAAAAAGTCTTTTTATGTTTAACTGTTAAAATGCCCATGTCTATGCCTGCGGCAGCCTCTTCCGCATCCGCCGTTTGATATGTTGTCACAAATACGGTATTCACCGCCTTTAATTATCAACTCCTTACCGTTTACCAGCAATTCGGCAAGTTTTTTTCTTGCTCTTGAATAAATGCCCTGTACGGTAGTTCGGGCAACATTCATCTGTTCTGCACATTCTTCCTGTGTAAATCCCTCTAAGTCGATAAGGCGTATTGCTTCATACTCGTCAACCGTCATTGTAACATGATTTATGTTATCGTTATTTGCATCAAGAGGGCCAAACCTGTTTCTCTCAGGCAGGCAGCATACTTTTCTCCATTTCATAGGTCTTGCCATAACCTTATCACCCCGTTTCCAAACAGATATAACCGGAGCGTCCTCCGGTTATATCTGATACTCGTTATAAGCACCCCATTATCTTCTACAGTATATGACATATGCCAAATACAATTTATATTATACCCCGCATTTGGCATATGTCAATAAAGAATTAAATATATGTAAATTATGCTCCTTTCTTATTTTTTACTGTAAGCAGTATACCACTGGTTAATGCCGTGAATGGTGCTACCGCAGCCAGGCCGATACTTCCTACAATTGTATCAAGTATTTCAGATGATACATATTTATAGTTTAATATATTATTAATTGGCGTTCCCTGAGCCATAAATACCATTAAAAGAGCAATATACCCACCCGAATAAGCCAATAACAAAGTTGTTGTCATTGTTCCCAGGGCATCACGGCCGATACGTACACCGGATAAGGCAGCATCTTTCCAGGAAATGTCGGGCTTTTTATCCACAACTTCATAGACTGCGGAGGTTATATCAACGGCCAAATCTATCACTGCACCTGCCGAACCAATAAAAATACTGGCCATGAAGATTTGTGTCAGGTTCAAATGTGCATAACCACTATAAAGAAGACTTTCAGAATATGCCATGATTGCCCCATGGATTTGAAAAATATCAGTAAAAATTATCCCAAGTACAGCAGTCGTAATGATTCCAAGTACAGCGCCCGTTATTGCTGATAATGCTCTGCGATCAAATCCGTATACCATAGTAATAATTATAACGGTCAATACCAGTGTAATGATAAATCCCATAATAACAGGATTGTTTCCGTCTAAATAGCCCGGTATCAGCACCTTCCATATCATTAACACGGTCACTGCAAATGATAACAATGCCCTTGCCCCAATCCTTCCGGCAAACAGAATCAGAAGCAAAACAAATATCGCTGTAAGTAGAACTTCCTTTCCTATACGATAATGATCAATCATATTTACAGTTTGCACTTCATTATTCTGATGACTGATGACAACCAGTGCCCTGTCGCCCTCTTTAAAAACCTTGTCCTGTTCCAGGGAACCATTCAGTATATTAACAGCTTCAACTTCCCGACCTTTAAAAAGGCCTCCCAGCAATTTTATTTTACATCGTTGTTCGCCGGTTTGAATCATTCCTGTACTTATTAACTTACTATTATCAGTTTCCAGGACCTGTCCTGCAGTTCTGTCTGTACCCTGATAAATTATTGCTTCTTCATATCCTGTGGGAAGAATTAATAGAATAATTAGAAGTCCAAGACAAAGAATTTCAGCTAAATACGATTTGAATACACGATAGATTTTTATATTCACGTTATACTGATAACATTCCTTTCAATATTATAATTAGTTCAGAATCCTTTGTAATTCAGATGCATGCAGACATAAACCTACGCCCCATGTCTGCATGCATCAACTATTCCCAGTGTTAATCAACGCATTGTAGCAAACCTATTTTACAGAAGTCAGTTCAGCTAATTTAAAATAGATATCAGTATTATCATAGTAACCTTCAAAAAGCTCTGATCCGTTTCCAAGCGCAAATACAGGTACCGGAAGTCCGGTATGGGCATAAGAGGTAAAAGAAATACCCGATTTATTATTCAATATATGAGTAATGGTAACAGTTAAGGGTTCATAAGTTCCATAAAGAATATATTCCTCTTCATTCAATTGCCTGTATCCATCCATAGTCTTTCTGTATGCTTCGTACAATTTCTTATACTCATAATCAGTCAGGATTAAATTGGGATTTGTATTTGGCTTAGCGTTATATTTGGGCACTAGTCCGAAATTACTTTCAATGTCCTTTAATACATCAGGGAATTCTGTGCTGTTTTTCTTGTAATTAGCTACATAATCAGAGTCAAATTTGGCATAAGATATCTTCTGATTAATAAGATTAGTTAAGAACGTGTCATAATTCGTACCGGCAAAGCCTATTGACAATCCACCTGTTTCGTGATCTCCGGTAACCAGGATTAAAGTGTCCCCGGGATGTTCATTATAAAAAGCAACTGCTGCTTCAACTGCATTGCCCAACGCAATCGTATCGTGTATTGTTGTTGCTGCATCATTGGCATGGCAGGCCCAGTCAATCTTCCCACCTTCCACCATCATGAAGAAGCCTTTGTCATTGTATAGCATTTCAATACCTTTCTTTACATAGTCTGCAAGTCTCCACTCATTTTCCCGTGCATCAATTTCATACGAAATCGAATCGGCATCTGCAAGGGTTTCGGCAATAACAATTACTTTTCCATCGTTAGAACTTAGTTTCTCAGCATCTTTCTGCTCTGTAACCACTTTGTAGCCTTTATCCCGTGCAATTTTATAAAGATCTTTCTGATCACCTTTTTTACCGGTAGGACTAATTAATGCACCACCGGCAAAATAGTCAAAATCACTTTCAATCAATTCCAGGCCTATCTCGTAATAATTGCTTCTGGACGGCTGATGGGCATAGAAAGCAGCCGGAGTTGCATGGTTTAAGTTAACAGAAGTGATAATACCAATTTTATAACCTAATTGATTTTTTAATTTCTCAGAAATTGCTTCAAATTTTTTCGTAAATGTTGTATCCATGTTAATGACACCACTGTAGGTTTTATATCCGGTAGCAATTGATGTGGCTGTTGAGGCTGAGTCGGGAGCAAAGGATGTACTGTCATAGGTCTCGGCTGCTCCGGAAACGGGAAAGTCCATGAAGCTCAGAGGTATACTGACAACTCCTCCATCACTTGCCTTCGCACCAAGATAATAGGATGCTGTCTGTATCTGAGGATAACTCATACCATCACCGATAAACAGAAAGATATACTTTGGCGGCTCAGTAGCTTTTTTTGCTACGGTCTCTGTAACGGCTATTTCATTTCCGGCTTGGATCGCCTGGGTATTGCTGCTGATAAATAGTGCAGAGATTACCGATGCAACCAATAAAACTGCAAAAACTACTGATGTGACTTTTTTCCAGTGTTTTTTCATGTTTTCTACCACTCCTTTTTGTTATGTATTGTTTTCTCTGTCAAATATACCAGTGGAAAATTTGTTAAACCATCATGCCATTGTTAAATAAAGTAAATTGTTTGTAAAATCCTAATTCTTTATCGAAGGGAATTTCATCACCGGATAGCCCATAACCGATACGTGCAAAAAAAAGCGTTCCATGTATTGGAACGCCTTTGATAATTAAAGAGGTTACTCTGAAAAAAGAGGAGTGGAGAGATATCTTTCGCCGGTATCAGGAAGAATGGCCACTATAACTTTACCGGCGTTTTCGGGACGCTTTGCCAATTCGGTGGCAGCCCACAGAGCCGCACCCGAAGAAATGCCTACCAGTAGCCCATCTGTTCTTGAAATATCTCTGCTGGCAGCAAATGCGTCTTCATTCTTTACACGTATAATTTCATCATAAATGGAGGTATCAAGCACCTGAGGAACAAAACCTGCTCCAATTCCCTGAATCTTATGAGGGCCGGGGTTACCTCCCGAAAGTACAGGAGATGCATCCGGTTCAACTGCCACGACCTTAACACCGGGCTTTTTAGATTTCAGATATTCACCTGCACCCGTTATGGTACCTCCTGTGCCGATGCCCGAAACCAGAATATCAACAGCTCCGTCGGTGTCCTTCCAAATTTCGGGACCCGTTGTTTTTCGATGGATTTCAGGATTGGCTGGATTATCAAACTGCCCGGGAATGAAGGAATTGGGAATCTCCTTGGCCAGTTCCTGAGCTTTGGCAATGGCTCCCGACATACCCTTGGCGCCCTCGGTAAGTACAAGCTCTGCCCCATATGCCTTAAGCAGGTTTCTGCGCTCAATACTCATGGTTTCAGGCATTGTAAGTATGACTCGGTAGCCACGGGCAGCAGCTATAGCTGCAAGAGCAATTCCGGTGTTTCCGCTGGTCGGTTCGATAATGACCGATTCGGAAGTTAACAATCCCTTCTCTTCCGCATCTTCGATCATGGACTTTGCAATTCGATCCTTAACACTTCCCGCCGGGTTAAAATATTCGAGTTTTCCTATTACAGTTGCCTTAAGCCCATGCTTCTTTTCATAGTTAACCAGTTGAAGCAGGGGCGTTCTTCCAATCAAATCGGTTATGTTCTTATAAATTCCTGACACAATAACACACCCTTTTCATTTATTTCATATATGTTTTATATGTATTTATCATACTACGTATAAAATATAGTGTCAATACTTTTATTCAAAACAGAGGAAAAAATGCTGAATGCGGGTGTATGCCTTGTTACAACTATATTTGATAAAATTAATAACTGCTATTGACAGAAGCCTGTATAGACTTTATTATTAATACATACTATTTATATATGAAAGAGTGATAATAATGAGAATTTCAGCAAAAGGACGATATGCCCTGGCTGCATTAACATTCATGGCACAGCAATATAATAATGGCGAATATATTACCATTATCACCATTTCAGAAGAACTGGGCATATCTAAAATATATCTGGAACAGGTATTTTCTCTGTTGAAAAAAGCCGAACTTGTTTTTTCCTCCAAAGGTGCACAAGGCGGTTATCAACTATCACGAATGCCTAAGCAGATAACCGTTCTGGACGTATTGTCTGCTGTGGAAATGTCATTGTTTGAACAGACAAAGGATACTGTCCCGGATAAAGCTCCCGAAATTGAAAAAGCCTTGCGATTGTCTGTTTTTGATATACTCGATAAAAGTGTAGAAAAAGCATTAAAAGGAGTAACCCTTTCCGATCTTGTCAACGAGGCCGAAAAGCATAAGGAAGGCCAGGCTATAATGTTCTATATATAATTTTAGTAAAGGAAGATGCTTATGGACTTTACAACGCTGTGCATACATGGAAGTGATAAAAAATATGATACTACCGGTGCTGTCAGTGTTCCCATTTTTCAGTCGGCTACTTTTGTGCATCCCGGTGTAGGTTTAAGTACAGGCTTTGATTACTCCAGATCTCAAAACCCCACAAGGGAGTACTTGGAACAAACAGTGGCAAAATTGGAAGGCGGTTTGGATGCCATGGCTTTCTCCTCCGGGATGGCTGCCATTACAACACTGATGGAGATCTTTTCACCGGGAGATCATATAATTGCTACCGACGATTTGTACGGGGGCTCCCACCGCCTGTTCCAGCACATTTCCGTAAAGAACGGACTCACCTTCGACTTTGTGGATACTTCCCGTATTAATAATATCCGGGAGCGGATACAGCCAAAGACAAAAGCGGTTTTTATTGAAACACCAACCAATCCCATGATGCATGTAACCGATCTTGCAGAAGTTGCCAGGCTGTGCAAGGCACATGATCTTCTTCTGATTGTAGACAACACCTTTCTCACACCTTATTTTCAGAAACCGCTGTTACTGGGTGCTGATGTGGTGCTCCACAGCGGTACCAAATATCTGGGCGGGCATAACGACACCCTTGCCGGTTTCTTGATTGTATCCGATGAAGCTTTGTCTGAACGCCTGAGATTTCTGTTCAAAACAACCGGTGCATGCCTGTCTCCTTTCGACAGTTGGCTTCTGATTAGAGGTATAAAAACCTTGCCGGTGCGTTTGGATCGGCAGCAGAAAACAGCCCTTCAGATTGCGAAATGGCTTCTTGAGCAAGACAGGATTAAGGCGGTACATTACCCTGGGCTTCCAAACCATCCTGGATACGAAACTTCTAAAAAGCAGGCTTCGGGATTTGGCGCCATGCTCTCCTTTGAAACCGACTGCAGCGAAACCGCTCACCGTGTGCTGGAAAGTGTTTCCCTGATTCAATACGCAGAAAGTCTGGGTGGTGTTGAAAGCCTTATTACATACCCAATGCTTCAAACCCATGCAGATATTCCTGCTGAAGAAAGGGAAGCAAGAGGAATAGGAGATTGCCTGCTGAGACTTTCGGTTGGTCTGGAATCGGCTGAGGATCTTATTAACGACCTAGGACAGGCATTGAAGGGAGGAAATACCAATGCATAATTTTGATGAGATTGTAGAGAGGCGCGGCACCAATTCGTTAAAATATGATTTTGCTGCAATTAAAGGTATGCCCGATGATATACTGCCTTTCTGGGTGGCTGATATGGATTTTAAGTCCCCACCCGCTGTTCTCCAGGCTTTATCCCAGATAATACATCATGGTATTTTTGGATACAGCGATTCCATTGATGAAGCCTATTTCAATGCTCTGTTCGGCTGGTATCAAGACAGGTTTAACTGGCATATCAAGCCTGAATGGCTTGTGAAATTGCCCGGTGTGGTTTTTGCCATCTGTACTGCCATACGCGCTTTGACCAAGCCTGGAGATGCCGTTCTGATCCAGCAGCCGGTATACCATCCCTTCGAGAGCTCGGTGAAAGGCAATAACCGCCGGTTAGTCGTTAATGAGCTGCTTTACCGGGATGGACGGTACTATATGAATCTGGAGGAATTTGAACACCTAATCGCAGAAGAGAAGGTGAAGTTGTTTATATTGTGTAACCCTCAAAATCCCACCGGTCGTGTCTGGACCAGAGAAGAACTGACTGCTGTGGGTGACATCTGCGCCCGGTACGGGGTATACGTCATTTCGGATGAAATACATCAGGATTTTGTCTATCCCGGATACCGGCATCTGGTGTTTGCAGGGTTGAAACCCGAGTATGCGGATATTACCATAACCTGCACAGCTCCATCCAAAACTTTTAATATACCTGGACTTCAGATTTCCAATATATTTATAAAGGATGAAAAAATACGCCGCCTGTTCATTGAAGAAATGATAAGAACGGGCTACAGCCAGCCCAATTTGATGGGGCTCATTGCATGTCAGGCTGCTTATGAAAAAGGGGCACAATGGCTGGATGAGCTTATTCTTTATTTAACCGATAACCTTGCACTGCTTCGGGATTTTTTGAAAAATGAACTTCCTGTCATTTGTCTGATTGAACCGGAAGGTACCTACCTTGCCTGGCTGGATTTCAGAGAGCTGGGGTTTCCTGATCGGGAACTGGACCGGCTTCTTGTGCAGAGAGCAAAAATCTGGCTGTCCTCAGGCCCTACATTTGGAGCAGGGGGCCAGGGTTTTCAGCGCTTTAATATTGCCTGTCCACGGGCTGTTCTGGAACAGGGGCTTAATAGGCTGAAGGAAGCACTGGCAAATTTGCGCATATAAAAAATATTGTCAAACTCATTTCAAAAAGTATCAGTTATTACAAAGTGCCCCCATCCGGGGGTATTTCAATTATTCAGAACAGTTTCATATATTTTTTATACTTTCCCAAAATAGCATAATAATTGAATTAGCTTTTAGTTTCATATGACTAATTTAGAAATAATGGAAATTAATGATTGACATTTTATACTCTTATAACATATAATTTATATATGTTTAGTATGTTTTAAAAAGTTTTACTGTTTTTATATTAATATCTCTGCTAAAAATAAGTGTTTGTGAGGTACCCTATGAGTAATCGTTTATGGAATACTTTTCGTGAATTATGCGGTATTCACAGTCCGTCATACCGGGAACGCGCATTCTGTGATGCTCTGATTAAAAGGCTTGCTGACCTGAACGGTAATTTTTTCGAAGATAATGCAGGAAGTAAAATACAGGGGAACTGCGGAAACCTGTACTGTTATATACCCGGCAGTTTAAACGGACCACCCCTGCTTTTTTCTGCTCATTTGGATACCGTGGAACCTGCAGAGGGAAAGAAGGCGGTCCTGCATGAAAATGGATGTATTTCATCTGCTGGCAACACTATTCTGGGTGCAGACGATGTTGCAGGAGTTACTGTCATCCTGGAAGCTGTTACCAGGCTAAAAGAACAAAATATACCCCATCGCTCAATTGAGCTGCTCTTTCCTGTTGCAGAAGAAAAATACGGTGCAGGATCATCGGTTTTTGACTACAGTCTCCTAAAGGCAAAGGAGGCTTACGTACTGGATTTAAGCGGTGCAATCGGGGAAGCTGCCAATGCTGCACCCACCATTATGTCTTTTGAAATTAAAATCCATGGCAAAGCAGCTCACGCAGGGTTTGCACCAAAGAGCGGTGTCCACGCCATAGCCGTTGCTGCAAGGGCAATTGCCAGTTTACCTCAGGGAGAGCCAATCCCAGGTCTGACTTTCAATATCGGACAGATCATTGGCGGTGAGTCCAACAACATTGTACCTTCTCTGTGTACCGTCAGGGGTGAGATACGCAGTTTGATTCATGGGGCTGTGCTGTCGTACTGGGACAAAGTCAGGGCCATTTTTGACACCGAAGCAGCAAAAGCAGGCGCCAGGACTGAAGCCAAAAATAAAGTTGAATTAAAAGCCTACGAAACACCGCTGGATTCTTCTGTGGTAAAGCGCTTTATACGAGCCTGTGAAAAAACAGGCATTCCCCCTTATATTCACTCCACTTTCGGAGGAAGTGATCAAAATAATTTTGCTCTGCACGGAATAACTGGCTTAGTAATTGCCTGTAGTATGCACGAAGTACACAGCCTTCGTGAGTACAGCAATCTGTATGAACTGGAAAATTGCGTAAGGCTTGTTATGAGGATTATGACAGACCAGGAGGAAGGTATCCAATGAAAATACCGTTGCATTACCAGCGCACTGAGTATGATTGTGGTCCAACCAGCCTGCTTAATGCCATTAGCTTTTTATTTGATGTTGAGGATTTTCCACCGGATATTTTGCGCTATTTGATGATATACACGCTTGACAGGCACAATGAAAATGGTGAGGCGCATAAAAATGGTACCTCAAAAATGGCTATGTCTTTTATAGCGTACTGGCTCAATGATTACGCTAAAGCAACAAAATTCCCCATTCATGCCGAAACACTCAGTGGCAGAGATGTTTATATCTATGAAGACAGCCCGATTATCAAAGCACTTAGGCAAGGCGGAACTGCAGTGGTTCGGGTATTCCTGGACTGTGGGCATTATGTGACGCTCACAGGGCTCTCTGAGGAAGGCATAGAACTATTTGACCCCTACTATCTGAATACATCTTTTCCCCATGCCGATATAAGGATGATTGACAATAAACCATTTTCAGCCAACCGATTAGTGGCTTTTGAACACTTTAACCGGGAGGATAGAATACCATATGCCTTTGGCCCTATTAATGATAGGACAGCAGTAATTCTCTATAATATGAACACACGTAAAACTACGGAAAAAACGACAGAATCCCAACCCGTTCCTTCGTAGAGGTTAAAGAAAATAGTTTAATGTAAGCCTGTTTAAATCGGAAAATAAGCCAAGTTATGATAAAAATACTGTAAATCTGCTGGCTTCCATTCCGTATCAGGATCCGTTCTGGAAAGGTAATTTGGCCCGAATATAAGCGTTTGCTTGCCGGAATTTGGCTAAAGGCAAATGTCCTGTTCGGTCCCCAATCAAAGTAATTAAAGGAGTGATTATTCATGAAGAAATTTATAAAAACAGTCAGTATTGTTGTGTTATTGATTTTTCTTCTCAGCACTGTTTCCGGGTGTGGCAGCACCAGCGAAAGCAATGTGAAGGTCAGTCAGTCTGACACATCTGACACTACTACAAAATTTAAGTATGGGAGAGTTGATATTCCGGGCAAGGAAGGCTCCCTTTGCGCTGCTCCCATATATATCGCTTATGAGAAAGGCTTTTACGCCGATGAAGGCTTTGATGTCAAACTGATTTCTGCCGATACCGAAACACGTAAAATAGGCCTCAATAATGGCACCATTCCGATTGTTAACGGTGACT
This sequence comes from Clostridiaceae bacterium, assembly GCA_012521105.1. Classification (GTDB taxonomy): domain Bacteria; phylum Bacillota; class Clostridia; order DSM-8532; family DSM-8532; genus Thermoclostridium. The sequence continues at coordinate 21,724 of JAAYNA010000043.1, forward strand.
TCCAATTCTTCCCCTCCATTGAAAACGAGGTGAAGGTTAAGGTGGTTGACGGCCTGCATTTTGGATGCATTAAGCTCCTTGTTCCCAAGGATTCACCAATCATAAGCGTAGAAGATATCAGGGGAAAAAGGATTAGTGTGGACGAAGTAGGCGGTACCCCTCATCAGGTTGCATCTGTCTGGCTTGAAAATAACGGTATCTCGGCAAAGCCAGAGGACGGTGAAGTAACGTTCCTGCCCTTCTCCGACGGCAACCTGGCTGTGGAGGCGCTGAACAAGGGCGAAGTGGATGTTGCTGCGCTGTGGGATCCTTTTGGCTCGGTACTGGAGAAAACCGGAAACTATCGTGTCCTTCTTGATATTTCCACCGACGAGCCCTTCGCAGACAAATTCTGCTGCTTCCTCTATGCCTCTGAAAAGATGATAAATGAAGAACCCGAAAAGGTTGCAGCTCTCCTTCGTGCCTACCGGAAAGCACAGAACTGGATAGCTGCAAATCCGGAAGAAACAGTGGATATTATCATCAAGGGAAAGTATTCACAAATCGAGGATAGGGAACTGGCAATTAAACTGATTAAGAGCTATTCATATCCCACTACCGAGGACCGGGCCAAAAATCCAACACAGGTGCGCGACAACGTGTTGTATTTTGCAGAGCAGCTCTATGGAATCGGATATCTTAACACTGGCCCTGAAACCTTTACCAATCATGCCTATGTCGAGATAGACATCAGCCTGGGCGAATAAATAGCCATACCCGTCCGATGGCACTTAGCCATCGGACAGGAATAAAAAAATTAAAAACACAGGAGGAACTCCGCTATGCGCAATTTAACAGAAATTCTTCCTTCCACTCCCCTTCCTGAGGTAGCTGAAGAAAAACAGCTGCGTAATAGAACAAAAATTATAACGGCAGGACAGTGGTGGTTTAACTTTGCCTTAACACTTGTCGGCTTTGCTGTAGCCATTGCTGCTAATATTTTCGTAAAGCAGGTAGCAAATGTGGAGATTAAAACCTACACTGTTGCAGGTTTTAATCTCACTTTCAATACTCTTTACAGGCTGGTTACCGGTGCAGTTATTCTGCTATATATGGCAATCGGCATATTTTCATATTTTGATCCCGACCGCAGAGCGAAATTTACAGGCCGTGCACCTTTCCGTTTTGTGATGGGGCTTGTCCTTGCTGCATGGGACATATCAGGCACGAAGTTGTTGTTATTGCCCCAGCCATTCTTTCCGGGTCCGGCAAGAATTCTTGAGCCTTTTCTAATTGAGGCGGACTTCATACTGGAGAATATTCTTTATTCGCTGAGACTTTTTTTCGTTGGATTTTCTCTCAGCGTCATCCTCGGGATTGGAACGGGAATCCTGATTGGCTGGTTTTCCAGGGTGTATTACTGGTTCTACCCCGTTCTGAAAATGACCGGTGTTATTCCGGCTGTTGCATGGATGCCCTTTGCACTGACACTGTTTCCCACCCCATTTATGGCAGCTGTATTTTTAATTGTCATTTGCGGCTGGTTTTCCATTGCGTCGCTCACTGCCCAGGGAATACAATCCACCCCTAAATCCCAGTTAGAGGTAGCACGGACACTGGGTGCAAAAACATTGTATCTGGTATGCCATGTAGCCATCCCTCAGGCCATGCCTCAGATCTTTACGGGTATATCCAATGCCACCGGATTTGCCTTTACAACCCTGGTTATGGCAGAAATGATGGGTCAGCCCGGCGGACTGGGCTATTATATCAACCTTAGTAAAGTGTGGTCGGCTTATTATAAAGTATTTGCCTCGATCCTCGTAATGGCGATACTGTTCAGCTTGATTATGAAAATAATCGGACTTATAAGAGCACGTGTACTGCGCTGGCAGAAAGGATGGGTAAAGGAATGAGTAGAAATATATCAGAAACCAGAGATGTAATTCTGGAAATTGAAAATGTCAATTATACCTATTATGACGATTATGACAACCATGTGGAAGCCCTTCAGAACATTAATCTGTCTGTTCGGCGTGGAGAATTTCTTTCGATTATCGGTTCCTCGGGCTGCGGGAAGACAACGCTTTTACGGCTGATTGCCGGGCTTGATAAGCCCGAAACAGGAAAACTTACCCTAAATGGTCAGCAAATTTCCGGACCCGATCCGCAGCGCGGTTATGTTTTTCAACAGGGTGGCCTTTTTCAATGGATGACAGTTGAAAAAAATATTGCAACCGGACTTAAAACTCGTCGTGTTTACAGGCAAAACAAGGAACTCGTGGCCCATTTTATTGAACTTGTGGGACTTAAGGGATTTGAAAAGTCTTATCCGCACCAGATAAGCGGCGGTATGGCACAGCGTGCTGCCATTGCGCGGGCATTAATCAATAACCCTGAGGTATTACTGCTGGATGAGCCAATGGGTGCACTTGATTCTTTTACCCGAGCTGATATTCAGGATAAGCTTCTGGAGCTCCACAGAGAGAATAAAACCACGATGATTCTGGTAACCCACGACGTGGACGAAGCCATTTATCTTTCCGACCGCATTGTTATTATGACTCCGCGTCCTGGTAGGATAAGTGAAATTATGGAGGTAAATCTTCTCCATCCACGTCATCGTGGCAGTACGGAATTTCTCCATATCCGCCGAAGTATTCTGGAAAAACTTCACCTTGCAAGTGCAATGCCACAACCAGAGTATATTATATGAATTTTGAAGGTTAGTCACATGAGCAGCAAAATCAGGCAAATTGCAATTTACAGGAAGGGTGGTATTGGGAAATCCACCACAACACAGAATTTAACAGCCGGACTTGCAGAAATGGGCAAGAAAATAATGGTGGCAGGGTGTGACCCAAAGGCAGATTCCACACGGATTCTTTTGGGAACCCTTGCCAGCGCACCGTTCTTGATACCGTGAAACAGGTGATGATATAAAGCTGGAAAGTATTGTACGTACAGGTTTTGGCGGGATAAAATGTGTTGAATCGGGTGGTCTCGAACCCGGAGTTGGATGTGCAGGGCCGGGAATGCATTGCAAAGTTTGTACAAAAGGGCGGTGTTCAGCTGGACGGCATTATATGCTTTTATCAAAACCTTTTAAATATAGGAGATTTGTTATTATACCATTGGATTTCCACCAGTTTCTGCTACGCCCACTCTTCAGGATAATCAGCCCAATTCCATGTAATGTTCCATGAACCATCCGGAAGTTGTGTTTTTATAATAAATTCACATTCAAAATCAGCAATTTCCTTATTACTGTTATAAAATACACTTTCTTTGCTGTTGAAATATTGAGAAGGTTTGCATATGTACGATGTTTCCCATACAACAGTATTTCTTGTAATACTGCTTTCAACATTCTTTATTAATTTGTCCTTCAGCGCATTAACATCAATAATATCTGTAGCATCTGCTTCCTCTACATATTGCATAAGGCGAATATAGCACAACACAGTGCTCATATTGCCAAGAAGCCCCTTATTCATATAATCATCCACGGCCTCTTTGACTAAACGGCAACCAAGATTATAGAGCATACTGTCTTTTTCGGCGTATTTTATGATAAACCCTGCAAGGCATGCTGTGGGATTGTAGTCATCATGCATGTCGCTGCCACTTACTGTGTTCCACCACGGTGCATGGGGGTAGTTGTCATTGCTTTTTATAATGTTGTACCAAGTTTCGCCATTAAAATCTTTACCACTTTCGAGGTAATTTAAGATACCCCTGATTATTGGATGCGAGTTATCGGTAAAGTTAATTTCACGAAGTATTTCGGTTGCATACCAGGTTTGGATAGGTGAAGAATTCGGATTCCATGAATCAGGCTCAAGAGCATGTCCAAATCCTCCATCATCATTCTGGTAACAGGACAAAGCATTTAAAACAGATTCCTTACTTCCATTTTCAAAATGATATTGCCACCGTGCATAATCCAATGGTCTGGCATTCCTGTATATGAATTCTCTTGCCCTCTGAAAAAACTTATCCATTCCTTTCCCCCCTTTACCCAATTACCTTTATATTACAATTCTGTTCTATTATTGTCAACCAGTTTTTTGGCTTTTTTCTCTGAATGAACACGGTGATTTCTTTATATAATACCAAAGATTTACTTCTGATTTTTTCGAAAAAAAACTTTTTTTTCAATAATTCCCTGTGATATAATTATCACAGGCAAACAAACGATTTATTTATGCATGCGCTTGCTTGTCAGAAATCCTCTATAGATTCACTTTATGAAAGGTGAGCTGATTTATGAGAATTATTAAAGTTAAAAACTATGAAGAGATGAGCAAAATAGCAGCAGATATTATTGCTGCCCAGATAACCCTGCACCCTCAAACTGTGCTGGGGCTGGCAACCGGTTCTACACCAATTGGTACATATGAGCGACTGATCGAGTTGTGCAACAATGGTGATGTAGATTTTTCTCAGGTAACCACCATTAACCTGGATGAATATTGTGATCTGGATCCCACCCATGAGCAAAGTTACCGTTACTTTATGAATAAACACCTGTTAACAAAAGTAAATATTGACTTGGAGAATACCCATGTTCCCAATGGTAAAGCTGCTGATATTGATGCAGAATGCAAGCGGTATGATGAGCTGATTCAAAAAAAAGGCGGAATCGATCTTCAGCTTCTTGGTATAGGTCATAATGGCCATATTGGCTTCAATGAACCATCTGATGAATTTGTTATGGGCACACATTGTGTCAATTTAAAAGAGAGCACAATAAATGCCAATTCAAGATTTTTTAATACCACCGATGATGTTCCGAAGAGAGCAATTACCATGGGAATCAAGCCTATTATGCAGGCGGGAAGAATATTGCTAATAGCCAGTGGAGATGACAAAAAAGATATACTGAAAAAAGCTCTGTTTGGACCGGTAACCCCACTGGTCCCTGCCTCCATATTACAGCTACATAAAAACCTGATTGTAGTAACCCCTTTGGATCTATAAGGACAAGTCAGACAGGGGGA
>JAAYNA010000044.1 GCA_012521105.1 Clostridiaceae bacterium
CCTGTAAGTACAAGGCATCAAATAGCCTTATACTTACAGAGGAGGACTTATGACGGCCGGAGCCGCAGGTATCCGTTTCGTCATCAAATCCCGTGCATATGCACCACTCTTATCGCTTACTTAAGCGCCGTGTCCAGGTCTGCTCTTACCACGGAGACTCATCAGGTCTATTCGAGTGCCCCCCTATGGCTTTCGCCAAGCAGGACAGTCGCACCGAGCTGGACTTATACTCTTATTTGTATCTCTACAAAAAGAGTCACACGCCCTCTAACGGTTCATACATCCGGGGATGAGCCGGAGTGCTTTTTTTTAACGTGGATTAAGCAAAACCACGAAAAAGACGATATAAAATTGCGTTAATTTAGGAAATTAAGCATTAAGCATTAAGCATTGTGATTATGCAGAAGCGAATCAGAACAATCATCTTGCTGTTTCTGTGATGTTATTGTATATAAACTTTTAATTTTGTTAAAAGAAAATGTGTTACAATTTTGTTACAAAATAATCAAAGCAAAAGCAGTATCCTCAAGAAAATGTAACAAAGCCGTAACAAATGGACTGACAAAGTTTTTCAGATGGGGTGTAAAAAAAACTGACTATGCTTACTCATATAATAAAATTAAAAATATATATAAAACTCTTATAAATATGCCCTGCCCATACAATTCAAGGGCAGCCGTTAAATAAAAAAAACAGCTCCCGAAGGAACTGATTCGTATATTAGATTTGAGAACTAAAAGGAAGCGATTTTATATAATTCTCCATAAACTCCCAATCAGGCGTCCCATCGCTTTTAGCTGGGAGTTTAATAACCGAATTTTTCATGCGTTCAACGTGCCATTTTCTGCCATAGTTAAACCTATATTTTTCATTTCTAATAATTGTTGTTAAAAATAAAGCTATATATGGATTAAGCTTGAACTTTGGATAAAGCACATTACAATCATCACATGCCCAATAAGGTTCAGGCTGGTAAAAAGCTTCCGCAACTGAACCATTATAATTGACAGTAATGGTGTTACCATCATGTATAGCAGGTTGTCCTACGTATGCAGAAACGCCATTGTTTTTATCAATTGAACCAATAAAAGGTAATTTACCTGGCAGCATATTTGCTTTTGTAAGTCTTTTTCCCTTTTTAATGTCAAATAATTCATCAAATCTGTATTCAACCCAATCCGATGTGTTTAAACTTGGAGTAGGCGTTTGAGTTACTGGTTGATTTGCATTAGAAAAACAATTTAAATCAATTTCATTAATCCAATCTGGAATATCATCAGGAGAAGGAATTAAAATATCTTTTAACGTTCTATTTGCCTGCCTCCCGTAATTATATCTGTATTTATTAGCTTTTAAGCATTCGCAATAATATAATTTTTGCAAATCTGTCATTGGAATCTTAGGTTCTAAAAGAAATACATGAAAAGCAGTATAAAACGGTTCTGGTTGTAAGAAACATTCCATAGGATTTCCACTTACAGCTACCGTTATAAGTCCTGCTTTGGCAGGTTCAATATCTGGAATCCGTTTTACTCTTGCTGAAACCCCATTGTTTTGTGACGTTCTGGAAACAAAATTTATACCATCAGTCCGTGCTATTGTTAATCTATTCAATTCCAGACTATGTCCATATGAAACATCGAATAAGTCACTTACTTTCATCATCGTCATCCAAGGTGTCCTCCTCATCTGTGTCAGAAAGTGATTTTAAATTTGTTCCTAATAATTTAAAAATAGCATATTTTTTTACCGTATCTTCGAACATGTCTTTGGTTATTTTAGAATAATCTGTTTCCATATAAGCTTCAGCACACCACTCGTCCTCATGTGTTACATACTGTGTGACACATTCACCTGGATGCACCTCACGATTCCGATACTGCTCAACCCATCTATCTCTTATCTGTGGCCATCTGTTATATAAGTCTATTCTACCTTTGTGTTTAGTCTTCACAAAACCATCATCTTTCCAATACCCAAACCAAGTCTTTTTGTTACTTACTTTGTGTGGTATACCTGCGGTAAATACCATAATGCAGGTGACTACCCCTACTGGGTAGAATAAGTCATCGGGCATAGACATAACCGCTTCCAAAGTGTGATGTTTTAATATTTCTTCTCTCATGGGGTGTGGGGATATAGCACACGACATAGGTACTATAACAATACCAGTTCCGCCTTCAACTATGCAATCTAATGCATGTTTTACAAAAACAAGCTCATGAAGGTCTGCGTCACCTTGTGAATATGGAGGATTTAGCATTGCAACATTGCACTTATGTGCTTTAATCGCTTTAGTAATAGCTTTATCAAAACATGAACCCTGATATAGGTTTGCTTTTCCGTCGCCTCTTAAAATCATGTTACTTGCAGCCAGTGCGTACATATTAGGTTGTTGCTCAACGCCTACCAAACATTCTTGTTTGATGTAGTTTCTTTCCTCTTCTGTGACAGCTTGTCTTATCATGTGTTGCATCGCTGAAATCAGAAAACCGCCTGTACCAGCACATATGTCCAGTACTTTTGAAGCTTTTATCTGTTTCTTGCCAGTACCGTCTACAACTGTATTTACAGATAAATTAGCAATGAGCGAAAATAGTTCAGTAATATGTCGAGGGGTCAAGACAATCCCTAATGCTTTCTTATCTCCACCAGTATACTTCAGGAACTCTCCATAAAATTGCCCTACTACATCAAAATCGTGATAAACGCTAACAAAAGGCCATACCTTTTCATTTAACATACGTATAAGTTCATTCAGCACACCCTTAGGATATTTTTTTGTTGCTTTACCAAGCTCTGGGTGTACAGCTATAGTGGAATAAGGCTGTGTCATGCTTGTTTTTTTTGAATTAGGAATTTTAGCTTTTTGAATTTCTTCTCCTATAATGCGCATCCACTCAGATTGTAGCTCTTCTGGTGAGTACATGTCATAAGTTTTAGCAAAAACTTGATTTCGGAGTGCAATAAGTGTACCACTAACCAACAATGGCTTTTCACTCTCAGTTAACTTTGCATGGTCTCTCATAAAATCATGCAGTTCCCTGGAAAATGTCATCAAATCATCGTGTCTATTTTTAGCAACTAATGGGTCAAAAGAACCATGACGTATATAATCATCAAATGGAATAATCTTATCAATAGGTTTTCCATGTTCATTGGTTAATTCCCTGTACTTTGTAGTACCTTTGGGGAACAAAAATGTTGATATTTTAAGTCCTGAAGCAGTCTGACCACTTGCGGCTATTGCAATAACATTAAATGACCTTGCTAAATGCATAGCATAATGTATTACGCCATCAACGGCATATTCTGCGGGTCGGTCTCTGTGAGGGCTTTCATGTTGTCTTTTTAATGCTTTGCACTCTATGATAATAAGAAAGTCTGGAAACATGCGAGAACTTATAATAAATTCTGGTGCCCCTTTACCACCGCCGCCAGTTTTACTTGCTCCTTTGAGCAGCCGTTTTACTTCTTCAATTTGGCTTTTCTGTTCTTCTACTATTGTATCAGCGTCAGTATCATAATATCCTAAATCTCGCAATGCGTTACGAATTAAATTTTCGGTTATTCTTTCGTTGGCTTCTGCCATCAGTTTTCATTCCTCTCCTAAATACACTTTTCGAAAAAATTATACCAAAAATAACAGAGTTACGCCAATCAAATTTACATGGTTTTATATCTCATTATTATTCTGTTATGATACATATCCACACCAAAAAAACAGCGTGGTTTTGTATCATAACATCAGTATGATCGGCAGCCCCGGATCGGGCAAAACAATGCTTGCCCGCAGGATGCCGTCGATACTGCCCGATCTGACCTTTGAAGAGGCTCTTGAAATAACTAAAATCTACAGTGTTGCGGGGCTTTTGC
>JAAYNA010000045.1 GCA_012521105.1 Clostridiaceae bacterium
ATACGAGTTCTAATGTTGCGTGCCCAGTCTGCTATAGATTTATTCTGTTTTAATTCAAGCATTACGGCAATATCGCCGTAATCAATATCCATATCCACCAAACAAACTCTTAACCTCTGCCCATTTACACTGCTCAAGGCATAAGTAATGGCTAATTCTTTAGCAATAGAGGACTTTCCTACTCCTCCTTTAGGACAGTGTACTGCAATAGTTGTGTTTTTTGGTATCCTTACTATACCACTATTTGGTCTAGGTGCTCCTGGATAAGAAATACCACCTCTCTGATTAGGATATCCTTGAGGCCTTTGGTTATATGGTGGCATTTCTCCACCTTGCATATTTAGGGTATATCCATATGGTTGTTGATTGCTGTATGGTTGTTGATTACCATATGGCGTTTGAGTACCATAAGGTTGTTGATTACCATAAGGTGCATTCTGTTGCATATTAGGGTTATACTGTTGCTGTTCATAAGGCTGTTGATATTCAGTCTGAGCCATATCAAACTGCTTTGGCTTAAACTCATGCATCTCACCTGTTTGATGACCCATATCTCCTAAATTATCTATTCTTACATTTTGGGGATTTTCAATATTCCCCTTATTTACATTCTCCTGCGGATTTTGTTGATAAGGAATACCAAAAGGAGGCATATTGAGATTATTGCCATTAGGATTTATTCCATAATTATTGGGGTTTGGAGCCTTGGAATTTGAATAAGGAATACCATCCTTTTCTATTTCCGCAATTAAAGCATCCACGCTGTATGGTTTTAACAAAACCCCATTTGCTCCGTTTTGATTGAGAGAAACAAATTGGTATGGGTCGTTATTTTCCAAGACACAAATAATTTTAGCAAAAGGAATTTTTTCTTTTATATTTGCAATAACTTGCTTTATGTCTGAATTTTGTATCAAAGCATTCACATTAAGAACAATGGCATTATAATAGTTACTGCCACTGTTGATTCTATTCATTGCTTCCAGCAGATTAGTTGAATGTTCCACCTTATATTCAGGTTTCAGCATAAAATGTGAAGATATTTGCTGAAACCAATACATATCATTTTCGATAAAAAGAATAGTATTCATCTATATCCCTCCTTAAGTTATTCTATTTATCTTTTACTTTTCTCCTTGACTTCCACTTTGACCAACATCATTAATAATTCCACCATTTTTCAGTTCAAGAGTTGTAATAGAACCCTTTGTTTCCTTTTCTACATAATTGCCATCGCTATATGGCAATACTGTTAAGCCAACTTTTCCTGTAGTCTGTAAAGTCAAATAAATTGCTTCTGCATGCTCTGGTTCTACACCAATAGTAACTTTCTTTATAGAGTCATCGTCTTCATCTTTCTTTACATCAACGATAGGTACATTTTGGAGCAGTAACTTTGTGATAGTTACTTCTTCTGCGGTAATAACATCTGTTGTCTTATAACCATTTTCAATGAATACTTTCTGTACTTCAGGAACCAGTGCTGAAACAGGGAATCCCTGACCACCAAAAGCATCCCTTAAGTTTTTAAAATCATAATTGTATGTTCCATAAACATTGACCTTATCATTCTTATTAGCAACATCACTTAACCCCATAATCTGTTCAGATGTAAGAGTTACTGCTTCAAGATTGTATGTGGTTAAAATTTCATTACTTCTTAAATCTCCGTTCTTGGCTATATCATAAGAGAATATAATTTTCCCTGGCTTCAAAGCATCTTTGACATACATCCCATTTATTTCATCAAAGTCAGTGATAATATAATCATTGGCTAATGATTTTGGAATTTCTTTCATGGCAATAGTACCATCTGTAAGCATGTCTTTGGTAATTTTTGTACCTGCTTGAATAACATTGTTCTCTACTACGAAAGCCGTTGTCGTACTGAAACTTAAGTAAGCAAATAATCCTAGTGATACCACCGCAGCAATAATAACAACAATAATAACGGAATTACCTTTTCTGTTTAAAAATTTCATTAAAAACCACCTCCAAAAGTTTTAAGGTTTAATCATTATATTTTTAAATTGTCTCAAAATCAATTTTTATTTACTTATTACAGCAAAAATATTTTTAGATTTAGTAAAAACATATACGTTGCTTACTTTATCCTGAATTATATTAATATTTCACACGAAATCAAATTTTAACAAATATAAAAATGCCAGAGTTAACTCTGGCATTTTTATATTTGAACCTCTCCACCTTATAGAAGGTA
>JAAYNA010000046.1 GCA_012521105.1 Clostridiaceae bacterium
CGTGCTATTTTCCGCCCTAGATTAGAACAGTGGGGTTGCTAATTACATTATATACCAATTAGCTTTCTAAATGCAAAATATTTCTACACACCTTCTAAGCTTCTTTATAAAAATCATCTTTGCAAATAAAATACCCTTTGATATGTTACCACAAACACTTACAAAGGGTATAATAAGTTATTATTAACTTTTATATTATAATATTTTTCAAACCCAGTATTTTCAATCATTTCAGAACTTACTCATTTCGAGATTAATACAATTGTTTCTACATGATGGGGCTAGTTGATGGAATTGATGTCTGTGTGGCTTTTTTATAGCATCTGTGTGTGGAAGTCAATGTTCTGGTTGGTAGAAATAGTTCAGGAAAAACAACTGGAGCTTATGCTCTATGCAAGGCTTGCAGCTAAAGAATCAGAGTATTATTCTGTAAACAAAGATAATATTTTTGTTGCAGATTTAAAATCAGAAGGTGATTTAGTGTTTAAGCCTCGTGTCAATGCTATTATAGAAACCCAGAAGGAGCTTATAATTGTCTCTTAAAAAGAATATTTAAAATTCGTAATGAACTTGAAACGTCTATTATAACACTATCTCGCTTATTTAACAGTGGAGTACTAGATGCTATATATAGAGGCGCAGAAAAATCTGGAGCACAAAGGACTATGAGATGTTGATGCGCTGGTCTCGGGTGTTTCTAATGAACAAGAGTTTTACAACGTTTTCTGGAGGCCATAACGCCAGAGCACTGCTATTCCCAATGGAGAAGGTATTTGAATCCTACATAGCACAGCAGCTGAAAAAGGTACTGCTCGATTTGAACTGGAATATTTCTACTCAAGATAAGGGATACTATCTTTTCGATTCACCGAGGCGGTTTGCACTACAACCAGATATTGTCATCGTTAGAGACGATGATACTAAAGTGATTTTGGATACGAAATGGAAAAGTCTAGTGAATAATCCAAGGACCAATTACGGAATATCTCAGTCAGATATGTATCAGATGTATGCATATTCGAAGAAGTATGGAGCGTCAGAAATTTGTTTGATTTATCCGGTTAACATGGAAATGAGAAATCACGAGGATATCTCTTTTCAGAGCGATGATGGTGTAAAAGTGAACCTGTTCTTTGTGGACGTTGCAGGTATTGAAGGTAGCCTTTTGATTTTGCGATCGCAACTACTAAAAAAATCAGAAGGCCAGATGGAGAAATAGGAAAATATGATTTTAATCTAGTGCATGATATGGTTGATAATAAAGGAAATAGTTTAGACTTTAAATTTGATTATATATTAATACCTGATATGTTAAGCCGACTTTGATCTGGCATATTAAAACTAGTATTATGTAAATATGCAATTCCTTACTTTCTGAAATGAATGTAAGGAATTTTTTATTCTGCTAAAAAGTTATACTATATGGCGGAAGGCATACTCTATTGAACTGAATAAGAAGTTCATGATCATGCAATATAAAGTAAACTTGTAGTGAAATACAATATTTGGTATCATATTAGTTAATA
>JAAYNA010000047.1 GCA_012521105.1 Clostridiaceae bacterium
TGAGGGTATGATGAATTTATGTCATATACTTCAACATTATACATATCTTTGCCTGCATAGGCAGGATTGACATAAGCTATACCGCCCCAGTATGCAGGGCGAATCAGTGCATCTGTTTCATCGTCCAATGCAGGAAAACGCAACCTCCATGCAGGGAACGATTGCTCAAATGCATAAAAAGCCTGACTTGCCTGAGTTTTCTTGAACCGCAACCCTTCCAGTTTTATATGTTCATTTAGAGTTTCTTCCAGCACTATCAAATCATTAAAAAAGTATTCTAGTTCTTGTTCTGTAGGTATATGGCCCTCTGGCCTTTTTTGATTATAGAAGTCATCATCTTCGTGAATTTTCTTTGTAGGTGTACCATATATTTCATGTAGATATTCAAGCTGTATAGGAAACAATTTTGCACTATCCCAAAAGGTAACCCTGCGTTTCTTAGTGACTTGTATAGTTATAGAGTACCAGTTGTTTCGTTCATCTATAAGAACAGAAAATTGCTTACTATCAGGTTTATTATGTGTTACACTATAGCCATTTTCAAATAACCATGGTATAATGAAGCTACCATCAAATTTCAGGTTGTGTATGGCATACTCAGTATTTACATTATTGCCCCTTGAAAGAACACTTTTCATAAAATCGTCAATGGAAGTAAACCACTCTGTTTTCTTTGTTTCCAAATTTCTATGACCTGCAAGCCAAACCCTCTGCTTATAGATCTCTCTTCCTTCACCATCAACCTTGTAAAACTCATCACTGTCGCATGTTTCAAAGTCTGCGACATACATCTGCCCCAACTGTGGTGCTGACCCTCTAGCCCCCATAGTTTAACCCTCCATTAAGGCCTTTTCATCCTCTTCATACAGTTCAGTTTCCATAAGTTCCGCCATAGCATCTGATGAATACTGCAACCCTAACTGTCTAGCCCTGTCAGAAAATTTCTGCCAAAATTTTGTCAACTCTGCCAATGACATTTTATTTATCTTCTTTATTGTACCTTCGTCTATATCGCCCATTATTGTTTTATATGCTTCTATTGTTTTTTTCCTCTGAACCTTTGTATACTCTGTAAGGCGTGGCCTGATTGCTGGCTTCTCAAACTGCCTTAACCACCTCAAGTGGGCCCTGAAAGCTTCTTCGTTGGCAAATTTAGTAGAACGTGAAATGGCATACTTTTCTGTTGCCCATTGTTGACGTGTTTGTATACCCCCGCTAACTTCTTTAGGTATGATAGAAAGTCCAGCTTTTTCGTATTCCACCATGAAAGCTTTTATTCGCCTGTTTGCCAGCTGTGTTAGCCTTCTCAACTCATTTTTTTCTTCTTGTGTGAGTTTATACATTCTCATTCACCCCCTTTTAAATGCGTAACTGATGAATGAATAACAATTAGATTTCTTATCACATTATTAATCATAGTAATTCCTTCAAGAACTCCCATTGCTTTTATCATTTCATCCCTTTTATAACCACTTAATAAATCACGTTTGGTTTCTGCTTTTTTTAATTCAGCAACTTTTCTATAAAAAATCCTCTCTTGTTCATTATATAAACCCTGAAATTCTTTTTCCATATCACGTAATAGTGAAAGCACGATTTTATTCTTAATTCTTTTATTATACTTCATTGAATTCGACCCCTTCCAGTAATTTACAGGTATATTTTGTTATAGGTAGCTTATGGTCCTCTGCCAGCTGTCTGACTGCCTTTGCTGTGGCCTTAGGTAGTCTTACAGGCATTGTTACATACTTTATAGGCTGTTCATCTACTTCTATTGCCTTGTGTTCGTTTACAGCCTTTATGACCATTTCTTTTATTTCATTATTACTATGTTCAATATATAGTTTTATAGGAACGCCAATGTTGATAACTTCAGTTTTCAATTGCAAAACCTCCTTATAATTGTTCTGATCCCCGGGCCACCTGGCAACCGGGCCACCTGTGTATATTATAACATAACGTATATACAATGTAAACTGTCAATCCCATGTATATATAAATAATATAAATATTCTGAAAATTTTCGAAATGGATGGGTGGGGGAATGAAGGCTTGCCTGGTCTATAA
>JAAYNA010000048.1 GCA_012521105.1 Clostridiaceae bacterium
CCTAATGGTGTTAGCGCTGCCTTGCCTTTTACAAGGGCTTCAAGCGTTTCATTGGGATCGGTCATTGTATTTCCGTTTTCATCAATTACCCAGCCTTCCGGAAGAGACTTTCCAAGCTTTGCATATACTTCAATCTTTCCGCGCTGAGAGATGGATGTTGCACAGTCGAGAACGAAAGGAAACTCTTCATCGGTTGGTATTCCGAATGTAAGGGGGTTTGTTCCAAGCATATTCTCAACACCAAAAGTTGGGGCAATAGAAGGTCTTGCATTTGTTCCTGTTATTCCAATCATTCCCTGTTCTGTAGCCATTGTCGCATAATAACCTGCAATTCCGTAGTGAGTAGAGTTTCTTACTGCTACCATACCCATACCATATTTTTTTGCCTTTTCAATTGCCATGTTCATAGCTCTTTTACTTATTACATGGCCCATACCATTATGACCGTCAACCACTGCAGTTGTTGGGCCTTCCTTAACAATTTCGAAATTTGTAACAGGGTTTTGTATGCCTGCTTTAATCCTGTCGTAATAAATTGGCTTCAGGCGGTTAATTCCATGTGAATCAATTCCCCTTTTATCAGATTCAATCAAAACATCTGCACATATTTTTGCATCTTCCTCAGGAACGCCTACGCCCTTAAATACATCCACCATAAATCTTTCCAAAGTATCAAAGTCAACCCATACTGTTTTGTCAGACATTTTAAACATCACCTCTAATTTATTATTAATATATGTAAACGAAAAAAAGTCACAAAGATCCGAACAGCAAATATCGGATTTATGTGACTCCTTCTCTCCACTTACATCTATTTACTTTATAGTTTTACTATAACATAAAACTTTTTCAAGTACAACAACAAATTTAATTGCGTTTCTGTCAATCAATTGACGGCAATTCTCTTAATGTCATCACCGCTTAAGTAATTGAAGATGTACACTAACTTTAATTGCGATAACGTCAATTTATTGCCCACAACAATAATGGATGCTCCATTGTTTGGAACGGGAAACCAGGAAAACTATTGGCTTTAAAGCCTTGTATGGAATCATAAGATTCCATAAGCCACCTCTGTAATCCCAGCCATTTCAATAAGGTTATGCCCTTTCTTATTATCATTTATGCTGTTTCCCTTACAAAATACCCTATAGGCCAAATATTCAAAAATTAATTATAAATCCATGAATGGTGCAAGGGCAATTGCCACACAGCAAGTTTTCCTTTAAACCACGCAACTCTATAAGATAGTTTATGTTTCTGAACCCGTAATTTCTGACCATTGACAAAATCATATATTA
This sequence comes from Clostridiaceae bacterium, assembly GCA_012521105.1. GTDB lineage: Bacteria > Bacillota > Clostridia > DSM-8532 > DSM-8532 > Thermoclostridium. The sequence goes on from JAAYNA010000048.1 coordinate 1,302, forward strand.
ATTTTATAAATCACATACATAATTTATTATGTAAATCCTGTTAGCCACATTTTGAGTAGCCGCAGCTACGGCATGTTACGCATCCGCCTTCATGTTCCACAGGTTCTCCACACTCTGGGCAAAGGTGCTCATCATGGTGATTTCGTTTTTCTGTTTTTCCAACCGAAATTTCTGATGAACCGGACAGCGGACTGTTTTTTTGAGCAGAGGCGGTTATACTATTGCCCTTATTGCCATTTATTTCGTTGCCATTTCCGTTTTGATGATTCATAACTTTTTCAATCAAGCGCCCTATTGCATCAGGACAGGACAAAACTTTCATATCACGCTGGCGTATTGTTGAAGGACAACGGATCCCCTTTAATTGCTCTATTATTGATTCTGCATCTATGCCCGAACGAAGGGCAATTGAAACAAGGCGTGCGGTGGCTTCGGACTGGGATGGACACCCCCCTGCCCTTCCGGTATTTGTAAATACCTCGCAGATACCTTCATCATCGTAATTAACAGTAATATATAGATTTCCACAGCCTATTCTCACCTTTTCGGTAAATCCGTTTGTAATATCTGGGCGTGGTCTTGGACTGATCTTGAACCTGCCTTTACTATCATGCTCATTTTCATCCTTACCTTTGACTTTTCCTATGTTTAATACCTGGGAGTCCCTGCTTCCGTCACGGTATATTGTTACACCTTTACAACCTAATTTGTAAGCAGTTAAAAAGACCTCACGCACATCTTCAAGAGTTGCATCATGCCTTAAATTAACAGTTTTGGAAACAGCATTATCGGTATGCTTCTGGAACGCAGCCTGCATTTTCACATGCCATTCGGGAGAAATATCGTGGGCTGTTACAAAGATTTTGCGAATATCCTCAGGGATCTCTTCAATATCGTTCACGCCGCCTTTTTTTGCAATGGTCTTCATCAGCTCGTCCGAGTAAAACTCTCTCTGCTTTGCTATTTCCTTAAAAATCGGATTGGTTTCCACAAGTTCATCGTTATCCATAACATTTTTAATGAAGGATATGGCGAAAAGCGGTTCTATTCCGCTTGAAACCCCAGCAATAATACTTAGGGTACCAGTTGGCGCTATTGTGGTGGTTGTGGCATTTCTAATTTTTATTTTTTTGTCTTTATATATGCTTTTATCATAATAAGGGAATACACCTTTTATTTTTGCAAGTTCCATTGATTTCTGACGGGCCTCTTTGCGAATAAAGCCCATAACCTCTTCGGCAAGAGTAATTGCTTCATCAGAATTGTATGGAATACCAAGCTTTAATAACATATCAGCCCAACCCATAACACCTAACCCTATTTTTCTGGTGCCACGGGTCATTTGATCTATTTCTGGTAACGGATACTTATTTACATCAATAACATTATCTAAAAAGTGAACAGATTCATGAACAACTTCCTTTAGTTTATCAAAATCAACTTCCAGCCCTTTATCAGTTTCCTTCAGCATCAGACTTAAATTAATGGAGCCAAGGTTACATGCTTCGTAAGGAAGCAGTGGCTGTTCACCGCAAGGGTTAGTGCTTTCTATTTCGCCAAGTTCGGGGGTTATATTGTCACGATTCAGCCTGTCGAGGAAGATTATACCGGGTTCTCCATTTTTCCAAGCCATTTCCACCATCATATTAAAAACTTCGCGAGCATTCAATTTTCCAGACTTTTTCTTTGCTTTTGGCTCTATTAAATCGTAATCCCTGCCCTCTTCAACTGCTTTCATAAAAGCTTCGGTTATACCCACACTTATATTGAAATTGGTAATATCCTCATTGTTTTGCTTACAGGTTATAAATTCAAGAATGTCGGGGTGATCTACGCGCAAAATTCCCATATTGGCGCCTCTGCGTGTACCACCTTGTTTTACTGCTTCTGTAGCCGAGTTAAAAACTTTCATAAAACTTACCGGACCACTGGCAACACCACCGGTAGAATTAACAGATGAACCCTTTGATCTTAACCTTGAAAAACTAAAACCTGTGCCACCGCCGCTTTTATGAATAAGCGCTGCATTCTTAACACTGTCAAAAATGCCCTCCATGCTGTCTTCAATGGGTAATACAAAACAGGCACTGAGCTGTCCTAAGGGTCTTCCTGCATTCATAAGTGTTGGTGAATTTGGCAAAAAATAAAGCTGTGTCATCAGGTTATAAAATCTTTCCTCTATGGCTAATAGTTCTTTTTCATCTACATAGTCTTTATCTGCCATAGCTACGGTTTTTGCAACCCGTCTGAACATCAGCTCCGGTGTTTCAATTACGTTACCATTCTCGTCCTTAGCTAAATATCTTTTCTCAAGTACCCTTACAGCATTTTCTGTTAACTTCATGACATTTACCCCCAATATATTGTATTTTTATCGTGTTTATTGTCAATATATTGTATATTATAATAGGTAAATTTCGTATTTGTAAAGATCATTTTCTTTTGCTAAAACCACCCGATAATTTTCTAAGGATATCCCTCCGTTGATTGGATAAATTGCTGCCTGTCTGGGGGTAAATCCCTAAATGAGCCTCTCTGGCTGATTCTACCGAATAAAATATTTTTTTATCGCTTTCATTTATGATGGAAAGAAAGGACTCCAGGTCTTTTCTTTTTATTACCGAATAGAGGATTGTAACTTCATTTGTAGCCCCTTTACCTTTAATGGATGTTATTCCAAAGCCGGCATTAATTATTTTTTTCATAATATCTTCTTCGTCTTCAGTAACAAAAAGACGGATAACCAAATGTCCAATGGCTAATTTATCCTCAGCTTGTATACCAAGATAATTGCCTATTGCGAAGCCCAGAGCATATGCAATGTAGTTTAACGGATTATTTAAGTTTTGCATAATTTGGCTGATCACAATTACCCAGACAAGAACTTCAAAAAAACCAAGTATTGGCGCTATAATCCTGTTTCCCCTTGAAACAAATATAATCCGTAATGTCCCCAAAGTTACATCAATCATACGCGCAATTATTATTATAAGTGGAAAAACAACCCATGTAAAAAAATCGCTTGATATAAACTCCTGCACAGTTGCCTCCTTAAACTTAATTAATCAATTTATATTATACTTCCACCAAAAATTTAATTCCCACTATTTAATCTTACCATGAAAAGTCTTATTTAACCATTCATATCTTTCAAAAAAACACATAAAATTATCAATTTTCTACAAAAGAACTTATTCTGCCAATGTGTTTTTTGTCGATTTCTACCTCAACAACAGAAATATTGTCTTCATAATGGACTGAATTCACTGTACCATTTTCATACAGGAAGGGTAAAACCCAACCTTCAGTAAAAGGAATATGAAGCTTTAACTTCTCAGTCTCGGGCTTTATATTATTTTTTATTACTTCCTTTAACTGGTCAAAGCCCTGCCCGGTAATTGCCGACACGTTGACTTCAATAAACTCGTTTCTGAAAAAGAGACTTCGAAAATCTCTGTCCACCAGGTCCCACTTATTCCATACAAGAACAGACGGTTTATCCGATGCGCCCAAATCCGATAATATTTCATTTACAACACGGATATGATCCGGGGAATAGGGATCGGACGCATCTGCTACTATCAAAAGAAGATCAGCAAGGACTGCTTCTTCAAGGGTGGCTTTAAATGCTTCAACAAGATGGTGGGGAAGCTTACGTATGAATCCAACAGTGTCGGAGATCAAAACAGTGGTGTTCTCTTCAAGCTGCATCCTTCGGATAGTTGTATCAAGAGTTGCAAACAGCTTGTCTTCCACAAAAACATCTGCAGAGCATAAAGCATTTAACAAAGTGGATTTCCCGGCATTAGTATAACCAACAAGTGCAATCACCGGAATTTTATTTTTTTCTCTTTCCCGTCTCACTGTTTGTCTTTGGTTCTGTATATCAATAAGTTCTTTTTTTAAAGAATCAATACGCCTTCTTATATGACGCCTGTCGGTTTCAAGCTTTGTTTCACCGGGACCTCTTGTACCAATGCCGCCACCAAGCCTTGAAAGAGTAATACCACGGCCTTGCAGCCTGGGCAGAAGATAATTTAGTTGGGCAAGCTCAACCTGTACCCGGCCTTCCCTCGATTTTGCCCTTTGCCCGAATATATCCAGGATAAGCCCTGTTCTATCCACTACTTTAGTATTTGTATAGTTTTCAATATTCCTGAGCTGTGAACCCGACAATTCCTCATCGAAAATTATCAGGTCTATTTCTTTTGCCTGGACTACTCTGCTGATTTCTGCAAGTTTTCCTTTCCCAATGAGAAATGCCGGATCTTTTGAAGGCCTTTTCTGCAATATTGTATCAACAACCACTGCTCCTGCAGTTTTTGCCAATTCAACCAATTCCATAAGAGATATGTTCGCTTCACTCACTCCTGAAATAACAGGAGTATCAGGTGTTTCGATACCAATTAAAAGTGCCCGTTCTTTATCTTCTCTTCTAAGAACTGTCAGCTCTTTACCCGGCTTATCGTTTTTTTGAACAATGTCGGCTATTTCATTAAGCATGTTGTCATAAGGATTATAGGGTCCGTAAAATTCAACCTTTCGCATGTCATCATCCAATATAGCAGCAGATACTTCTGTTGCTTTTCCGTTAAAAACGCCTACAGCAATCATCATATCAAGGCGCAATTGTTTCAATGTGCTTATATCCAGCTCTGACAGAGTGCTTCTTCCACCCGGGTGCGTGTGAATACACCTAACACCTGCCAGCCCGGTTCCGCCCCTTCTGACATTAATCGGGAAAACACCTGCTGTGTTACTGTCTCCTACCCGCACATCCAATACATTTCCCTTTCTGTCGGTTAAAACCGAAATCTCGCGGTTAACAGAGGAAGAAACCTGTGCCAGAACAGAAATAAGATCTTCTGTTAATACCTGACCTCTTGGAATCTTCATATCATATAAATTTTGAAGAGATTCCAAAACACCTTTCTTTAATCCTTCAATTTGTCCGTTTACCTGCATTCTTTTTTCACCTCAGAATTATAACTTTTCGCAGTTTATATTACTAACCTTTCGGGTAGCTTTTTATCTCACCATATCTATTTTATCCATAAACACCGTTATGCGAAAGTGCCGAATATGAATATAAATATTTATAATAAATTTGGGAAAGCAGAAACAGATTAATGCCTTCAAGGGGATGCTGAGAATTTTTCAGTCTTCTGCAATTTTCAGTATAAATACTTCACATTAAGAATATCTATGCAACTTAAAAATGTTAATTGGAGGTACGGCATTGATCCTAAAATAGCTTTGGATGCCCAGATGTGGACCCCGGGATAGCTTTTTCCTCCAAAATTTAAATAGCTAAAGACTTCTTAAAGCATCTATGGGGTTCAAGCGGCTTGCTTTTCTAGCAGGCATGTATCCAAAAACTATTCCAACAGTTGCAGAGAAACCCACCGCCAGTAAATTTGTTGACAGGGAAATTGATACACCTACACCTATTATTGCTCCCAGAACATATGCCAGTAATACACCGAATATTAAACCTATAACCCCTCCTGTTAAAGAAAGAAATATGGATTCAATTATAAACTGAAGCCTGATTGCAAACGGTGTTGCTCCTAAGGCCTTCCGCAATCCTATTTCTGTTGTGCGTTCGGTTATGGATACAAGCATCATATTCATAATACCAATTCCGCCAACCACAAGGGATATCGCAGCAATTCCGCCAAGAAGCATAGACATCATTGACATTATTGATTGAAATGAGTCTATTATATCGCCCATATTGTAAATATTATAAGCATCTTCATTATAGTTAAAGGCCTGGTTTAAAATACCTTTTATCTCCATAATTGTATGATCTGCCATGCTTGTATCCTCAAGGTAGGCATCCAGGGTTGATATGTTTTTTACACCAAGAATCCGTAAAGCCGTTGTATACGGTATTATAACAGTATCATTGGTGGAGCCCAGACTAAAGCCTGTTGTTTCTTTAAGCGTACCAACAACTGTATACAACATTCCATTTATAATGATTTTTTCTCCTATTGGATTTATACCGAAAAATAATTCTCTGACTATGTTGCTTCCAATAATTGCAACCTGGTTTTTACTTTCCAGATCAAGAATATTTATAGCTCTTCCCGAACTTAATAAATCCGGATCTGCTCTGAAATATACTTCGTTTTTGCCTTCAATAACTATATCCTTCAGTATATTTTTTTCATATATTACGGTAGTTTTTCCCGTTATTGTTGGAGAAACACCAGCTATGTTATCGAGGGATGATATCTGTTCCGCATCATTTTGTGTAAGTCCCTGCTTAAGTGGAGTTCCAATTACATTAATATATATCTTGTTGCCGCCAAGCTTAATAACTTCATTACTGATATTATTTGTTGCACCCTGTACAATTGTAATTAAAGCAATAATGGAAGCCACACCAATAACAATACCAAGCATTGTCAGCATTGACCTGAGCTTGTTTTTTCTTATATTCATTAAAGACATTCTAATGCTTTCAAGGATCATTTAAACCCGTACCCTCCGTTAACTTTCCATCAAGTATGTTAACAGTCCTGTGTGCATGCCCTGCAACATTAATATCATGGGTAATAATTATAATTGTCTTCCCTTCCTCATTTAACTTTTCAAAATATTCAATTATACCCGCGCCGGTTTTTTGGTCCAGAGCACCTGTTGGTTCATCAGCAAGGATAATTGAGGGTTCTGTTACAAGGGCCCTGGCAATTGCCACCCGTTGTTGCTGTCCCCCCGAAAGCTGATTTGGGAGATTATTTATTTTATCCGATAAACCAACCCTGAAAAGCATCTCCTTCGCTTTTTTTCTGCGTTCTTTCTGTGGTATGTTGGAATAAACAAGAGGAAGTTCTACATTCTGTACCGCCGTTAACCTGGGAAGAAGGAAAAAACTTTGAAAAACAAACCCTATTTCTTTGTTCCGTATTCTGGCAAGTTCTAATTCGTTTAATTCAGAAATGTCGTTTCCACATAATATATAATCCCCCGATGTAGGTATATCAAGGCACCCTATAATATTCATCAGCGTCGTTTTGCCAGAGCCAGAAGGACCCAGAATAGATATGAATTCTCCTTTGTTCACTGTGAGATTTACATTTTTTAATACTTTTACTTCTTCATCGCCTAAATAATAGCTCTTACATATGTTTTTCATATTAACAATTCCGCTCATTTTTTGTCTCCTCTGGGATAAAACTTTGTATTTTTCCCTCCTTCAGGAAACAA
>JAAYNA010000007.1 GCA_012521105.1 Clostridiaceae bacterium
GGTATACTTCTAAAACCTGTTGGCTTCAGCCTGGCTGCGTATAGGAAAGTTTTTGAAAATGCGTCTATATGGAATGGTTATTTAAATACTATTTATTATGTTGTGGTAGGAACAGCGCTTAATATTGCAATGACAGTTATAGGAGCATATTTTTTGTCACGTAAAAACATACCGGGGAAAAAAATAGTAATGGTATTTATCATGTTTACCATGTATTTTTCAGGTGGTATGATTCCGGCTTTTTTGAATATCCAATCTCTTGGGTTATATAATACCCGTGGAGCTCTTATTTTTCCAAGTGCAATTAATACTTTTAATCTGATAGTTATGCGTACAGCATTAATGTCTATAGATGATAGTATGGAAGAGTCTGCGAGGCTTGACGGAGCAAATCACATAACTATTTTAGTAAGAATTATGCTTCCATTAACTAAAGCAACGGTAGCAGTGTTGATTTTATACTATGGCGTTTCCCACTGGAATTCGTGGTTTCCTGCGATGATTTATCTTGACGATAAGTCAAAAGAACCGCTTCAGCTGGTGCTGCGGCAAATACTTATTATTAATGATATGAGTGACATGAATATAGGAGAAGATCAGGAGTTAATATCTGAAACAATTAAACATGCAACAATTTTGGTATCCACTGTACCCATCTTATGTCTGTATCCCTTCTTACAGAAATACTTTACAAAGGGAATGATGATAGGAGCGCTAAAAGGGTAGAAGACAGGTCAGATAATTTCATATTAAAATATGATAGTTTATAATAATAACCCTGCTTACGATGAAATAATAAAAACATAAGCAGGGATTATTTTTTTCTCTAAGGCCCTGCGTATATTACAGGTAATACTTACAAAAAATAATAATTCAGCGTATGTTTCACGGAGGCCTGAATTATGAAGAAAAAAAGAAAAGAAAACCGAAGAGCATGGATTATAATTGGAATAATAGCCATTGCATTAACAGTACTGTTGTCTTATAATTTCTTTCGTCCTGTTTCTTTGTCTTACAAAAAGGTAAAAGCTCAAATTGGTAATATTGTAACGTATTACTCCTTTTCAGGTAATGTCAGTTCAAAAGAGCGGCAATCTGTTTTTTCAGAGAAAATGGTGCAAATATCAGAGATTAATATAGAAGAAGGAGAAGAGGTTGCAGCAGGGGATGTTTTATTCACTACCACTGCAGGTGATTTAATAAAATCCAAAATAAATGGTGAGGTAGTATTAATTAATGTTGAAGAGAACCAACAGGCCATTCCAGGGACTTTGCTTGCTGAAATTGTTAATTATAACAATCTGGAAGTAATATTTAAGGTTGATGAATTCGATGTAGGTGCTCTGAATACAGGGAAAAGCGTAACTGTTTATATTCCTGCTATCAAAAAAGAGTTTAGCGGAGATATACACAGCATATCAAAAGAAGGTCAGATAGCAAATGGTGTAACTTTTTACACTGCAGCAATAGATATAGAGCAGGATGGGAACATTAGAATCGGTATGTCTGCTGAAGTAAAATTAATAAGTGATAACGCTGATAATGTTGTAATTCTTCCAATGAATGTAATTCAGTTTGATGAGCAAAACCAGCCTTATGTACTGAAGAATGACAGTAAAAATTCAGTTGTTAAACAGATAATAACAACAGGAATTAATGATGGAAC
>JAAYNA010000049.1 GCA_012521105.1 Clostridiaceae bacterium
GTTAATGAGCTTGTATAACATTGTTCAGTCCAATAAACTGACCTCGCTTAAAAGTGCTGTTGAAAAACTGGAGACCATTAATTGAAATTTTTTTGCTCTTCCTGATTTTATAAATAAGTATAACCATTCTTTACATTGACAAAGAATGGAGCTAATTTTATAATGTTTCAGGAGATGAGTTCCATAATCCTTCTGTTTGCAGGATTAGAGAAAAATAATGAAGGGAGTGTTGTAAATGTCAATATGTTTAAAAAAGGTGGTTTTTCGATAACTGAATATCCGGCACTGGAATACCGAAACCTGTAATAAGGATTACTTTTTCAAAAGCATGAGCTGAAGCCGAGCGGATGTTATTCCGGTGCGTTACAAAGCAACCAGGCTGAGAAATATTTTGCATTACAACACTAAATTACAGTCAGAAGAACAGCACGCGGTAGCGTGCTTTTTTGTTGCCTGAAAACATTGTAACGCACAAAGCAAAAACCATGTACAGGTAGCAATAAACCGATGAATTTGGAAATTTGAAAAGGAGAGGGGAGTATGAAAGAGAGGAAGACAACTTATGATTATATGAAAAAAATACGCAGCAAATGGAGCATTAATCCCAGAACAAGAGTGCAGGAAAACAAACTGAGGAATAATAAGAAAAGAAGGCAAAGTGAAAAGAAAATGATAAAGGAAGGTATGAACGGATGATCATTTTGTATGGAGTTAGGATAAACAGGAAAAGAAGAAAATTTCAGAACTTTAAAAAGGGTTCAAAAGGAGTTGATTTATATGAAGACCCGGATTAGAAAAAATAATTACAGGCGCTTTAAGTTAATGGATATAATTTGCAAAGCTATATTAAGAGGCAGGAATGGAAATGTATGTTCAGCAAAAAAGGTTAAACCTGTGAGAAGCACAAGGAATGAAGAGACAACAAAGATTCCTGAGAACCCGGCTGCATACTACCCGTTGGGCTGGAGGAAGGATGCTTAAGCATTGAACCCCAGGTTTTATCATATTTTATCAGTGTTCATTAAAATTACCAAAGCGGCCTTCAGAAGGCCTTCAATGTGTATGCTGTCCTGCTTTATTTTGTTCGGATTATTTATTGCGTTCAGTTGGCCTCTTGTAAGAAGGGCAGTTGTTAAAGACTGAGAACTGATAAATGTTCAAAGTGTGTGTTGAAAATCAGTTGTTTTGGTACTTTAGAGGAGTCCCGGCCTTTTTATACCAGACTTCTTTTTTTATCACATTTTACCGAACAAATGTTTGCATATTTATATGTGTTTTGATATAATTTATTAGGTCACATTAATAGATTATTGTACTTAAATAATGGTAAATATATTAATCAAAATGAAGATACGACAGCCAATGTGTTATATTCTACCTTTTTGTTAGCATGGAGCGGATTTAGATGAAAAACAGTATTTATATAAAAGGTGCCTGCGAGAATAATTTAAAAAATATAGACGTGGAAATACCCCGCAATAAAATGGTTGTTATTACAGGTTTAAGCGGATCGGGTAAATCATCACTGGCTTTTGATACCATTTATGCCGAAGGCCAGAGAAGGTACGTTGAATCTTTATCATCCTATGCCCGGCAGTTTCTAGGGCTTATGGAAAAGCCCGATGTAGAGTATATAACGGGGTTATCCCCTGCAATTTCGATCGATCAGAAAACCACAAGCCGTAATCCCCGCTCAACAGTTGGAACGGTAACAGAAATTTATGATTACCTGAGGCTTCTTTATGCCAGAATTGGAGTGCCCCATTGCCCCGAATGCGGAAATAAAATATCGCAGCAAACTATAGATCAAATGGTGGACAGTATAATGGCCCTGGAAGAAGGTACAAGGCTACAGTTGCTTGCACCTGTGGTAAGGGGAAGAAAGGGCGAATTTACCAAATTAATTGCCGATGCAAAAAGAAACGGTTATGTCCGAATGCGCATTGACGGAGAGGTAGTAGACATCCATGAAGACATAAAGCTTGAAAAGAATAAAAAACACTCAATTGAAATTGTTGTAGACAGGCTCATTATTAGGCCCGGTATTCAAAAAAGGCTTACCGACTCAATTGAAACCGTTATCCGCCTGTCTGGAGGTCTACTTCTTGTAGATGTTATCGGCGGTGAAGAAATATTATTCAGCCAGAATTTTGCCTGCCCCGATTGTGGCATCAGTATAGAAGAGCTTACCCCACAAATGTTTTCATTCAACAACCCTTTTGGAGCATGTCCGGCGTGCAGCGGTTTAGGCTCATTTCGAAAAATAGATCCTGACCTGGTGATTACCGATTATTCGAAATCGCTTGCTGAAGGTGCAATCAATGCCGGAGGGTGGAATTTTGGCAATAGCGACAGCTATGGCTATATGTATCTTGCTGCTTTGGCAAAACATTACGATTTTGATATTAATACACCTGTTGGGAAATTACCGAAAAAAATAATGGATATCACATTATATGGTACAGGCAATGAAAAAATAAAGGTAAGTTACGACAGGGGCACAAATGGGAGCGGAACCTTTTATGCTCCCTTTGAAGGCGTGATAACAAGCATGGAAAGGCGATACAGGGAAACCAGTTCTGAAGGTATGAAACGCTACTATGAGGAATTTATGGCTGAAATTCCATGCTATGAATGTAATGGTGACAGGCTGAAAAAAGAGAGCCTTGCTGTTACCGTAGGAGGTAAAAACATAGCAGAGGTCACTAAAATGCCAATAAAGGATTGCATTGAGTTCTTTTCTTCTCTTAAGCTTACCGAAAAAGAAACACTTATTTCCGAGCAAATCCTTAAAGAGATTAAAGCCAGGCTGGGCTTTTTAGTCAATGTTGGTCTGGACTATCTTACATTGTCGCGTTCTGCGGGTACATTATCGGGGGGTGAAGCTCAGAGAATTCGTCTGGCTACGCAAATAGGATCGGGTTTAACAGGCGTGTTATATGTTCTGGATGAGCCAAGCATAGGGCTTCACCAGAGGGATAATGACAAGCTTTTAGCCGCACTGAAGAAGCTCAGGGACGTGGGTAATACGCTTATAATAGTGGAACACGATGAAGATACCATGCGTTGTGCCGATCATATTATTGATATGGGACCTGCAGCAGGTGTAGAAGGCGGATATATTGTTGCGGAGGGTACGTTAGATGATATTATTAATAATCCCAGGTCCATTACCGGCCTGTATTTAAGCGGTAAAAAAACCATAGAAGTACCTGTAAAACGAAGAACATCCAATGGGAAGACTTTGGAAATAATAGGTGCCTGTGAAAATAATCTTAAGAACATTAACGTTAGTTTTCCGCTGGGTCTGCTTATATGTGTTACCGGTGTATCGGGTTCGGGAAAAAGTTCTTTGGTAAATGAAATCTTATATAAAGAACTTGCTGCCAGGCTGAACAGGGCGAAAACAAAAGCAGGGGCTCATAAGGAGATTAAAGGGATAGAAAATCTTGATAAGGTCATTGAAATAGATCAGGCACCAATAGGCAGAACTCCCCGCTCAAACCCCGCAACTTATACAGGCGTGTTTGATCATATAAGGAGCCTGTTTGCATCAACAAATGATGCAAAAACCCGCGGTTATAATCAGGGGCGTTTCAGTTTCAATGTCAAGGGTGGGCGATGCGAAGCCTGCAAAGGTGATGGGCTGATAAAAATTGAAATGCATTTTCTCCCCGATATCTATGTTCCATGCGAGGTTTGCAAAGGAAAAAGGTATAATCGGGAGACCCTTGAAGTTAAATATAAAGGCAAGAGTATTGCAGATGTATTGGATATGACCGTTAATGAGGCAATAGAGTTCTTTAAAAACATTCCCGCTATCAGCAGAAAGATCAATACTCTTAAGGATGTAGGTCTTGGATATATAAAGCTTGGCCAGTCATCTACCACCTTGTCGGGGGGTGAAGCGCAAAGGGTCAAGCTTGCAACTGAACTGTCGAAAAGAAGTACGGGCAGAACACTATACATCCTGGATGAACCGACCACAGGTCTGCACATTGCTGATGTGCATAAGCTGATAAATGTATTGCAGGAGCTTGTCGATGCCGGTAATACTGTAATTGTTATAGAACATAACCTTGATGTTATAAAAACTGCCGATTATATTATAGATCTGGGTCCCGAAGGCGGGGATGGGGGTGGTACTGTTATAGCAACAGGTACACCCGAAATGGTGGCAAAAAACCCGAATTCGTATACAGGGCAATATTTAAAGAGGCTTAAAGATATAAAAGTTGATTAATGCCAATTATAATATTATAGTTAATACAGAATACTTTGGAACAGGTGATGTTTATGAAGTCTTACAGAAAAGAGCTGGTATTTCATACTCCTACCAGAAGGGCTTTTATTAATATTACTCCAAACATAGAGCAGTGCCTTAAGGAAAGCGGAATTAAGGAAGGGCTTTGCCTGGTCAATGCAATGCATATAACCGCCAGTGTATTTATTAATGACGACGAACCAGGCCTTCACAGGGACTTTGAAAAATGGCTGGAAAAACTTGCACCAGAGAAACCATACAGCCAATATGCGCATAATGGTTATGAAGACAACGCCGATGCCCATTTAAAAAGATCCATTATGGGCAGGGAAGTGGTTGTGGCTGTTACAGACGGCAAACTTGATTTCGGCACATGGGAACAGATATTTTATGGAGAGTTTGACGGAAAGCGTGATAAAAGAGTGCTGGTTAAGATAATCGGCGAATGAAGCTTTTTTCTATAATTTCTCATGACCTATTGAACTTAAATCAAAAATATGGTATATTGAAGTTAAATGAAAATTGTTTAACCATGGTTGCAGTTTTTCATTTAAGCTTTTTGGGATGATAATAATTGAATAGATTAGTTCTTCAGGGACAGGTGAAATTCCGTACCGGCGGTAATCAACGTATGTTGAAAGCCCGCGAGCCTTAGAAAGGTTGATCCGGTGAAAGTCCGGAGCCGACAGTTAAAGTCTGGATGGGAGAAGAAGAGTTTTTCTGTTGCGGGAAAAATAGCCCTGGAGTTTTATATTTCAGGGTTTTTTTTGCGCTTATTTTCTCATTATATTTAATTAAGGGAGGAAGTTATGGTGAATTCAACAACTCAAAATGGTTATGAAACAAAGAAAAACAATAGCACGAATAAAAGGTTTAAGACAGTTACAATTGCAAAAATAGCAATTTTAGGAGCAGTAGCTTCATTGCTGATGCTTTTCGATATACCGCTCTTTTTTGCACCAAGCTTTTATAAACTTGATTTAAGCGAAGTTCCGGTTTTGTTAGGGGCCTTTTCAATGGGACCTGTGGCAGGTATTGTCATTGAAGCAGTTAAAATACTTTTAAATTTTGTCATTGATGGCTCTATAACTGCCGGAGTCGGTGAGCTGGCCAACTTCCTGATTGGCTGTTCATTTGTGGTGCCTGCTGCAATTATATACAAAAGAAAAAAAACACGAAAAAATGCAATTATAGGTTTAGTAGTTGGCACAGTAATTATGGTAATCTTCAGCGCCTTAATAAATATTTATGTCCTTCTGCCCGTGTATGCTTCTGCGTTTAAGATGCCTGTTGATGCCATAGTAGAAATGGGAACAAGAATTAATTCTGCAATAACAGATTTAAATACGCTTATAATGTTTGCAACCGTTCCTTTTAACACAGTAAAAGGTTTTTGTTCATCATTAATAACAGTTTTAATTTATAAAAAATTATCGCCGCTTTTACATCGCTGAAAAAGGGTATAATTAAGTTAAATTATAAATTGGAGGTTAATATGACAGGGAATAATAAAGAAAGACCATGTAAGTCGGTACAGGATTCTTTGATTGAGATGACCGAGCTGGTCCTTCCAAATGACGCAAATATACTTGGTAACCTGCTGGGCGGAAGATTAATGCATTGGATTGATATTGCGGGCGCATTGACTGCATCAAAGCACTCGAACTGTGTTGTTGCGACTGCAGCACTGGACAGCCTTGATTTCAGACACCCTATTAGAGTTGGAGAGATGGTCCGCCTTAAGTCGAAGATTACATGGGTAGGAAATACTTCAATGGAAGTTAGAGTGGATGTGTATTGTGAAAATTTGATAACCGGCAATGTGATAAAATCCAATAAGGCATACATTACCTATGTAGCTCTGGACAGTGCCGGTAAACCTACTCAGGTTCCTTTACTTTGCCTTGAAACTGAAGAGGAGAAAACAGAGTTTGAAAAGGCTTCTCAGCGCCGTGAAATGAGGCTCAGCAAGCGGAAAAAAACATTGCCCTGATAGTAAAACTTACCATGAATTAATGTTATTGAAAAATTTTACGATATAATATATAAGTACATAATTAAAGAGGGTGTTTTTATGACGTTCTCGGTAGACTTGATTAAGGAAAAAAGTGTGGATCCCTTTTTCCAGCTGAATGTATCGGTTTACGGGCAAAATATTAAAGTCACAAACGCAAAAGTTGAAGTCTTAAGACGTCCTCCGAAGGTAAGTTTTACTTATCCGGATGAGTTAAAAAATGTTCTGTTACCCACCGAACAGAAAAAGCTTGAATTGGAAATTCTGAATAAGATTGTGGAACATATAATTGAAACCTCGGATAAAGACCATACCAATGCCACTGCCTTTTAAGAGAGGAAATCATTTAATCCTCTCTTTTCAGTATTCTGAGCATTTTAAGAAGAATCTGCAATCCGGTTTTTTGCGGCTTTTAGTTTTGGCTGGAAATAGAAATTGCCTTCTGTATCGAGATAGGCATAAAAAATGTCTTTTGGATTAGCCCAGCCATTTTCTTTTAATTTATCCATAAGCCAGTTAGTATCAAGTTTAGCCAGCTTCAAATTATGCACGAGCACTACACCGTCAATAATAAGATCGAGGGACAGACCTTCATATTTTGTTTCTATTCCAAGGTCCTCAGGTGTAACAGCCCTTTTCTGTGAATTAAGCACAACACTTAGCTGTCCGTTTGTTTCAAGAATACCATACTCAACATCTGATACATTCTGTACGTTTAAAATTCTAAGCTGTTCCAACAGATCATTTATTGTGAACAACTCTTTTTTCATATTATTCTCCAGAAGTTTTCCATTCTTAATAATGATCCGGGGACGCCCGCATATTACAGTTTGCACTGTTAGGCTTTTAATTGACAGCAGTGATAATAGAAACTGACACACGACAAGAATGCCAATTGAGACTATGCCATGCCATACATTCCCATCGGCCCCGGACAGCGGAAAAGCAGCCAGTTCAGAGATCATAACCGCTATTGCAAATTCAAAAGGCTGTAGCTCACCAATCATTCTTTTGCCCATCAGGCGCATAGATGCAACAACTACTAAATACATTAAAGCAGTTTTCCAAATGATATCAAAAGACATGTATTCCCTCCGAAATTTTAAAGGAAATTGATAATTTAGCAATCGTTTGTTTTATTATCATTCCATTCTGACCAAAGTTATATTCAGTTAAGGGAAACATGTCGTATATTCTGTCTAGAATTTACCAAGAACTTCATCGAGAGTTGGGCATTCTTCTCTTAAAAGAGAAAAAAGATCCAAATCATGATATTTGCCATTATGAAATGTGGCTTTACGCATTGTTCCTTCATAGGTAAATCCGCAGCGTTCTGCGACCTTACGGCTTCCAGTGTTATCCTTCATACAGTTTACCTGGATACGGTTTATTGGATAGCAGGCAAAAAGATACGCACAAAAGAGCAGCAGAGATTCGCTCATATAGCCCTTGCCAAAATGTGATGGATGAAACAATTCATAGCCTACTTCATAGCCTGACTGGTAGTCAAGTCCTTTGAAATACAGCAGTTCTCCCAAATAATTATCATTATGATCCATAATGAGCATCCGTCCTTCGTTTGGACCCCACAAACCATTTTTATAAAACTCATTTTTAAAATCTCTTTCGGATGGAATTGCCAGATGCCAATATGGACCTTTGTTATTAATATCGCAGATAAGATCGTAAACAATATCAAGATCTTTTTCGCGAAATGTTCTGAGTAAAACCTTCTTACCTTTTATCATATGATTCTCCTTCTTTTTCTTTTATTAAAAAAGTTACTGCCTGTCTATTTGATATTATACATTATTATTACCCCAAACAGGCAAGAAGTCCCGGCTGTTTTTATAAAAGAGCTGTTTTAAAAGAAATTAAATCCTCTTTAAATTCATGTTCATATTGCGGATACAGGCAATTCAGGAATTGCTTGCGTTATTCCGGTTCTTGCTGTAATATTATTACAATGAAAAGGTATTACTTTGAGTTTTTGCATCTACATTAACTGAGCCTATGGAGGGGTTTAGATGTATTACATTGGAATTGATTTGGGCGGAACCAATATTGCCGCCGGGATAGTAAGCGATAGTTTACAGTTGATTGCAAAAAAAAGCATACCAACAGGGAAAGACAGGGATTACACTGAGATTATTGAGGATATGGCACAGCTTTCACACGAACTTATAAAAGAAGCAGGGCTGACAACTGAAGATATTGAATACATAGGCATTGGCAGTCCTGGTGTATGTGACAGGGAGAATGGAATTTTGTTATATGCTAATAATATTAATTTCAATGATGTGCCAATGGCAAAGGAAATGCAGAAACATATATCATTGCCGGTTTTTATAGAGAATGACGCTAACTGTGCTGCATTGGGCGAAAGCTTAGCCGGCGCAGCAAAGGATGTATCTGATTCTGTTACTATAACCCTTGGTACCGGCATAGGCGGAGGTATTGTAATAAACAAGCGCATATTCTCGGGATTTAATGGAATGGCTGGAGAAATAGGCCATACATTGCTGGTTTTTGACGGAGAACTATGTACTTGCGGAAAGAGAGGCTGCTGGGAAGCATATGCTTCAGCAACGGCACTGATAAGGCAGACCAGGGCTGCAGCTGAAGAAAACCCCAACTCTGCAATAAACAGGCTTGTAGACGGCAATCTTAATCTAATTAATGCAAAAACTGCATTTGATGCTATGCGTTTGGGTGATCATACCGGGATTAAGGTGGTTGACCAATACATAATATATCTTGCTGAGGGGATTGCGAATATTATAGTTTTCCTGCAACCCGAGAAAATAGTTATCGGAGGAGGAATCAGCAAGGAAGGGGAGACACTTTTAAAGCCCCTTAGAAAAGCTGTAAAAGAGAGACTCTATTATAAAAAGGAAGATGTCCCCCAGGCCAAATTAGTTACAGCCGAAATAGGAAATGATGCAGGTATTGTGGGTGCAGCAATGCTTGGTTTGCAAGGTAAAATATGAAAGGTTGATAAGTAGTGCCTTTAAAAAGGATTAAGCTGGTTATAGAGTACGACGGTTCCTTCTTTCATGGATGGCAAATTCAGAAAAACGTAATTACGGTACAGGAGGAAATTGAGAAGGCCATTTTCAGGATAACCGGTGAAAAAGTAAGTGTAACAGGTTCAGGACGGACCGATGCAGGTGTACATGCCTATGGTCAGACAGCCCATTTTGATACTGAATCAAAAATACCGGCTGAAAAATTTTCAGAAGTGCTTAACACCGTCCTGCCTCCAAGTGTTGCAATTGTATCTTCAAGGGAAGTTTCGGCTGATTTTCATGCAAGGTTTTCAGCTGTTAAAAAAACTTATAAATATAAGGTTTTGAACAGACCGGTCCGCTCACCAATCATGGAAAAACGGGCCTGGCATATACCAAAACCCCTTGATATTAAGAGCATGAACAAAGCAGCGTCTTATTTTATAGGGTTTCACGACTTTACTTCGTTCTGTGCAAGCGGGCATAGTGTGACTGATTTTGAAAGGCATATTTATCATTCTGAGTGGACTTTGGAAGACGACTCGCTGGTTTATACCGTATCGGGAAATGGTTTTCTTTATAACATGGTCCGTATAATGACAGGAACGATGGTTGAAGTTGGGTTAAATAAAAGGCAGGCCGAAAATATATCTGAACTGTTTGAAAAAAAGGACAGGAGACTGGCCGGAATTACCGCACCACCCCAGGGGCTTTACCTTTGGGAAGTTTTCTACGGCAATTCGGAATAATATATAGTTACCGCAATGTGACTTTAGGGTAATAAAGAGGTTGTGCAATGCCGAAACAAACGCTTTAACTTTCCCGGCAGCTTAAAAACCAGGACTGGAAGAACAGAGAAAAGAAGTTTATAATTAATATATTTAAACTATTGGAGAGACGACAAATGAAATTAACGGGAAGAATATACAAGGGAACTGTAGTAATAATGGAAAACGAGTCAACATTAAGCGGAGAAGGGAAGTTTCAAAAACAGTTGGAACAGTCTCTTGTAGAATTATGTAGAGAGATGGGTATATCGGTACCGATGTGGCTTGGCAAAAATACAAGGGAGTTTTCCAGATTTAAATGGACAACTTTCAATAATGATCAGTTCTTTGAACCTGTAAATTTTGACAGGTTTGAAATACGGCTTGAAGACATTTAAGGATAGGTGCATGTATGTTGGAATGCATTGGTAAAAGAACAGGCAGTAAGCAATTTGCTTTTCTCAGGGTACGGGATTGACAGGATAGACTGCAAACTGCCGGATGAACTATGTTGGAACATAACAAAGGGGATTTGCCATTACCTGATGCTTTGACATAATTAAAGCAAATTGACAGATTTTAATCAGACAATTTTATGACAAACTTACGTCGGCCAGGACCCTGCTAAAGATAGCTTTAACTTTCACTTCGCAACCTTCACAAAAAAATAAAAAAAGCATTGACAACTGGACTTTGATGTGTTAAAATCGTATACTGCATCATCATATTGTGTCCATGCATGCTTCTACCAGGGAAATATACATCACTTTTATTATAACATATATATGCTTAGGGTACAATATAGTTTATGGTAAATTACAATTAAATGATAGATTGGGAGAATGATAGCGTTTGAACTGTAATGATGTAATTCTATAACTACATGATTGAGATTAGGTTCATGTATTAGTAATACGCATTTTCCTAATCTATTTTTGTTGTTTATGAGGGAATCTATTAATTCTTTTTTAACATGTGTATATACATAGTTTCTCTTTTATTTTATTACTTTGACATTATTTTTTTCTGATACTTGCTGAATTATACAAGTGTCTAAGAAAAAGAACAGATAACGGTATGAGGTGATATTGGATGGTACATCCTGTGAAAATGGGTAGAACAACCCGTATGAGCTATTCGAGAATTAATGAAGTTCTTGAAATGCCAAATCTGATCGAAGTTCAGAAAAATTCCTATCAGTGGTTTTTAGAAGAGGGTTTAAAAGAGGTTTTAAGAGATGTTTCCCCTATAAGTGATTATACGGGTAATCTGGTGATGGAGTTTATTGATTACTCGTTAGACCTTGATAATATAAAGTACTCGATTGAGGAATGTAAGGAAAGGGACGCCACCTATTCAGCACCACTTAAAGTAAAAGTCCGTCTTATTAATAAGGAGACCGGTGAAGTTAAAGAGCAGGAAATATTTATGGGAGATTTCCCGCTTATGACTGAAACAGGAACCTTTGTAATAAATGGTGCCGAACGTGTAATTGTAAGCCAGTTGGTTCGTTCTCCCGGTATTTACTATTCCATGGATCGTGATAAAACCGGTAAAAAACTGTATTCCAATACAGTTATACCCAACAGGGGGGCATGGCTTGAGTACGAAATGGATTCCAATAACGTGGTTTATGTCAGAATTGACAGAACAAGAAAGCTGCCCATTACAGTATTAATAAGAGCGTTAGGGTACGGTACCGATGCTCAGCTTTTACAGCTTTTCGGTGAAGATGAGAAACTGTTGGCTACAATTCAGAAAGATAATACAAAAAGTGAAGAAGAAGGCCTGCTTGAAGTATACAAACGCCTTCGTCCGGGTGAACCCCCAACTGTTGAAAGTGCAAGTTCACTTTTAAGCAGTTTGTTTTTTGACCCCAGAAGATATGATCTTTCAAAGGTTGGGCGGTATAAGTTTAATAAAAAGCTGGCTCTTGCTACCAGATTACGCAATCATTTTGCTGCCGAGGATATAGTAGACGGGCAGACAGGTGAGATACTTGTTGAGAAGGGCAACGTTATATCATCTGAGATAGCATGGCAGATTCAGAATTCAGGAATAAATGTTGTTAACGTGGATGTTAACGGAAAGATAGTTAAGGTTATAGGTAACAACACCGTCGATATTCAGCCCTATATCAACTTTGACGCATCTTCGGTGGGAATTACCGAAAAGGTCAGGTACGATGTTCTTCAGGAGATTCTTAAAGAATACAGCGATGATGAAGACATTAAAAAAGCAATTATCAGCAACAAGGATCTTCTTATACCTAAAACCATTACTATTGAAGATATTGTAGCTTCTGTAAACTATATATTTGGACTTGATTACGGAGTTGGCACACTTGACGATATAGACCATCTTGGAAACAGGAGGCTCCGTTCTGTAGGCGAGCTGCTTCAGAACCAGTTCCGCATAGGACTGGCAAGGATGGAACGGGTTGTTCGTGAAAGAATGACCATTCAGGATATCGACATTGTGACTCCTCAGGCTCTTATTAATATACGTCCTGTAGCAGCAGCAATTAAGGAGTTCTTTGGAAGTTCACAGCTTTCACAGTTTATGGATCAGACAAATCCACTTTCAGAGCTAACCCATAAGCGCCGTTTGAGTGCTCTTGGTCCCGGTGGGTTGTCCCGTGAACGAGCCGGGTTTGAGGTTCGTGACGTTCACCACTCCCACTATGGAAGAATTTGCCCCATAGAGACACCGGAAGGCCCGAATATAGGTCTTATAAACTCTCTCAGTACCTATGCCAGAATTAACGAATATGGGTTTATTGAAGCTCCATACAGAAGAGTTGACAAAGAGAATGCCCGGGTTACTGATGAAGTATATTATATGACAGCTGATGAAGAAGACGGATACATTGTTGCAGAGGCTAACACACCCCTTGATGAGGAAGGACGCTTCTTAAGTAAAAGAATTGGATGCCGATACCAGGATGAAATAATTGAAGTTTCTCCCGGACAGGTTGACTTCATGGATGTATCACCTAAACAGTTAGTTTCTGTTGCTACCTCAATGATTCCGTTTTTGGAAAACGACGATGCAAACCGTGCACTGATGGGCTCGAACATGCAGCGTCAGGCAGTTCCTCTTATTCGTACCGAAGCGCCTATAATAGCAACGGGTATAGAGCACAAGGCAGCAAAGGATTCGGGCGTTGTTGTTATAGCTAAGAACGATGGTATTGTTGAAAACGTAACCTCAAATGAGATTGTAGTTCGTCTTGATGATGGTAAAAAGGATGTATATAAATTATTGAAATATAAAAGGTCAAACCAGGGAACCTGCATTAACCAAAGGCCAATTGTTAAAAGAGGAGATCTCGTTAAGGAAGGGGATGTCATAGCCGATGGTCCTTCAACCGAGCAGGGTGAGATTGCTCTTGGCAAAAATGTTCTGGTAGGGTTTATGACATGGGAAGGATATAACTACGAGGATGCGGTTCTTATAAGTGAAGAATTGGTTCGCGATGATGTTTATACATCAATCCATATAGAAGAGTATGAGTCTGAAGCCCGTGATACCAAGCTGGGGCCGGAAGAAATAACCAGAGACATTCCAAATGTGAGTGAGGATTCACTGAAGGATCTTGATGAACGTGGAATCATACGTATCGGTGCAGAAGTTCGCGCAGGTGATATACTGGTTGGAAAGGTAACACCGAAAGGAGAAACCGAGCTTACCGCCGAAGAAAGACTGCTTCGTGCCATTTTCGGTGAAAAAGCCAGAGAGGTCCGGGACACATCCTTAAGGATCCCTCACGGGGAATCGGGAATTGTTGTTGATGTGAAGGTATTTTCCCGCGACATGGGTGACGAGCTTCCACCCGGAGTAAACCAGCTGGTTCGTGTTTATGTTGCACAGAAAAGAAAGGTTTCGGTTGGGGACAAAATGGCAGGCCGACATGGAAACAAAGGGGTTATTTCCAGAATTCTCCCGGTGGAAGATATGCCCTTCCTGCCCGATGGAACTCCACTGCAGGTTGTTCTTAACCCCCTTGGTGTTCCTTCACGAATGAATATAGGTCAGGTACTGGAAGTCCACCTGGGTTATGCAGCAAGGGCATTGGGCTGGAAGATCGCTACTCCGGTATTTGACGGTGCAACTGAGATAGATGTTATCGAGACATTGAAAAAAGCAGGTTTACCCGAGGATGGAAAAACTGTTTTATATGACGGACGTACAGGTGAACCTTTTGACAGCAGAGTTACCGTTGGTTATATGTATTATCTGAAGCTCGCGCACCTGGTTGATGATAAAATCCATGCCCGCTCAACAGGCCCTTATTCTCTTGTTACACAGCAACCGTTGGGTGGAAAGGCTCAGTTTGGAGGACAGCGTTTCGGGGAGATGGAAGTTTGGGCTTTGGAAGCTTATGGTGCTGCATACAGCTTGCAGGAATTACTGACCGTTAAATCCGATGACGTGGTTGGCCGTGTAAAAACCTATGAAGCTATTGTAAAAGGTGAAAATGTACCGGAGCCGGGCATACCCGAGTCGTTTAAGGTTCTGATAAAGGAACTGCAGAGTCTTGCGCTGGATGTCAAGGTGTTTACCGAGGAACAGGATGAAATCGAAATTAAAGAGTCTGTCGATGATGACTTTGACGATTTGGATGTAAATATTGAAGGACGCGAAGACGAAGAGGTTCCTCCACAGGAAGATGATTATGATACAGATGAATTTATTGATGATGAATTCACTGTAGATGAAGATATAGACAGCCTTGAAAATGCTGAAGAATTGGATGAAGATGCTGTTGACAGATTATTTGCAGTCGATGATGAAGATGATCTACTCGACGATGATGACATATAGGAGGGTGACGGAGCGTGTTTGAATTAAAAGAATTTGAAGCAATACGAATTGGTTTGGCTTCTCCCGAGAAGATACGTGAATGGTCCCGTGGCGAAGTAAAGAAACCTGAGACTATAAACTACAGAACCCTTAAACCTGAAAGAGACGGTTTGTTCTGCGAAAGAATTTTTGGTCCTACCAGGGACTGGGAGTGCCATTGTGGCAAATACAAACGTATACGTTATAAGGGAATTGTATGTGATCGATGCGGTGTTGAAGTTACACGATCTAAAGTGCGACGCGAAAGAATGGGTCATATTGAACTGGCTGCTCCTGTTTCTCATATATGGTATTTCAAAGGTATTCCGAGCCGTATGGGACTCTTGCTTGATATGTCTCCAAGAGCGCTGGAGAAGGTATTGTATTTCGCCTCTTATGTTGTTATCGATCCAGGACAGACCCCATTGTCCAAAAAACAGATCCTCAGCGAGCGGGAGTACAGGGATAGTGTTGAAAAATTCGGTACTAACTTCAGAGCCGGAATGGGAGCAGAATCTATAAAAGAGCTTTTGGAAGAAATAGATCTTGATGCTTTGGCGAAAGAACTCAGAGCTGAGCTTGAAGAAAGCACCGGGCAGAAAAGAATCAGGGCCATTAAAAGGCTTGAAGTTGTAGAGGCATTCCGTACATCCGGAAATAAGCCTGAATGGATGATACTTGACGTTATACCCGTTATACCGCCCGAACTGCGCCCTATGGTTCAGTTGGATGGTGGGCGTTTTGCAACATCTGACTTAAATGATTTATACCGTCGTGTAATTAACAGAAACAACAGATTAAAGAGACTGCTTGACTTAGGCGCACCTGAAATTATAGTGCGAAATGAGAAAAGAATGCTTCAGGAGGCAGTAGATGCTTTAATCGACAATGGCCGGCGCGGACGTCCGGTAACAGGCCCGGGTAACAGGCCCTTAAAATCACTGTCAGATATGCTTAAAGGTAAGCAGGGACGTTTCCGTCAGAACCTCCTGGGAAAGCGTGTGGACTACTCAGGCCGATCTGTTATTGTGGTTGGTCCGGAACTTAAAATATGGCAATGCGGTTTGCCAAAAGAAATGGCTCTCGAGCTGTTTAAGCCTTTTGTAATGAAGAGGTTGGTAGAAAAGGGGCTTGCCCACAATATTAAAAGTGCGAAAAGAATGGTAGAACGTGTGCGCACCGAGGTTTGGGATGTTTTGGAAGAGGTTATAAAAGGGCATCCTGTGTTATTAAACCGTGCTCCAACACTTCACCGCCTTGGAATTCAGGCATTCGAGCCCGTTCTTGTGGAAGGCCGTGCCATAAGACTCCATCCGCTGGTATGTACCGCATATAATGCAGACTTTGACGGTGACCAGATGGCTGTTCACGTACCGTTATCAGCAGAAGCCCAGGCTGAGGCGAGATTCTTAATGCTTTCAGCAAATAACCTGCTGAAGCCTCAGGATGGGAAGCCTGTAACTGTACCAACACAGGATATGGTGCTTGGAAGCTATTACCTGACTGTCGACAAGGACAACGATTTTGGAGAAGGCAAGATTTTTGCTTCACCCGAAGAAGCAATAATGGCATATGACAACGGGTATGTGTCACTGCACGCAAAAATAAAGGTCAGAATGTCAAGAATTGTTGACGGTGTAAGAAAATCCAAGTTAATTGAAACAACAGTAGGAAAACTGATTTTTAATGAGGCTATACCTCAAAACCTCGGGTTTGTAGACAGAACAGATCCCGAAACAATGTTTAACCTTGAGGTTGATACTCTTGTTGGTAAAAAAGAGCTGGGCCGAATAATAGAACGTTGTATAAGTGTTAACGGAGCTAATAAAACTGCAATTGTGCTGGACGAAATTAAGAAACTTGGATTTAAATATTCAACCAAGGGAGCAGTTACAATAGGTGTTTCGGATATGATTATTCCCGAAATCAAACAGAGGTACCTTGAGGAAACTGACAAAAAGGTTGAAATGATAACAAAGCAATATCGCCGTGGACTTATAACCGAAGAAGAAAGAAAAAATGCAGTTATAAACGCATGGAATAAGACTACCGAGGATGTAAAGAATGCATTAATCGAAAGCATGGATAAGTTTAACCCGGTATACATGATGTCGAATTCGGGTGCTCGTGGTAATATTAACCAGATAAGACAGCTTGCCGGTATGCGCGGGCTTATGGCCGATATTTCGGGTCAAACCATTGAGATTCCTATTCGTTCGAACTTCCGTGAAGGTCTTAACGTTCTCGAATACTTTATATCCACTCATAGTGCCAGAAAAGGTTTGGCAGATACGGCACTGAGAACAGCAGACTCTGGTTATCTGACCCGCCGGCTTGTCGATGTCAGCCAGGATGTAATAGTGCGCGAAGTAGACTGTGGAACAGAAGAAGGAATTACGGTTTCGGATATAGTAAGCAGCGGCGAGAAGATAGAAGGCATTGACGAACGTATTGCGGGCAGATACGCTGCCGAGGATATAATTGATCCAAAAGCAAATGAGGTTATTGTAAAGCATAATGAGCTAATTGATAACGATTTGGCACAAAGAATAACTTCAGCAGGTGTGAAGAAGGTAAAAATACGCTCGGTATTAATGTGCCGTACCAGAAATGGTGTCTGCTCCAAATGCTACGGCATAAACCTTGCAACCGGTGAGAAGTGTAATGTTGGTGAAGCTGTAGGAATTATTGCAGCTCAGTCGATAGGTGAACCGGGTACACAGTTAACCATGCGTACATTCCACACCGGTGGTGTTGCCGGAGATGATATTACCCAGGGTCTTCCCCGTGTAGAAGAATTGTTTGAAGCAAGAAAACCAAAGGGACTTGCCATTATATCTGAAATCTCCGGTACCGTAACCATAAAAGAGACCAAGAAGAAGCGTGAAGTGGTTGTGACAAATGAATCGGGCGAATCGCAAACCTACCTTATCCCATATGGTTCAAGGCTGAAAGTGGCAGATGGAGAAACCATAGAAGCCGGAGACGAACTGACCGAAGGTTCGGTTAACCCGCATGATATTTTGAAGATCAAGGGTATACAAGCCGTACAGTCATATTTACTGCACGAAGTGCAGAAGGTTTACAGGCTGCAGGGTGTGGACATAAACGATAAACATATTGAAGTTATTATCAGGCAGATGATGAAGAAAGTTAAGGTTGATGAGGCAGGGGATACGAAACTATTGCCGGGTAGCCTTGTTGATATGTTTGAGTTTGAAGATGCAAATGCCGAGGCAGAGGCTGAAGGCCTTAGACCGGCAGAAGGAAAGAGAGCTCTTCTTGGTATAACAAAAGCAGCGCTGGCTACCGATTCATTCCTTTCAGCAGCTTCTTTCCAGGAAACCACCAGGGTTTTAACAGAAGCGGCCATTAAAGGAAAAACAGATCCGCTGCTGGGACTTAAGGAAAATGTCATCATAGGGAAGTTGATACCTGCCGGCACAGGTATGAATATGTACCGGGATATAGAAGTTGAAACAGGAATATCTGATGTTGAAGAAAGCAGCGAAGAATTAGAGCTTGAGAAACTATAATCCTACAGATTTTATATCAGCTTAAAATAGCAGCGGTTTTAACCGCTGCTATGCTGTTCTTTTCCCCTTTTTTTTGAATTTTGAGCAGGCTTTTTTTTCACTGCCGTCAACCTGGCGTACAGAGAACATGCTGCAAACTCCATAATTACTGTTCTGGGAGTTTGGCGAAAAAGTAAAGTGAATGCAGTCAGAGCATCGATACCCCAAATGCTTCTGCAAAGTGTCCATTTCAAAAGCCATAAATCGGGGACAACAGAAGTTAGGTGAAACTATACCCTTTTCACGGCACAGTATTTCGTTCCTTATACCAACAGGAACTCCTTTTATACAGTTTTTACAGCACTTGATATTGAAACTGTTCTTTTTCATTTGCACCATTACCTGAAATTTTACTGAGACAGGCTTATTATAACATACAAATAAAGAATTAAACAAAAAATGGGAAATAGGTGGAACAGAAGCAATTTCCAAACAGACCGGTATAGCCGGTTAAACGGGAATGGAGGCCGTGTTTAATTCAGTTTTTTGTATATGGATTTTTATATTCATTTCCTGTAAAATGAAGTATAGAAATACCCCATGCGGTCAACGTAAAAGTGAGGTTATATGAAAAAAGGTCTGAACAGTTTTCAATTAAAAATCATTGCATGTTTTATAATGGTAATTGACCATGTGGGTGTTCATTTCTTCCCCGAGAAGATAATTTTTCGGATAATAGGGCGACTTGCTTTCCCTCTTTTTGCTTTTTTTATTTCAGAAGGGTTTTTTCATACCCGTTCTGTGAGTAGATATTTAACAAGGCTTGGAGTTTGCGCTTTAATTTTTCAAATCCCGGACTGGTTTTCCAGAATTTATTCGGTTGTTTTTAATGTGCCGGGATTTGGAGTGCGTTACAAGTTTAATATATTCTCAACTCTGTTTTTTGGCCTTTTATCCATTATGCTTTATGACAGACTTAAATCCAAAAAATTATGGATTCCATGGCTATCGGTTGCTGCGGTTGCGGTAATAGCAGAAATTACAGGAGCTGATTATGGTGCATACGGTGTGCTGTATATAATAATTTTTTATCTATCAAGGGGAAATATCCGGAATATGGTGCTTGGTGGGATAGCCTTGCATGGAGCATATGTATTGTATGAGGTTTCGGTTAAATTTATTACTTCAGGTGTTGTAGTTTCTGCAAATTTTATTCAGTTGTATTCACTTTTGGCCATTCCTCTTATAGCATTGTATAACAAAGAGAGGGGAAGTAGGATGAAATACTTTTTCTATATATTTTACCCGGCACACCTGATTGCTATATACATTATCGGCTGGATTATACGGTAGACAGGATGTTATAGTATAATTTCCAGGCGGGAAATAAACTGTGTTAAGAACTTTGATACAGCTTGCCTTAGAACATTGCTTGAATTAATGACGGGAAAGGCTATAATTATTATATGGAGTCTGATCAGGATAATATGTTTATCTGTATGTCAGTAGTCTGAAATCTATGTCAGGTAGGTGCCTTGAATGTTACAATATTATGATGTATACAGAGCAGCAAGACGGTTGGCCTTAAGAGAGTACTCAAGTTATATTTCTCAGGGCAGGAATGGTTATTTGCCTTTTCTGGACGGTATACTTAAAAATATAGAAATAATATCCGAGGTTGATCTGGGAGTAGTTGAAATACCCATAAAAAAAATAAAAGGCACTTATACATATATGAGAAGTTCATCCTTTGCCAGAAATTTCATGCCCCTTATGGATGAAGACAGTGAGTTTGCATTCAAATGGATGTCGGTTTATCAGGCACAGATAAATGAGGGGCTCAGAGATCCCATTAAAGTGTATGAATATCTTAACTGGTTTTATGTTATTGAAGGAAATAAGCGTGTCAGTGTACTGAAATACCTTGATGTATATAGTTATAATGCGCATGTACTACGGATGATACCAAAATATGACGAGCAAAATAAGGATATTCGTATATATTACGCCTTTCTTAAATTTTACAGGCATACCGGCATAAACGGAATATGGTTTTCAGATGAAAAAAGCTTCGATGAACTATGGAAACTCATTCGGAACTATGAGCCACCTAATATTATGCTTAAAGGCATGGACAGGTTCAAATTTTTTCAAAGCGCTGTATACAGTGTGTTCAGAAAAGTTTACCATGAACTGGGCGGGCAAAGGCTGCCAATAACTACGGGTGACGCTTTTTTAGACTACTTAAAATTAAATGGTGTTCCCGACCAATTATTTGAAGATGATTTGAGACCTTCTTTGGAAAGGTTTATTTTAGAGCTTGACTATTACAAACATAATTCCAATATTTATATAGAAACCCAGCCCATTTTAAAGGATGAAAGAGGGTTTTTCAGCAGGTTAACAACTATCAAACGGCATGATGAAAAAATAAAGGTTGGGTTTGCTCTTGCCAAAGATATAAGAACGTCAAGCTGGTCATATGCGCACGAGTTGGGCAGGATGCATCTTGAAAAGGTTATGAAGGACCAGGTTGATACGGTCAGTATAGACCAGGTTCCTGAAACAGCGGAGGCATACCAGCCGTTAAAGAGCCTTGTAGAGCAGGGGTGCGAAGTGATTTTTTCGACCAGCCCCGATATGATTAATGCTACACTGAAACTTGCGATGGAATACCCGGATATAATATTTCTGAATTGTTCCAATATGTATTCTTTTAAACATGTAAGAACCTATTTTGGCAGAATATATGAACCCCGCTTCCTGGCGGGAATAACTGCCGGAACCTTTACGAAGTCGGGTAAAATCGGTTATATTGCAACATGCCCGACAGCAGAGGTTATTGGTGGTGTAAATGCCTTTGCCCTTGGTGCGAAAATGGTAAATCCGAATGCGGATATTTTTGTGGACTGGACATGTGATTGGGATAATGAGCAAAGTACATATACCGCAGGCTTAAGGCTTGCCAAAAAAGGGGTGGACATCATATCCCACCATAATACGCTGGCAAACAGAAAATTTTCGAAAGAATATGGCGTTTATACCATAAGCTATAACGAAAAGGAAGACACCTATTCACCTGAAAACTACCTTTCAGTACCGGTATGGAACTGGGGAATTTTTTACGAAAAAATGGTACGCAGTATTCTGGAAGGCGGTATTCGCTCTTCGATTGACGGAACGGGAAAAGGAACTATACGAAACTACTGGTGGGGAATGGACTCCGGCATTTTAGACTTTTTCTATTCAAGAAAGCTAATACCGTCTGAAACACAAAAACTGATTAATTTTATAAAGGAGTCGATTAAAGAAGGCAGGTTTAATGTTTTCTCAGGTCCTTTGTATGACCAGAAAGGCAGGCTCAGAATTCCTGCCGGTAAATCTGCAACACGGGAAGAGATTTTTGGTATGAACTGGCTTTTAGACTTTATAAACGGTGAAATACCCGAAATTGATACTTATGGTAAGCTTTCTGATTTGTCCACGGGAAAAATGACCTAAACATCAATTATGTAATAATCATAACAGTTAATTATCGTTGTGTTTTTATACTGATGGATTCTGTCCAGCCTCGCATAGTTCAAATGCATATGACCATGGAACATGTACCTGGGACTATACTCATCCATAAGGGTAAGGAAGCTTTTAAATCCCGTATGGCATAAATCTTTTCCATCACCGATACCATATGCCGGGGCATGGGTTACAAATATGTCAAAACCATTGTTTTTCTTGATCTGACGCCTCAATTTGCGTATTCTTTTTTCCATTTCCTTTTCGGTATACTGATGGGGTCGTCCGCTGTATTTCATTGTTCCGCCCAGACCCAGAATCCTTAATCCCTTGAAAGTTACAATTGTATCCTCAATTGAATCACATCCCTCGGGAGGATGATTGGTATAAATGGTATCGTGGTTGCCGTGAACATAAAAAAGAGGCACGTTAATCATTGTAACAAGAAAGGATAGATAGCTTGGCTGCAAATCACCGCAAGAGATAATCAGCTCTATATCTTTAAATCGCTCGGGGTCAAAATGGTCCCATATATAATCATTTTCCTTGTCGGATACCAGTAAAATCTTCATTAATACCTCCGGTACAAGCTAAATAAAACTAAATTCTGCTGCTGTTTTAAGCTTTCAACCATTGTATCAAAACTATGGCTTTGATTCAAACAGATCATAAATGGAATTTCTTTTGCAGGTATACACGAAAATCTTCATTCCTTCGTACAAAAAACAGGAAAATTGCAACGGGCAGTAAAACACATGCCACAATTAAAGACCAAAACAATGAAGAACCATTGCCAAAAACAAAGCCGTTAACAACAAACTCGGTACCGATGCAAAAAATGCTTATGCAGCAGAAAATAAGTCCGATTAATGCGGTACCGCTAAAAACCTTTAACCGGGATAAGGCCAGGGTAAGCAGTACCAGAACCAGAATCAGTGTTACAATGGGCAATGCAAGGTCAAAGAACCAGAATCTTCCGGTTGCCTGCTCGATTAAATACAAATATAAAGCGGTGCTGATGTAAGCAATTATGGCAAGAAAGAACGGGTGTCTCTTACCAAAAAGAAAGACCAGCAGAAAATAAACCCAGATGAGTAAAAGAGAAGCTACAGGGTACACAGACCAGTTCAGGAAATCTCCCGAATAGGCATCCAGGGAAATCAGGAACAGGACAATTGAATAAATGTCAATTGTCAGTACTTTTATGAAACTGTAACGTTTCATAAGTGCAGGATAAGCCATTAATATCCATACAAGAATAATGGATGAGACAGGGTAAAATGACCATGTTATTGTGCTGTTTCTACGTATATCAATCATCAGGCATACAATAAGGGGTATTATCAGAATAAAAGTCATAAGATAAACAAAAGCCTTGCTGGGTACCAGGTTCACATACATGGTACGTTTCCTCTGTACTCTGTCAGGATAGGGTTTTAATGAATCTTCGTCCGGCTCTGCGGGTAAATAAACAGGAGTATTGCACAAAGGGCAGGATTTTAATTTATTATCAAGCTCTACACCGCACATCACACAATATGGCATTAAACCACCTTCTTTTATACATTACTTTCTATTGTAACATGTATTCCCATTTTAATTAGTTTTGTAAAAAAAATTCTTTCAAGCTCAGCTTCATGGGTAAGTCTCCCAAAGGTTATATACAGTTTATCTTTAAAGCCTGTGACCGAGCAGCCGGTTTTATTCACAGGACCGGGCCCGGGGGTAAAATCGATCCGCTCGATAAATTGAGCCATTTCGTCTGGGACGGTTATAAGGCCAAGATTTGAAATTGTTCCCGAAAAAAGGTTTTCCCCCAACCTTTTATATAAAACAGGGAAAAACAATCTTTTTATAAACAATGGTATGATGCGTACCAAGGGATTCCTCTGACCGCCAACGTTCCGGCTTAACTGTCTGCTGATGGACTTTTCATTAATTTCAGTCATCATGCTGTAGTGAACAATTTTTAATATTTCTTCAAAGGAATAGTCGCCAAGCCGTGGGTCTATTTTTGGAACTACAAACAGTGAGAAATTTCTCATTGTTTTTGAAGGGTATATATTTCTCATATTAACGGGTACCGAAACCGAGATTGGCTTCTTCCGTTTCGGATTAGTCACCAGTCTATTCTGAATCTCCTGCATTGAATCCATGTAAACGGCGGTAAGGAATACCGTAAGGGATATATTAAATTCCTTTGCTTTAGCAATAATATCTTTCAGTGGAACAATACCTGTAACTACATAGTAGATACCCTTTTTCACAAGTTTTGCTTTTAAGTGAAAAGCAGGTTCTCCTGTCTCGGGCAAAGGCAGAGATGGTTTGTAAAAACGGTTGTATGAATCTTCAAATTCTTCTTCGTCGGGTTCTTCATCAATGGTTAATATTCCAGTCTTATCTGTTAAATTCTTTCCTGCTTCCTGTAAATACTGGTATACAAGGGACTTTAAAAAAGTAACCGCACCTGTCCCATCGGTCAGAGCATGGCAAAATTCAACAGCTATCCGGCGGTTATAATACCTTACCCTGAACAGAAAATTACGGTTTAATATTGGCGACAGGCGACCACAGGGGTATTGTACATCTTTTTCCACGCGGGGCGTTTTAGGATTGTGTTCGAGGTAATACCAGAACAGCCCTTTGCTTAGCTTAACTCTGTAATAAGGGAATCTGTCTATTATCCTGTTAAGAGCCAACTGCAGTACAGATGGGTCCACATTTTCAGTCAATGTAGCCGATAAGCGGAACATTGTTGAAATTCTGTCCGACTGTATTGACGGATACAATATTGCGGCATTATCCAGCCGATACCATGTTCTGTCTTTTTTTCTGTGTTCAACCCTTGCCATGTTAAGTCTCCCGGCTTAATAAATTAAGAATTTGCAATTACAATATAGCATATACATCATAACCTAACAACCTTTTTTAGCCCATCTTCTGTTGCAATTGGCCCTTGTTATGGTATAATAATGCAAACTGACAAGGGCTTTTAGTGGGAGGAATTTTTATGCAGAAAATTCAAATAGGCTTCCTTGGTTTTGGTAATATTGGTAACGGTGTATATAAAATTCTTCAAAAACACCGAAATGAAATAGCAGATAAGGAAGATTATCAGATTAATATAAAAAAAATACTAGTCAGGGACATAAATAAGAAAAGGCCCGTTGAAACAGACAGAAGTATTCTTACAGATAACCCTGACGATATATTGAACGATCCTGAAATCTCAATAGTGGCAGAATTTATGGGAGGAGAGAACCCTGCATTAAGTTACCTGCTAAAGGCGTTGAACAACGGGAAAAGCGTGGTTACCGCAAACAAGGAGGTAATAGCGAGGCATTGGGAAAAGCTGGACCAAGCTGCAAGTGCAAGTGGTGCAGGCCTATACTATGAAGCCAGTGTTTGTGGTGGAATTCCTGTGATAAAGGCAATTCAGGAATCCCTTCAGGCTAACAGAATTGAGAGGATTATGGGCATAATAAATGGAACCACCAACTATATATTAACAAAGATGTCTGAAAACAACGAAAACTTTTCGGATGCTTTAAAAAAGGCTCAGGAACTGGGATATGCCGAGCCCGATCCTACAGCCGATGTAGAGGGCTTTGACGCAGCCTTTAAGCTTTCAATCCTTTCAACACTGTGCTTTCATAAGAGAGTTCATCTGGAAAGAATACTGCGGGAAGGGATAACAAACATTACCCTGGAGGATATATCATATGGCAAAGAGCTGGGATATGCTTTGAAGTTACTTGCCATTGCAAAAGATAATGAAGGCAAGGTGGAAGTGAGGGTTCACCCGACATTTATACCACAGAATCATCCACTGTCTTCGGTCAGGAGTTCATTTAACGCAGTATACCTTAAGGGTGACTGTGTTGGGGATATGATGTTTTACGGGCGCGGAGCGGGAGACCTGCCAACGGGAAGTGCAATAGTGTCGGATATACTTACTGCCTGCAAGAAAGAACACAGATATATGAAGTTTGGTGAAAAAACAATTAATGCAGTTTATAATGACGACTGGCAAACAAAATACTACATCAGGCTTACTGTGAAGGATCAGCCCGGAGTTCTGGGTGAAATTGCAGGTTACTTTGGAAAACACGGAGTCAGCATAGCATCGGTTATACAAAAAGGTTATGGCAACACAACTGCACCGTTAATCTTTGTAACCCATGAAGCTTCTGAGAAGTCCATACAGCAGGCAATAGCTGAAATTCGTAAAAATCCGTGCGTCATAAGTGTTGATAATTTAATCCGCGTTGAAGAATAACAGGGAAGCTATACTGCTTCCCTGCCTCCGCGAAGGATTTTATACTGACTCATAAACAGCCGGTAATAGTCTCCTTTTTGTTTCATTAGCTCACTGTGATTGCCCACCTCGTTTATTTGACCATTAGCTATATGAAATATACGATCTGCATTCTTAATTGTAGATAATCTGTGGGCAATTATAAAAGACGTACGACCTTGAAGCAGCCTATCCAAAGCAATTTGGAGGGCTTTTTCTGTTTTTGTGTCTATTGATGAAGTGGCTTCGTCAAGAATAAGAACCCTTGGATCAGATAGTAAAGTCCTTGCAAAGGAAATTAGCTGGCGCTGTCCTACCGAAAGCCTTGACCCTCTTTCATTCACCTCTGTTTCATACCCGTTTTCCATCTCCATAATGAAATCGTGTGCCATAACTTCTTTTGCAGCCTGAATGACTTCTTCATCGGTAGCATCAGGTCTGCCATACCGTATGTTGTCCATGACAGTTCCGGAGAATATAAAGGTGTCCTGCATCATTACACCAATTTGATTTCTTAATGATTCAAGAGTAACTTTCGATATATCATGGCCGTCAACCAGTATTCTACCGCTCTGGATGTCGTAAAACCTGCTGATCAGATTAATAATAGTAGTTTTTCCTGAACCGGTAGCACCCACAAGAGCAATTGTTTCGCCCGGCTCAACCTTGAAACTTACATTTTTTAAAACCGGGAATTCGGGATCATAACCAAATATAACATTTTCAAATTCAACCTCGCCCTGTATGGCTGGAAGTATGTAACTGTCTGCTGCATTTTTCACCGCAACAGGTTCATCAAGGGTTTCAAAGATTCGTTCCAGATATGCAGCTGCTACAATAATCTGATTGTAAAAGTTCCCAAGGTTCATTATTGGGGCCCAGAAATTGCTTATATAAGCTGAGAATGCAACAAAATCCCCAACGGCAATTCCATCGGTTGAAATCCACGAAACACCGGCAATATACATTAGCGATATGGTAAGAACAGAAATGTTTTCGGTTATCGGCCATAATGATATATTGGCTTTCACTGCCGAAATCCATGAAGAACGGCATTCTTCACTGGTTTTTTCGTATATTTTCTCATTCTCTTCTTCTCTGACAAAGGACTGGGTTACTTTTATCCCATTGAGTGATTCATGCAGGTAGGCATTCATGTTTGACTGCTTACGGCTTACTTTCTGCCAGCGAACCCTTTGCATGTTTTTTAAAATAAACAGAACCACAAGCAACAGCGGAACTCCGGCAAGGCTCACAAGGGTCAAGCGTACATTAATTGACAGCATGAAGCCAATTATTAAAAGCAGGCTGAACAGATCGGTCATCATATTGATTATGCCGTTTTGGAGCAAATC
Source organism: Clostridiaceae bacterium (assembly GCA_012521105.1). Lineage (GTDB taxonomy): Bacteria > Bacillota > Clostridia > DSM-8532 > DSM-8532 > Thermoclostridium. The sequence continues at coordinate 27,579 of JAAYNA010000049.1, forward strand.
ATTTAATGCATTGACGTAATTCACCACGCGTATAATTATTTTTCCATGAGGCCTGTTATCATAATAGTTAAAAGAAAGCTTCTGCAGGTGAATAAACAAATCACGCCTCAGGCTTGCAATAACATTCTGGGCAGTGCGGGACATTATTCTGATTCTGTATTTCAGGCAGATCATGCTTATAAAAATAGAAAACAGAAACAGTATTGCAACTGACAAAAGTTTTAATGTGTCTCCCTGCGGAATAATATTATTAATTGCGTGCCTTAAAAGGTATGGACCAAGCAGTACCGCAAGGTTTGAAAGGATCATCATTAAAATGGTTGTAAGAATATCTTTTCTATATGGTCTTATGTACTTCCAGAGTCTTTTTATATGCTCTATATTAAACTCGGTTTCAAGGGATTCATCTACATCAAACTTATTACGTGCCACCTAACCAACCTCCTTGTTTTTCAGGGTTAATTCAAAGTCTCCCATCTGATTCATATATACTTCGTAGTAAAGTCCTTTTTTATTTATTAATTCACTGTGAGTTCCTCTTTCCACAATTCTTCCCTTGTCCATGACAAAAATGTGGTCGGCATTCATAATCGATGAAATCCTATGTGTAATCAACAATGTAGTTCTTTTTCTGTTCAGTTTTTCAAGCGCTTTTTGAATTTTAAATTCGGTTTCCAGATCCAGGCTGGAAGTTGTGTCGTCGAGTATAAGAATGTCCGGATCTTTAAGTAATGTCCGGGCAAGAGCTATTCTCTGCTTCTGACCGCCTGAAAGGCCTACTCCTCTTTCTCCTACAATAGTGTCATAACCGTCGGGAAACTCCTGGATAAAGTCATCGGCCTCGGCAATTTTGGCAACTCTTTTCACATCTTCAAAGCTTGCATTGGGTACTCCATACGCAATATTACCCTCTATGGTATCTGTGAAAAGAAAAACATCCTGCATCGCGATAGAAACTTTGCTTCTAAGCGTTTTTAAGTCAATATTCTTAACATTTACACCATCTATCAGTATAAGGCCTTCGTCGGTTTCGTAGAATCTAAGAATGAGGTTCATAATGGTGCTTTTGCCGGAACCCGTTGCACCAATAAAGGCAGCTGTCTGGCCGGGTTCAATGACGAAGTTTATATCGTGAAGAACAGGGTTATTCCGGTATCCGAACCTCACATCTCTAAATTCAATCCTGCCCTTGATATCCAGATCATTGAGCTTTATACCAACGTTTTTTATCTTTGGCTCTGCATACATTAATTCGCGTATTTTACTGCTGCTTGCGTTAAAACGTTGAAAATCGCTGGTAAGCCATCCTACCATTCGCATTGGAATATTAAACCTATGTGACAGACCCTGAAAAATTACCAGTTGCCCAACTGTTATTGCTCCTTTCGAAACGAAAAAACCACCTACAAGTAGTATTACAAAAAGTACCATATTGCACATGAAATCCAATGGGGGAAGAAACTTCTCCCACATTTTTGCGGTCCTGATATTCGCTTCTCTGAACTTTTCATTTTCTTTATCAAACTTATTAATTTCAAAATCTTCACGGGCAAAGGCTTTTACAACTCTATGGCCACTGACGTTTTCCTGTACGGCAGTATTAAGCCTTGAGAACTGTTGCCTTACTGCCTTAAGTGTTGGCAGAATTTCCTTGCCAAACCTGACTGTAATAAAACAGGTTACCGGCATAAGTGCAAATATGCACAGAGCAAACGGAACATTAATGCGCAGCATCATTACTATTGCAAATACCAGTGTTACAATACCCTTTACAAGCTGAGGAATTACATGAGACAAAAAATGCCTCACGGCATCCATATCCCCCGTCATTCTTGCCATAATGTCTCCGATTCTGTTCTTATCATAAAAGGGAAAGTCCTGACTGTTTAATCTTTGATATGTCTCAGTTCTTATATCATGAATCACGTTTTGTGAAGTCTTTTCCTGAAGAAGAGTATGAAGATATGCAAGGGAGGTTCTGAAAAGCGTTGCACCTATAAGGGTTAGTAATAGTGGTTTTAGCAGCTCTGTTTTTCCACCCTCTATAACCTCATCAACCAGTCTTCCCATTATTTTCGGTACATACAGGCTTAAAACAGAGAAAAAGGTCAATAATAAAAGGCCGGTTCCATACATCCAGCCATACTTTTTTAAATAGCCCCAAAGCCATTTAATATTTAGCATAAAAAACCTCCAAAAAAACAGTTGTAGTTTTTTTACAATATGTTTAACCACAACATGAATACGGCGAAATATTTATTATTCAAGCACAATTATAATGATTTTATGGCCGCATTAAAATGTAGTATCTTAAGAATCAGATGTATTATATTAGCTTAAATTTGTATATTCGGTTAATTTAAATTACTGTAGTGAAAAGCAAACCCTTCCTGAATAATCAGACGCTATCGTGCATTCTGGTTTTACTTGAGCTAAACAGCAGTATGTGATAAGATCAGTAACTGATGTAAAATAAAATCCATCTGACTTAAACTGTGGGGTGAAAAGAATGAAATCCAATACAATTATAAACCCCCATCATTTTAATCCAAAAGTTTTATTTATTATGCGCAGATTTTTTGATTCAACAGATAAAGCTCAGAGCCACTCCCATGACTATCTTTCCCTTATTTACATACTTAGCGGGGAAGGGAAGTATGAGGTGGGAGGTAAGATATATGACGTCAGTACCGGTACGTTTTTTATTTGTAATCCCGATGTAACCCATCACCGAATACTGTCGGGAAACCAGCGCATTGAGGAGTTTCATGTGGGTATTACAGATTTGCATTTAAAAGGTCTTCCACAAAACTACCTGATACCCGAAAATGAAGAACCATTGTTTGTTTTTAAGCACTATGGTCAGGCTTTTTTCAACAGTATAGGCGAGGTTATGGTTGAACAGCAAAAAAACGATGAAACCAGTATTTTAATGTTGAAGTGCATCATAATGAAACTACTGGTATATATTATTAAGGAACGTTATTTTTCTCTTTGCAAGCCCAAAAAACCCGTAATTTCTCTTGAGCGGTATGAAAAAACGGCCATGGTGGATAATATTAGAGCCTTTATAACTGAAAATTACATGAAACCGCTTTCGCTTGCCCAAATTTCTGCGAATACATACTTAAGCCCTGTTTATGTTTCGCAGGTTTTTAAGGAAGCAATAGGTGAGTCACCGATTAACTATTTAATCCGTGTCAGACTTTCAAAGGCTTGTGAGTTGTTGAATGAAAGTGAAGTTTCGGTTAAGGAGATAGCCAGACAGGTGGGGTATACAGATGCATACTACTTCAGCAAGCTTTTTAAAAAGTATTTTGGTATTTCACCAATGCATTATCGAAAAGCAAAGGAAAAGCCTGCTTTTAGAATGCCTTCTTCAGAAGAATAAGCAGCAGGTATGTTTTCCAGACTTGTTGCCAATATCATTATTTAAGATTATAATTTAGTAAAAAAGGAGAGTTGTTTATGGCAAGAAGAGGAGGCTTCCCCATGGGCGGCATGGGTGGAGGCGGTATGAATAATATTATGAAGCA
>JAAYNA010000050.1 GCA_012521105.1 Clostridiaceae bacterium
AGAATCTGTAAAAGGCTGAGCATCAGCAATGTCAACGGTTTTTCCGGTTTTGCCGAATACTCTGAGCGCCAGCAGAACGTACTGATACCTTTTAATGTTGCTCTGGTAATTTGACTGAAGCTCTTCGGGAACAAGGCCCTTTTCAATGGCATCATCTACTTCCTGCTCAGCCCAGTGGCTTGGCTTGTCCTGGTTTTCATTTGAAACATGTGCTAATGCATTAACCGAAGTAAACATAAATATGCTTACCAAAATCACAAATACAACAATTTTTTTTAGTCTTAACATTGCATAATCACCTCTGTTTATCATTCTGAAAGTGTATAGTATTCATTCAGTTTGAATTTTTCAATAAAGACAGAATCTTCTGTTTTAGATAAAGATACAATATAGTCGTAGCGGTAAGTAAAATACTCGTCTGTTATCCCGTTAGTCCGCTGAACGGTGGCATCAAAATTTACATAATATAGCTTAATTTTCTCTGAATAAGCAGGATGTGGTGTAACAACAAAGTTTTTAATTTCTTTAATTCGTTCCATATTGTTTCTAAGCGGAAATGAATTAAAGGGATAGTTTTCATTAAATTTGTTATTCAGCTCTATTAGTTTTACCCCTTCTTCATTTGCTGTAATACCAAGGTCCTCGAAAAATTCGGATACCGAATTTAGCCCCTGTTTCCATCTGTAAGAAAGCAGATTCATTCTTTCCCGGTCAAGTTCGGTAAATTTGGAGAAAAATTCTGTTATAATGGCTTTTTCTGCTTCGTAAATTTCACCATCAGCAGGATTTTTGTAGCTGCCATCTTCGTTTTTCGTTAAGTCGAAGTATGGAAGTCTTGTAATATTGTCATTGTTTAATACAAAAAGCCTGTTTTTCATGCCCGACTTAATATTTGATTCAATGGCCCTAAGTATGCTAAAACCTATATCACTTTTTGTTAACTCAACATCATACCTTATTTCAACCCGCATAAAATCAATATCTTCTGAGCTAATCTGACGGATCTTTGTATATGTATTGTCTTCATTTTTTCTGTATGAATTTGAGAAAACCTCATCTGGCACAGCTTTTGCTTTGCAGTAAATCCTGGTAAAGTAAAGGTAATTATCATCGTTTTTTGATACAAAGTCGGATACTATATGTGGTTCTTCTCCCCCATTACCTGCATTTACAAATTCCACATTGTATACAATAATTGTCATGCCATTTATGCTTATATATCTTGGAAGGTGTATTCCTATTTCCGGATTCCCATCTCCCTCCTTTATAGTTTTATCTGCAATATAACCCCGTATATCGCCCGGGATTATACCTGTTCTTGAGTAATCGTTGTAATCATCCACTAAAGCCTCGGTGTACAAAGCGGTAAAATATTCAGAAATGATTTTCTTTGCTTTAGCGTCATCTTCCTTGCTTATTGACTCTTTAACCGCCTGTTCATTTTCAGCAGCGCCGCCCTGTGTGGCTGAAACAACTGACGCTGTTTGCATTAATCCGCAGCCTGTGCTGAAAATTAGAATTGTAACGATTAATAATCCTATGCATATGTTCTTCATACTGCTCACCTCAAAATATTCCTTTTAGAATTTCTGAAAATTTTCCATTTTCATTTTCTTCTGAAAAACTGTCAAGTAAGGCCTCTCTTCCCGGAAAAAACACATTCCCGCTATCAAGAATCAGTGCTGCATAATCCCAATTCTTAAAATTGCTTATATTTGTATCGCCTACAATTCTTGGCAGCCTGGGTACTGTTCCGTTATAAAAATCTGCAGCAGATTCCCCAACTTTATTAGCAGGATCATAACCACGGCCCGCAGCAATAATTGCACCGCTTACTTTGGCGCCGTTTTTTATAGTAACCTTACCCATTGTAAAAATTATGCCTTTTATATCAGCATCGGTATCCTCTTCGCCCGCTTCTTCATCATCAATCTTGTCTATAATCAGCTCTCTGTCAGGATTTAGATTAATAATCAATAAGTATTTATCCAGATCATAATCGCTATCTTTCAGGTATTGGGTCAAATTAACGGGAGCACTGCTGCCTCCTTCTCCAAACCTGACTACACAATTCCATTCACTTTCATCAATTCTGTCAAGCTCCTCCCTGATCCTTCTGAATTCTGTCGTGGACTCTAAATCATCCGAGCCAGCCCCCGGAAGCATACCTAAATTAAATTTATAATTTATATCAGGTACACTTTCTACTCCATCCTCATCTGTTACTTTTTGTGCAGTTGGATAATCCTTTCTGGCGAATACCTGAACATGACTTTTTAGAAAACTCTTCATAACTTCCAATCCTTTAGGAATACCCGTGTTTTTATCGGTGTTTTCTTCCCAGCTTGGTTTTCTGTATTCTTCAAGCAGTCCAGGAGACAATCCATCCACCTTATTTCCGATTTCACACACCATTGAATCGGGTATTTCAAAATCATGGTAACCTGCAATATAAACCCTGTTATTTGCAGCCATTGCATAATGGCATATACCTCCAATTTTTTCGGGGACTTTGTTTAGATTGTTTGCTCGTCCTGAAGCACTGTTGCGGATTTCTGTTATCCAGTCCTTCCATTTTGTCCAGTTGTCAGGACTTAAAGTAGCATTTTTAGTCCATCCAACTTTACCAATAATCACGGAAAAGCCGTTTCCACCCTTTTCTTTCAAATAATTAATATAATCCGCTGTGTTGCTGTAATTTTTTGTCATATACACGGGCCGGCTGCCTTCCCATGCCAACGCCACATTTTCAAGCTGGTATCCTGTTGTATTCTCGTCAACTTCCATTACAAATGCTGAACCGTTAACAAACGCAGAGCCATTTATAACAATTCTGGATTGCGTAAATTCGTTCACATAACCGATAAAATATCTCGGGGCTGTGTTTAAAACCGCACTTGAAGTATCATGAAAATACCCATCTCCAAAACTCAATCCGTAATAATTGCCGTTAATTGCAATGTATGAATTGGCACCGTTCATTTCTATATCGTCGAAGGTATAGGCATCACGTATTACAACGATACTGTCGTTGTAACCAAAGGCCTGAATTCCTTCGGCAACCACATCATGATCTATAATAATGGCGCATTTGCTGCCTTCATCTTCATCAAAGGTACCAACTCGTAGTAGATTGCTTGTAAATGCACTACCATCCTCGATATGAAGAGTTGCGTTATCTACGGCACATATACCGCCCATATAGTACTGATCCATACGATTGGGCTTATCCAGGCCTGTTCCAAAAACGTACACATCTCCTTTTATTGTTGATAAACCATTGCCTTTTGCCAGAAGATCGCCCAGTGTATACACAGCACCATTCAATTTAAAGGGGTTGTAAATCCAAACTTCATATTCCTTAACAGCAACTGATTTTCTGCCGTAGGATTTGAACATTCCGTTTTCCATTTCTGCTTCTGCAGTAATCTCCAACGGAAACTTCAGCTTATTACCAAGGCGCTCATATTTCCCACTCCACCCAAAGGACATTTTTACATTTGCTTCATTCATAGACGAATCTGAGTATACGGGAACCTTATAGTTGGTTTTAATTTCGCTGTCTCCTTTTTTCAAGTGATCTACTATATCTTCAATAAACTGCTCCTCGTTGGTAAAAACAATACCTCTGTCGGTTGCAAAATCTTCCTGGGTTATGTATTGATCGAGATTGGATATGCATCTTTCAATGGCAGACTCTGCAGCAATATATGTCATCTGGTTATGTTCTTCCCTTCTGACCGTTGTGAAAACCTGAACGGTGGCATAAGCAACAGCACCGCCTATAATCATAACCACAAGCAATACTACCAGAACCAGCGGAATTGAATTTCCCGCTTTGTCATTCAAATTATTAAAATTTACAGTATTTCTGTTCCATATTCTCTTCATTTTCTTCACCCTTGTTAAGGCTTGTACACTTCAAACTGAAATTCAAATGAATTTGATGTTACATTGCCATATTTTAAAGTAACTTTATATAGGTCTGTGTTATTTTCTGCTTTTCCCAGATATTCAAGATCAAAAGTATACTCAGGATATTCCTGGTCAGACAGATCTGTTACCGGCAGGTTTTCAAGCTTATTAGCATCAGCTTTTTTTGCTGTGCCATGTATATTTGCCCCTGTGCGTACAGAGTGTGCAACATTTTCCTTTATAACCCTTATTATTGTGTATCGTTTCACCTGTTCCTCTGAATATTTTGAAATCCTTGCCATTGAAAAGAACAGCGAATAAACTACAATGGATAAAATTGCAATAAGGGCTATTGAAACAATGGCTTCAACAAGAGTAAAGCCTTTTTTATTAAACTGAGAACAGATATGTGATTGTAAATTTTTGCGCAGCCTCTTTCCTTTCATTAAATATACACTTTCTCCTTATCGTTTCTTCCATTTATTACATTTCCATCTCTGTCCATTATCTTAACCCGGTCACCTGTTTGATCCAGTCTTACGATTAACCTTTTCCCCGAGTCGTTTCTGATGTACAGGTTAACCCAAAGATTTTCATTTTCTTTAACATCGCTTGCTATATTGGATTGTATGAATAATGTTAAATCCCTGTTTTCAGTTGTTGGTAAATCACCGGTTAATAAGTTGGTGTGGCCATTTTCATCAGCATATTCTATAGTGTACTGTGTTTTTCCAAGTATTAGGGTTACATTAGCCGGAACAGCTATATGACTTCGGATTCTGTCGCGCCTGTTATACTCTGAATAGACTTCAAAGTTATATCCCGCGTAAAGGTATCCTGTGTGAAAAATCTTAAAATCGGCATTCATTAGTGTAATTTCAGCAGGAGTGTTATTACTTTGTACGTTGCCGGCCTCAGAAATCTGCCTGGTATCAGATGGAGTACTTATTTCAAAATCCTCTAAATTTTCAATAAAAACCGGCAAATCTTCATCTTCAATGAACCTCTCAAATGCAGCTCTCGTAAATTTAACAAGGCTTTCTGCAGCATCCTTGTCCATTGAATAAAAAGAAAGATTTATACTTACATCAAAAAGCAATTGATCGTTTAAGTTTTTGATTCCATATTCAGAAGCACTTTTTGCATCTGTAGGACTTATATTTAATAGATTTACACTAACTTTTCTGCTTCCACCCTCTATAAACTCCAACAGTTCGTTTAAACCGTTTTCTGTTAATGCCGTCCTGAAGTTTACCGGAAAAGCATAATAAGTTGTACTCCCTTCAACCAGTTGCTTAGGATTGCCTAAAGATATACCTGTTAACTTGGTTCCGATAAGGAGTGCAAGATTTTCAACAAATTCAACACTATCAGGAAGTCCGGCACTGTTCATAAGGTATTCGCCGAGCCTATCATCAATTACCTCGTTTTCTTTTATTTGCTTTCTATATTCGTCTATGTTTTGATAATCCCTTTCAAGAGCATCAAGCTGAACCTGTGCAGTTCTAATTCGGTTCTGTGCCTCACTTATTTTAGGGATGGATGACAATAATACAAACTTAACAAAAACAAATAAATAAACCAGTAATACAAGAATAATAAGAAGGGTTTTTTCCTTTTTTGTTAAAGTCATTGATTGTCACCTCCCTGAACTTTCACCGTACAGGCTAATGTAAACTCAATGGCACTTTGGCTCTCCTTAAGTGAAATGTTTTGCGAACTGCTTTCAAAAAGGCTAAGTCTTTCCAGGTTGGCCAGATAATCCATTGCAATAAAGCTGCTTTCTGCAACACCTCTTAAAGTAAAAGATTTCCCGTTATAATTTAATGAGTTAAGAAAACACCCGGAAGGAAGCGCATTCTGAGTTATCAACATTATCTGCGAAGCCGGTATATTTTCAGCATCAATTGCATTAATAATTGCTTTTTTACCGTTCACCTTACTTGTTACCTGGGAAAGCTGTGCTTTAACAGCTTTTACTTCACTGTATTTTGCGTCGGTTAACTTTTTTTCAATGGCTGCGGCTCTTCCTTCAAGTATCCGAAGATATAACCCGGGTGCAAGAAGTATGGCTGAGCCTAATGCAATAGCCAGCACCAGTACTGCTATTTTAACAAATGAAATACTCTTCTTCTCTTTTTTTAGCCCTTCTTCAAACGGGTTTTCTTCCACCAGAAAATTTATGTCCTTCATGAAAAATCCTCCATTCCTTATATCTTAATTAACCAATCAATTCATTGCTTTAATCAATGCGC
>JAAYNA010000051.1 GCA_012521105.1 Clostridiaceae bacterium
CAACAGCCTAACATGCCATGTACTCATCGTCAACAGCTTTCGCGGCATAAACGCTTAGGCTATTGTCTCATTAGCTACCGTTTGATGACCGAGGTAATTTACACACTAATTTGGACTTGACTCTTTTTCATAACACACTCCATCATTATTAATTTATATAATAAATTTGATTTTATTTTTATATTTAAATTAATATATAAGGCTACCAATATCACATATTAGAGACCATTGTTTAGGAGTTGATGAAAGAGTAAAACCTACAAATTTAACATAAATACCCTCCTTCCATAATTTACAATTCATGCAAAATGGTGTATACTTAAGCCATGGCACTTCATTGAAGAATTGCATATTTATTACTAAAAATTTTGTAATCTGTAAACAAGCATACTATCTTTATCCTAAATCATGCATGCAACAAGATATATGATATACATATATATCCATTATATGTATCATTTGTATATTTGTCAACATTTTAGTATGTTATCCATTTTTAGAATACATATGGCGCACTCAACTTGCCAGGCGTCAAAAGCATAAGAGAGCAGATCTTATTAAAAAAGCCCAAAAAATCATAGGAAATCCTAAACGTTACGATAAGAGCCATTATGTCATCATCATTTAGCGGTGTACCCTCTTCTATCATGGACAGGATATCCTGTATAATTTTACTGTCTTTGATGTATACGGGTTTTATCTCTTCCCCGTCAGGTCCCCTTGAATTAAATATGATCTCCATTGTTGCTATGTCTGTTTCGCTATTTATTTGACTCATGTCAGATCGGGCTTCATCTTTTCGGACCTGTGTCTGTAACGAGGTTCGGCAAAATAAGCCATACAGCTCCTGCAGCCAACATTGCGATAATCAATGTAACAGGCCATTTATACAAGCTTTTCCTGAACATTGCAATCACCTTTTTCTTCCTCCAAATATTGCAGTACTTTCGCATAAAGATGCGGTTGTATATCCGCATAGGTAAGATTATCCGGCATAGTGTCCGAAAACCTTAATTCGCCTATTTCACTGTCAGGTATGTGCCCGATTTCGGTAACTTCTGCATAAAACAACCTGCCAAACGTAGTTCTGTCTTCCATGGTAACAGAGTAGTCGCATACGGGTTCGATTTTGTATTTTCTCGCGCCTGTTTCTTCAAACAGCTCCCTCGAAGCAGTTATATTGATATCCTCGTTTTCTTCCCTGTGTCCCCCAGGTATTTCCCAGGTGCTTCTGTCCTTATGCCTGACAAAGACCCATTTGTCTTTATAGTAAGTGCATATAACTGCAAAATCCAGTCGTTCATTACTTATCTCGCCTAAACTGTAGAACTGTATTTTCATAATTTAGCTCCCGATCTGTTTTGATTTTCTCTGCATGACACATTCGCTAATCCCAATAAATTTTCTTACTTTCCATTATAATGTAGTATTTATAAACTACAACAATCAATTTACTGTCATTATGTCCGAATAATCAGGTTATCAGCACCGGATATGGCTTCTGAAGATCTTATAAAAAAACTGCCGGACAGGTCTTTATTTGTATATCCTGTCTGACAGTCCCGTTACAAAAGAGCAGCTTCCGGCAGCCGGTCTCTTTTATTTTTTCAGTGGTACCGGTTACCGTATTACATATCTTCATTTATCTATTTCAAAAATTGCTTCATATACAGGCTTAATTCTGATGCTTTTTATTACTGCCGTCATGCCCTCGCTTTTCTCGGCTCTTCCTGCCATCGTGGAAGATACGTCTATTTTTACATTCTCTTTTAGAGGATTTATAACAAATGTTATTTTTCTGCCCGTATCCGGATGCCAGGCATTTTTCAGGCCTATTTCCCATACTGATCCATTATAAAAATTATCTGAAATCAGTTCCCCATCTACAAAGGCATTGCCTATATCGCCTATATACTCAATTTGTAATAAAGCTTCCTTACAATCATCATATGTTTCGGGTATTTCGGTTTCATATCTGAATGTTCCTATTCTCTTTACCGGTAAAGTCTGAATCCGTTCTTTTTCTTCAGGCCATTCAATCTCTACACCTTTCCATATTCCTTCTTCCACTTCCCTGCAGGTATCGTCTGAATCCACACGCTTTAAATTATGTGCGGGATACATAAGTAATCTTACCCTTTCGTTATCCTGGCTTCTGTTTTCTACGCGGATCCGGAAACCATCATAGGTAACGGGGCTATTGCACAGAACAGCGGTTTTCTGCCCGCTAATATCGATTTCGTAATACATAAGGCTCTGTTTTCTCGTCAGGGTCACTATTTTCACATCTCCATGTTCTCCATGAATAACATAAGAAGACATCTTTTCCGCATCGGGCTTAATTGATATTTGTTCTTCCAGAACTTTTTCGCCGTTAATGCTTTCTATTCCCGCTCCATCCCATACATATTCAGGAACCATCCCTTCCGGAATAAAGAAGATGTAAACGGGCAATCGGCCATCCCTGATGACAGAAAGGAGCTGAGCCTTTGCGTATACCAGCCTGTATCCTTCTGTGTCCATATTAAAGGGCAATATTGCTTCTTCCCGGGCAGCTATTGAAATACCGGGTATTTCAATAGTCCTGTCAGGCAACTTCAGAATTATCTTTTCATTTTTCTTAGCCTTACATTCAACATGATCCTGAAAGTTATTTAAAAACAAATAACCGCTTCTTCGGTCAGTCCGTACCGCAAACCTTAAGGTATCCGTGTCTTCGGGCTGTATATCCTGCGAACCCTCAGGCAGTTTGGTTGTTGTAAGACAAAAACTGTCTGCAAAATTTCTAAGAAAAATATGCAGTGCCTTCAGTCTGAAATAACTGGGCCGAAGCTGTCCAAACTCTCCAACAGGCGCCTGATAGTCATAGGATATTTTGGGGCATTGATGCTCATTTAAATAGGGAAGTTTACTGCCTTTCGGATTGCTTCCTCCCCGGAACATATAATAACCCAGAAAATTGCAGCCCCCTGCCAGCTTAATGTTCGCCATGGCATCTACACTTTCATAAGGAAGCTGAAACCTGTAGTCATAAAAACAGGTCATCCCGCCTCCCATCTCGCAGCAGGCATAAGGAAAACTTTCCGGAAGATATGAGGGTTCAAAATTATATGTTTTGGGCACGTTATTGTTGTGATTGTCCCTGTATATATACTCCGGTGTTGCAGGGTGTTCCCCTTCATAGTTATAGAATATCCACGGCCAGTATGCATACCCGCCCCACAACGGAAGCATTTCGTCTGCTGGTGTGGCTGCCCCTCCCCATGCAGTACAGGTATAAAAGGGAGTTATGATCCCTTCCTCCTGAGCAATTTGCATCAATTTAACCATATACTCATTCCCGTCCCGGCCTGCGGGAACCCATTCATTGGAAACACCGGTGGTCATTTCCCAGGGCGCGGCGGAATGCATATATTCATTATCAATCTGTGCCGCTATAATAGGACCTCCATCCTTGAAGTACAGTCCTCCAAACTGCTCTGCATATTTTCTGTATATTCGCCTGGTGTAATAAAGAAAACCGGAATCCAGGCTTCTTACTTCAAAAGGCTTGCCATATAGCCAGTCGGGCAAACCTCCGTTTCTTACCTCGCCGTGACAGAAAGGTCCAATTCGCACAATTACATACATTCCATGCTTATGACACAATTGAATGAATTTACGTACATTCCTGCGTCCTTCAAAATTGAATACCCCTTCTTCCTCCTCGTGATGAATCCAGAAGCAATATGTGGAGACAATATTAATCCCGCCCATTTTCATTTTTAGAATGGTGTCTTCCCATTGATTCTGATGCACTCTTGAATAATGACATTCCCCGCTTATTCCAAAAAAAGGCCTGCCATTAAGCTCCATGTAATAGTTTGTGAATGAAATTTCATTTCCTTCCGGATCTTTTCCGCGAAATTTTTCTGACAGAGGGGTTATACTTTTTTCATTATGGCCTGTTAGATCTAAATAATACATCATCATACCATATCCTCTCTTTAAATATACGATTATATTTAATGGCATGTATAAATTATATATTTAATACATGATGCAAATATTTATTCAAATACTACAGCTGCTGAATGCGCTTTGCCGGTATATAAAGGATGTGTTGCCGTTCTTCATGTCATTTCAATACCATTTTTTTCTGAAAACACAAATGGTATAAATGATGTACATTAAGAATATGCTATTAATATCTCTTTCTCTAACACATCAGCGAATCTCTGAATGTATTCCCCAAGTGTTCCTAACCATTTCATAACCTCATTATTATTTTTGTATTTATCAGGTTCATCTCTTATGCGTATGACCTTTTCCATAATTTCAACATCCGGAACTAAATTGTTATCTAATGCCCATTTCCCTGCTTTAGTTTTAGCAATTATTTTACCTGTTCTGAGCGTATAAATGCATCTCGCTATATCTAAAAGCCAGCCTGCTGAATATATGTTTCTATCAGTTGTAATAGCGTATTTTCTTATGGTTTCATAATGATTTATAACTGCTCTTATAATACTGTCCTTTGTTGGATAGTTAAATTTATCTCTTACCTCATCCCCATACAATAATCGTCCACTCTCCAGAAGTTCCATCATAGAAAAAGGAGGAAAATAATATTTATCTGTTATCCTTTGTCCACTTGTACCCCAATAAACAACAGTATCGTTATTACCATTTATAAATCCATTAAGTGATAGAAAACCACCTTCAAATAAACTAAAATATGTATTTTTATATTCCGTCAAAAGTACTTGTCTCAGGTTAAGTAATCGGTTCGCTTGTACATCAGTAATCTCTAATTTAGTTAAGCATAGTATATCTATATCACTCCATCCAATTTTGAAGTCATCAAGTACAACCGAACCAAATAGATAGATTGAAGGTTTATTATCCAATAAGATTTTCACTATATGATTCTTCATGATTTAAATCGATTGATTCATTTTTGCTTTAGCTTCTTAATACGCTGGGTTTTTGCCACACAGCAGAACCCCGCAAATTTATATTCCCTTCCACGGCAGAAACCCCGTTCTATTATATTAAATCTATAAACTATGATAAGCAATCTCCCCTTCTCAAAATGAAAACCCCCGCAGAATCAACGTTTTACCAAAGTTTGTTATATGTTTTTATATTTGCCTTTAAATTTATCAACGATAAACTCCTTGAAAGCATTAGCATTATCGATATCTTTTTTTCTTACCAATGAAGCCTGGTTTACTGTAAAATAAAAGATAAAGTAGTCTTTACTCTCCATTACTGCGAAGAATTGATCATATTTTAACTCCGCTGTTGATTTAAGTGCCTCATTCTCCATAACTATCCTGTCATCATAGAATTTCAAGGTATTAATGCTGTCAAAAGTACCTGTTTTATCTGTTTTCACCCGTTGTGCATTTTTTCTTTCAACTTTAAATATAACAACGGTAATTGACAGTACGGATAAAAAAAGCAAACTTGTCATGAATCTTGTCAGGCTGAACTGACCGTTATCAAAACTGATAATCATACTTCCAAACAGAGCAATTAAAAAAAGCATGGGAATCACAATCTTATTTCTCCTGAAGGTTGCAATGTACAGAAAATTCCTGTAGTCGTCCTTTGTCATAGTTGTGTTTATTATGATTTTCGGTTCCTCCATTTTAATCCCCCATTTAATTTATTAATTGATTATCTCATACTTTATTTGTAATATGTACCATATTCTTTTATATTATATCATAAATCCTGCAAAAATCCAGTTTTTCATAACAACATTTCCATCAAATAACTTTATAGAATATTTAGTCAAATACTGTTTCAAAGCCGTCGCTAAATTGGGCTTCAAAGCACATGGCAATTTGTTCTTTTGTAACCCTGTCCATAGACAACGGAGGTAATTCTGACAATGCAAAAAAGCCACTGTCTTCGGTTTCTATATTTTTTTCAAACTCTCCATTTATTAAGTCACACAGCACAAAAATCTTATATATTCCGTAAGGAGAGACAGGATGATTATGTTTACTTCTATCCAATACTGCTATTAATCTCTTTGGCACAACATTTAATCCTGTTTCTTCTTTAAGCTCCTTTACAATGTTTTCTTTTACCGATAAATTAACTTCTGCCCATCCACCCGGGATTGACCAGCGGTCATCAATGCTTTCTTTAACTAACAGTATTTTATCATCTTTAAAGACAACACCCCTTATATCTACTTTAGGTGTTTGGTATCCGGTTTCATTGCAAAACAGGTTCTTTATTTTCTCTTTGCAAATCCCTGTGTATTCATTCAGTATCTCTGCTGATAAATCTCTAATCTGTTGAAATCTTTCAATATCATACTTATCTTTTGAATATGCTAATCCGGCCTGGGCTATTGATTGTAGCTGTTTAGCCCAACTAAGCCATTTTGGTTCCATATACGCACCTCCATCGGGAATGCACAAAACCATCCCCATGCTTTTTTAATATACTCAGGAAAAACCATGCCATGTGATTTCAGCATTTAGAAATTGCTCATAGAAACCCGCATTTGAATGTTGCAGATCAAATCAATACATGTAATAAAAAAACGGGTTCCTGTTCCCTTGTGCGGATATTCGGGAAGCATTTGAAGCATTGGAATGAAAGCAAAATGGACTCCGTCAATTAAAGAATTTATAAACCTGCAATAAGCGGTGCGGTCTTAAGACAGTATATAAGAAGCTGGGAGAGGCTAACCTTGAGTATAGATATAACTTATCATCTTAAAATTAATATAAAAGTACCAATTGTTATAAATATACCGCCTATAACTGTATTAGTGGTTGGTGCCTCACGTAGCACTAAAAAGGCAAGTACCATAGTTATAACAACGCTAAACTTATCTACCGGGACGACCTTTGAAACATCCCCAATTTGCAACGCCTTATAGTAACAAAGCCAGGATAAGCCAGTTGCAATACCCGATAGGGCTAAGAACATCCAGCTTCTTTTTGTTATATCGGTAATTTCTTTCTGAACTCCTGTAATGAAAACAATGCCCCATGCCATAACTAAAACAACTGCCGTACGTATTGCAGTAGCCAGATTGGAATTAACCCCTTCAATACCTACCTTGGCAAGTATGGACGTAAGTGCAGCGAATACTGCTGCAAGCAATGCATAAATAAACCACAAAACAATCTCTCCTTACTTACAAAGAATAAATTGCTATTTTATCTCCTTACTTAAAGATTATAACCTATTATATTGTTTTTATCTATAAACTGGCATAATATTGTTTTTATTTGCTATACTGTAAATAATTCTTGTATTTTATGCAAGTATTGATTCGTTTTGGTCGGGTTCTATTATGCATGCATATCAGCTACTCAGCGGCTTTAAAGTTGTAAACCGGCTTTATTATATCAACTATTTCAACTGTATCCTGAATATTATTAATAATCTCATCCATTGGCTTATAAGCAAGGGCACATTCATCCAGGGTTGCCCTGTTAACAGTGGTGGTATATATCCCTTCCATTGTTCTTTTAAACTCTTCCAAACTGATGGTTTCCTTTGCTTTTCTTCTGCTCATCAGCCTTCCGGCCCCATGCGGTGCGGAAAAGTTCCAGTCTTTATTGCCTTTCCCAATGCAGATTAAACTTCCGTCCCTCATGTTTATAGGTATTAACACTCTTTCGCCTTTTTTTGCAGATATGGCACCCTTTCTTAAAATCATACTGTCTAAATCAATATAGTTGTGTATGGTTGTAAACTGTTCTTCTATTTCCAGACCCATTCTGTTTATAATCTCATCGACAATAGCCTTGCGGTTATACACAGCATACTGCTGGACTATTTTCATGTCATTCAGATAATTGCTGTAGCTTTCTCCCTGTACATAAGCTAAATGCTTACTGATTTTAACAGCTTTGGAATTGGCAAGTTCCTTATAGGCAAGTTTCTGATAGTATTCTGCAACCTGCTTTCCCAGGTGCCTGCTTCCGGAATGGACAACCAGGTATAAAGTTTGGTTTTTGTCCTTGTTGACTTCTATAAAGTGGTTTCCACCTCCTAAAGTCCCAATGCTCAGCCTTGCCCTTTCAAGGTTAACATGCTTTTTGCAGGCCAGATTGTCAAGGGCTGTGTATTCAACATATTTATGCTGTTTTTCCCTTATATCAAACCCTGAAGGGATATATTTATGTATAATCCTATCCAGTTTTTCAAAGTCTACTTGCTTCTGTTTCAGTTTTATGGTTTCCATACCACAGCCTATATCTACACCAACCAGGTTTGGCACAACCTTATCAGATATTGTCATGGTTGTTCCAATGGTACACCCGATACCGGCATGGGCATCAGGCATAATCCTGATTATGCTGTCCTTAACAAATTCCTGATCGCACAACTCCATGATTTGTTCTATTGCTCCACTGTCTATATTCTCAGTAAATACTTTAGCAGTATTATATTTCCCTTTGATCTCAATCATTATTTCACCTATCCACATTTATTCCTGTCACTGGTTTTTTTGTAAATCTATTAAAAATATATGTACTGTCTCAGAAACGTCTGTTACAACAGCGGGGCAAATATTCTGAAAAACAGTTCACTTGCTTTTTTGTACCAGGGCCTTTTGTTCCATTCTTCAAGTATTATTTCTTCACATTGATCCATTGTTTTTAAAATATCTTCCTTTATATCCTGAATTACAGATGAACCGCATATCCATACACCATTTTCAAAATGCAGGTAGAAACTTCTGTAGTCCATATTAATACTGCCTACTATCGCATTATCATCGTCGCTTATAATTGTCTTTGCGTGCATGTATCCCGGGGTATATTCAAAAATTCGCACACCTGCTTCCAAAAGCCTTTTGTAATTTGAGCATGTTACCATGTATACATACCATTTGTCATATACCTTCGGTGTGATAATCCTTACATCGGTTCCTGTTAATGCTGCAAGGCATAATTCATTTATCATTGTATCATCAATAACCAGGTATGGAGTAGTTATGTACACATACTTTCTTGCAGACGATATTATTTGGCGGTACATTATCTCAGCAACATTTTTATTGGATATTGGGCTGTCGCTAAAAGGCTGATAAAACCCATCCCCTTTAATTTCTGTCGTAGGCCTGTATTTTGAATAATCCTCTTCAATAAGATTTTCAGACTGCCATATTTGAAGAAATGTTACAGTAAGGCTCCATACAGCCTCGCCTTCAAGCCTTATTGCAGTATCCTTCCAATGACCGTGTTTTTCGTACAGGTTTGCGTATTCATCTGCCAGATTAGCACCACCGGTATATCCAATGTTTCCGTCTATTACCACTATTTTTTGATGATTCCTGAAATTCAGATAAAATCTTGACACATATTTATGTACAGGATTAAATGCCGTCACCTTAATCCCATCATTCTCAAGTTGTTTAATAAAATGATTTGGAACGGTTATAATACTCCCAAGATCGTCGTATAAAACTCTTACTTCCACGCCTTCCTTAACTTTTTCCTTAAGCACCTCGTATATAGTGCTCCATAGAATTCCGTCATTTATTATGAAATATTCAATGAAAATAAAACGTTTTGCCTGCTTCATATCATGGATCATTTGTCTGAATTTGAATTCGCCTAACGGATAATAACTACACACCGTATTTTCATATACCGGGAACCCCTGTTCCTCGAGGTATCTGACAATTCTTTTCCTTTCGGGGAACTGTTTTTCAATATCCTCTCTAACGTCTTTGTCCCTGCTTAAATGCTTAACACCCTTAGATACTATTTCCCGTGTTCTTTTGCTTTTTCTTGAGTGGGTAGGTGTTCTTCCCCACATCAGATATAGCACAATGCCAAATACAGGTAATATGAGAATAACTATTACCCATGCAATGGTATATGCCGAGCTTTGGTTTTTATTAGCAAGAAAAAGAACTTCAATTAATCCTATTACTTCAAGAGTAAAATAAAGGTATATAGAATTTTGTCTCAGTAAAATTACAAGAACAGCAAGTAATACCAGTTGGGCAATGCTTATAAGCCCGACTACGATAATTCTTAAAAGACCCCTGTATTTATGCCTCATCTTTTAAACCCTCTTTTTTACAGCAGTTATTCTTTAATTTCTTACTTCTTATATAGTATATAATGGTACAGGACACCGATAAGATTAAAAAGACTGCAAAGGGTATGAGAAAGCCCCTTGATAATGGGTCTGTTATTGAATTTCCAGCTAAAACAACAGGAACCAGGCCGGGAATAATACCAAGTACCGAACCTGCAATAAATTCGGGATAATCTGCATCTGCTGCCCCAAAAATCATACTGACTATGTCGAGTGAAAAAACAGGAACCAGCCTTAATAAAAAACTGTTTACAAAAACATTTTCATTAATTTTGTTGAATAATTTCCCGGCGTACTTACTGTCATCCGCTATTTTTTTAACCCTGTTATGGCCCAGCTTCTTTCCTGTAAAGAATCCTATAGTCATCTCAACGGTTACGCAGAATATAGTAAAAACAACTGCTATTGCAGGGGGAAGTATTAATCCTGCACATATGTAAAGTAAGATCATCGGAATAACAAAAATTAAAGATTTAATGCAAAACAAAATAAAAAGTACTACAGCTGCAAGTGTAACAGAATCTGGCATCAATTCAGAAAGTTCCTCGGGAGTAAGGCTTTTAATTTTGGGTATGAAAAATATGGCTGTAATAATTAAAATAACAGTTACCAAAACCTGTATGATTTTTAAAATTTTATTCACTTGACATCTCCTGAAATCTGTTTTCTTAATTTGTTATTAGTAAAAGGCGATAAAAGGTCTGTTAGATCATAACATAATCATTGACATAATTCAACAACAACGCCTTTAACTGCAATATGACAAGAAGGAAGCAGGTGAGGGACTCTCTCCTGCTTCCTCTGAAAAAATATTGTGCAATGCCGGAAACAAATAAATATTTCCCTGCATTGCACAATATCTGCAAAGTCCTGGTATTACCATGTTGAGAGCTTAGACTCCCTGATTCCTTTAAAGCATTTGCATGGCTTCAATTGCCTTTGCTGCTATGTTCTTCGCAGTTAATCCGTACAATTCAAGCAGTTCATAGGGATTACCTGATTTACCGAATTGGTCTTCTATACCTACCATTTTTACAGGTACCGGATATTCACTGCAAACAACCTCAGCAACAGCACTTCCAAAACCACCTACAACTGTATGTTCTTCTGCAGTAACAATACAGCCTGTTTCTTTCGCGGCTTTAATAATGATATCCCTGTCTATTGGCTTTATGGTATGAATATCAATAACTCTTGCGCTGATATTTTGCTCTTCAAGGATTTTAGCTGCCTCAAGGGCATACTGAACCATCAGTCCGTTTGCTATTATGCTTACATCGCTGCCCTCTTTAAGCTGTACACCTTTACCAAATTCAAAGGTTGCATTTTTGTCATATATCTGTGGAACAGCAAGCCTTCCAAATCTTAAGTATACGGGCCCCTGCTTTTCTATTGCAGCTTTTACTGCAAATCGCGCGCTTGCCGCATCACAGGGACTTATAACCGACATATTTGGAATGGAGCGCATTAACGCAATGTCTTCAATCATCTGATGGGATGCTCCGTCTTCGCCAACCGATATCCCTGCATGGGTTGCACCTATTTTTACATTAAATTCGGGATAGCATATGGAGTTTCTGACCATTTCAAAGGCCCTTCCGGCGGCGAATATTGCAAAGGAACTTGCGAACACTATTTTTCCGCAACTTGCAAGACCTGCTGCTGTGCACATCATATTTGCCTCAGCTATACCCATATTAAAATGTCTGTCGGGATATTTTTTCTGAAAAACATCAGTTTTTGTAGACTTTGATAAGTCTGCATCCAATACAACAATTCTTTCATCTGCTCCAAATTCAGCCAAAGCTTCACCATAGGCTGCACGAGTCGCTATATTACCTGCCATAAATTGTTCACCCTCCGTTTTTTGTAGATTAAATTTCACTTAGATTACTGTGATTACTGCTCTTCCTTATCCAGCGACGCCAAATACGCGTCCAGTTCTGCTAAACCTCTTTCACATTCATCAGGTTTTGGAGCTACACCATGCCAACCTGCCTGGTTTTCCATAAAAGATACACCTTTTCCTTTAGTGGAATGAGCAACAATCATATTAGGTTTCCCTTTTTGTTTTTTTGCATTTTCAACAGCCTTTTCAATCTGCTCGAAATCATGGGCATCAATTGACTGAACATACCAGCCAAAAGCTATAAATTTATCTGCAATGGGTTCGGGATTCATTACCTCGGTAATTTTACCGTCAATCTGCAGTCCGTTATAATCTACAAAGCAAATAAGGTTATCCAGTTTATAGTGCGCAGCTGCCATAGCAGCTTCCCAAACAAGCCCTTCCTCAAGTTCACCGTCACCCATTCCAACGAATACGCGGTAATTTTTATTATCTATTTTTCCAGCCAGTGCCATTCCAATGGCTGTGGACAATCCCTGTGCCAAAGAACCGGTAGACATATCCACACCCGGTGTGCTTTTCATATTCGGATGGCCTTCAAGATAGCTACTGGTCTTTCTAAGTGTTATTAAATCTTCTTTGGGGAAGAAACCTCTTTCTGCAAGAGTTGAATAAAGCACAGGCGCACAGTGACCCTTTGACATTATAAACCGATCTCTGTCAGGATTCTGGGGATCTTTTGGATCAATATTCATTTCTTTGAAATATAAATATGTCATAATATCTGTAATGGATAAAGAGCCCCCTGGATGACCGCTGCCTGCGGAACAGGTTGCCTTTAAAATACCTTTTCGAATGTTTGTAGCTGTTCTTTTTAAAGACAATATTTCTTTTTGTTCCATAAACACAATCCTTTCTATTGAAATTGTTGCATTTGATTACGATTAGTTTCGCAATATATTTTTATATATTCTGAATATATAAACCAATAAAAGTATAACCTAAAAATAAAGGTACGTCCAGTTTTTTATATTTTGGCAGGACAGAACTTTACGGTGTTTTATCCGTTCTAGCTCTTCAGATGCGAAGTAAACCCTTCGCCCAGAACTTCCCGGACATCAGTAAGCAATACAAAAGCATTTGGATCAATTTTTTTAACTTCATTTTTAACTTTATGGATTTCTTCTTTTTTCACTACACATAGTAATATCATATATTGATTATCTGTATACATTCCTTTGCCATACAAGCCGGTGACCCCTCTGTCGATATTCTCCATTAACGCCCGGGCAATCTTCTCAGACTCCCGAGAAATAATCATCAGTGATTTTGCAAAATTAATTCCCTCGAGAAACCTGTCGAGTGTACGTGCAGATATAAACAGTGCAACAACTGAATATAAGCCCAGTCTGAAACTTTTAAAAACTATCGTTGCCAGCAGAATAACCAATCCGTCGAAGACTATCAGTAATGTTCCAACAGGAACCCATGGGAAAACCTTATTTAACAAAGATGCAGCCATATCGGTACCGCCCGTGGTAGCCCCTTCTTTAAAAACAAAACCAAGCCCGATACCTGAAGTAAAGCCTCCGGCCAATGCAAACAGTAATATGTCCTCAGAACTATAGCTAGGTGTTGCCAGAACAAGTTCCAGGAACCGCGATATCAAGGGCTCGGTCAGGTCAATGACTACCGATAAAAACACCGCACCTATTATTGACTTTATAATAAAATTCCTGCCTTTTATTTTCATACCCGCTAAAAACAATGGAATGTTCATGGCAAGCATGGTAACCCCAACGGGAATTCTCTCGCCGGATACATGGAAAATTACTGTTGCAATCCCCGAAACACCACCTGGAGCAATTTTAAAAGGAACAAGAAAAATATTCATCGACAAAGCAAGAATCATTGCACCAAGAAGGATTTGAAGCAATGATGTGAGTTTATTAAGCGAAAACTTCACATATAACACCCTTTACAATATTGTCATTCATAGTTTCATTCAAAACACCGATAATCATTCAATTTTTATAGAACACAGGATAATTATAGCATACTGAATCCATAAAAGCGCAAAAGAAAAACCGGGTTTTTCCCGGCCTTGTTTTATAAGTAAAACCCTGGATTAACCAGGCTCATATTACTATGATAAAACATATCTTTTTATTCCAAACCATATTTCTTCTTGAATCTGTCTACACGGCCACCTGTATCAACAAATTTCTGTTTGCCTGTAAAAAATGGATGGCATTGTGAGCAAATTTCTACACGAAGTTCTTTTTTTGTTGATCCTGTTTCAAATGATGCACCACAAGCACATCTGACAACCGCGTTACCGTAATTTGGATGTATTCCTTCTTTCATGCTTTTCACCTCTCTTAGCAGCTAATTATCTATTCTATATGCACGAACATGCCCTTCTGAAAAAAGTGCCGTTTGTTATTATAACACAACACTTTTGGCATATCAAGCATTTTATACTAAGGAGCGTGCGTGCTGGCAGGTGCTTTGTTCCTCAAGAAGACAAAACACCCGAAGCAGGACCCGTGGCCAGGCATTTTTGCTAGTTTCGGCTTGCCCAGCCCGGGCGGACAAAGGCCTCCCACACAATAACCGACTGTTTACGGCATTGCATAATATCTCTGCTTTCCCAATTGATTTATACTGTAATAAATCAATCTACACTAACTGCTATTTTTTATAGCCATGAGGATGGGTGGAATGCCATTTCCATGCCGAGTCAATGATTGCCTCAAGGCTTATGTATTTGGGTGACCAGTTGAGCTCCTTTTTTATTTTCTCAGATGAAGCCACAAGTACAGCAGGGTCACCCGGCCGTCTGTCTGCTATTTCTTCAGCGATTGGCTTCCCAGTAACCTTTCTTGCAGTTTCAATTACTTCCTTAACTGAAAAACCCATTCCATTTCCAAGGTTATATACAGTGCTGTCTCCCCCGTTTCTAAGGCGCTTTAAAGCATGGATGTGCGCATCTGCCAGATCAGTCACATGGATATAGTCTCTGATACATGTACCATCGGGTGTATCATAGTCGTCACCAAAAACAAAAACTTTCTCTCTCTGCCCTAATGCAGCCTGAAGAACAATGGGAATAAGATGGGTTTCCGGTGTATGATCCTCTCCTATTTCACCGCTTTCATGCGCCCCTGCAGCATTAAAATACCTGAGACAGGTGTATTTTATTCCATAGGCTTTATCACACCATTTCAGCATTTTTTCAACGGCCAGCTTTGTCTCACCATAGGGGTTGGTTGGTTCTGTTTTATCTGTTTCTACAATGGGAATATTTTCAGGCTCTCCATATGTAGCTGCTGTTGACGAAAACACAATGTAGCGTACATCGTATTCTTTCATTTTTTCAAGCAGTACCATCGTTGCAGTTACGTTATTGTTATAGTACATAAGAGGTTCATTAACGCTTTCTCCCACCAGGGAAAAAGCAGCAAAATCTATCACAGCCTCTATATCATTTTCGGAAAACACTTTATCCAAAAATTCTCCATCCCTTAAATCTCCATGATAGAATTTACCGCCTAATACAGCATCCTTATGACCTTTAATAAGATTATCAACCACCACAACTTCTTCGCCAGCTTCAAGAAGCTCTGCAACGGTATGACTTCCTATATAACCCGCACCACCGGGAACTAATATCGCCATGTTGTGTTAAACCTCCTCTCTTCCTCCATCACCTATTTCTGAAATATAAAAACTTGGGCTATATCCTATTCTCTTTTTATACTCTTCTCCAACCTGTTTGATGAACTTTTCTATACTGTCATTATGAACCAGGCTTACAGTACAGCCTCCAAAGCCTGCCCCTGTCATTCTCGAACCCAGAACTCCGTCAATCTTTCTGGCCTCATCAACTAACGTGTCAAGCTCTTTTCCGGTTGTTTCATACAAATCTCTAAGCGAATCATGGGACTGGTTCATCAGTTTTCCAAATGTGATAAGGTCGTTGTTTTTCAGTGCCGTTACCGACTCAATAACTCTCTCGTTTTCATATACAACGTGTTTTACGCGTTTTTTAATTACCTCATCAGTAAGAAGATTCCCGTGCTTCAAAAAATCCTGAACAGATACTTCCCTGAGGTATGTAATGCCTGGTAAAGCCTTTTGAAGCATGGAAACGCCTTCTTCACATTCCCTTCTTCTCTCGTTATACTTTCCTTCACCAAGGCTTCTTTTTTTATTTGTATTGGAGATTATCAGTTTATAATCATTCATTTTCAATGGAACCAGCTCATAGCTCAGATCTCTGCAGTCTAAGAATATGGCCATATCTTTTTTTCCCATTGCCGAAGCGAACTGATCCATAATACCACACTTTACTCCAACATAGTTATGCTCTGCTTTTTGGGATATTAATGCAAGTTCTGTCATGTCTATTTCCCTGTCTGTGCCATTTGCTGTATATCCTAAGCTAACCAGGGCCAGGGCAGTGGCAATTTCAATCGCCGCTGATGATGAGAGCCCGCTTCCAAGCGGTACCTTGTCTTCATACAGCAAGTCACAACCGCAAAGGGGATATCCGGCCTTTTGAAGTTCATCTGCAACACCAAGCTGGTAATTTCCCCATTTCAGACTCTTGTATTGATCCAAATTATCCAAATCTGCATTTACCATCTGCTTCAAGTCTGTTGCGATAAGGTTGATTTTCCTGTCACTTCTTGGTCTTGCCAATACTGTTGTGCACATTGTTAAGGCTGCAGGGAAAACAAAACCACCATTATAATCTGTGTGTTCCCCTATAAGATTAACCCTGCCGGGCGCTTTAAAAACCCTGATACCCTCGCTGCTGCCACCAAAATAATTAATAAAAGTTTCAATCAGTGAATTAAACATAACCTGTACCCCCTGTTATTTAATCACTTTTTTCAACAAATTTCCGATAAGCTGTTTTAAGTTCCTCTGCCTTCTCCTCTGGTGCTGTCGGGTTACAATGTGCCCAAACGCCCGTTTCACTGGACGCATTAAATTTCTGTTTTTCTTTTGAGCGCATTGGCGGGAAAAACTCAATATGGAAATGATAATAGTCTTCCGTGTTTTTACTGTTCACAGGATTTTGATGCATGCACATCATATACGGAAAGGGTGTATCGAACAGAGAGTCCAACATTCCCACAGTGTCACGAACGGTTCTGGCAAGATTTCGTCTCTCCCTTGCATTCATTTGAGCAAGATTTTGCTTGTGGCTCTTTGATATAATATACACACCATACGGATACTCGACAAAAAAGGGTAATACAACCGAGAAGTCTTCATTTTCAAAAATGACCCTTTTCTCAAATTTCTTCTCTTCTTCTAAAAATCTGCACATCAGGCATTCATTATGTTCTTCAAAATGCTCTTTAGAAGCCTCTAATTCCAGTTCTATTTTCTTTGGAATAAAAGAATAACCATATATCTGGCCATGGGGATGCGGCATTGTTACACCGACCACCTCGCCACGGTTTTCAAAAATAAAAACGTATTTTATTTTTTCATCTTTAGAAAGCTCAATAAAACGCTGTGTCCAGAGTTCTACCAGTTTTTCCACATGTTCGACCGTAAGTTCAGGCAATGTAACAGTATGTTCAGGGGAATACAGAATAACCTCGCACTTACCATAGGCTTTTTCAACTTTAAAAAAATCATTGCCTACCGGGTCGGGTTCGGGAGGGTTTTGCATTAAAGCAGGAAAGTCATTATCGTATTTCAATACATCATAGTCGGGTACATTCCCCGAGCCCGGACAAAAAGGACACCAGTCTTTGGGCATTTGTGGCCTGTTCTGTCTGTGAGATGCAATCATAACCCAGTCCTTGATAAACGGATGCCAACGTAATTCAGCCATAATTACTCTCCCTTCGTTTTTATAAAAGTATTTGCAGCAGTAATCCTGTTATATGTATGGTGAACCTGTAAATATGTTATTATTACACCTTTATTGTATTATTGCAGCAGCCAAATGTAAATGGTACAATGTTTTTGTAATATGTCTTTTTGTTGTATGAGGGAGCATGTTAGAAAAATATTACTTTAATCAGTCAGATCAAACCGACCTGAATGTATACAGGTGTGGTATACAGGAATGTAAATCAGGATATGTCTGGGGCCCCGGAATCAGGGATCATTTTATAGTCCACTACATATTGAGCGGCACAGGGATATTTTTAGATGGAAAAACAAAAAAGAAACTATTTCAGGGCGATGGCTTCGTGGTATTCCCAAATTGCTTGGTTACATATGCCGCAGATTCGGAAAATCCGTGGGCTTATTCCTGGGTTGGCTTCCAGGGCCTTAAGGCAGAGTCTTTCCTTAACAAGGCCGGAATATACCGTGAGTCACCCTTTTTTACCTATAAAACCGATAATAAGCTTAAGGATTGCCTTGGTAACATGATATCCGAAGCAAGGCTGAACACTTCTTCAGAACTTATGCTTCTTGGGCATTTATACATTTTCCTGTCCCTGCTGATAAAGAATAACCAGAAAACGTCTTCCTATGAAACTAAGTTTTTGAATCAGGAGAAATATGTAAAAAGAGTGATCGAATTCATATCAAAGAACTATTCAGGAAAGATATCCATATCCGAGATAGCTTCCATCATCGGTTTGGACAGAAGCTATCTGTATGTAATTTTTAAAAAGATTATGAAAATATCGCCGCAGGAATTTCTGATTAATTACAGGATCGAGCGGGCGATAGATTTAATGCAGAATCCTGACCTGACTATAGGTGACATTTCCCGTTCGGTAGGCTATGAAGATCCGCTTCAATTCTCAAAGATATTTAAAAAAGTTAAAGGGATATCACCAAACCAGTTCAGACAGAAGCTCAACCTTCACTCCAATCCAAAAAGCATATCCCCATAAGTCGGTATAGGCCAATGTTTTGAAGCAACCATGGTCTCGAGGCTGTCAATATCATCCCGTAAACTGTGCATTACAGGAATAACCTTATCTCTGTATGCAACTCCCTGAGAGGACACATCATCAATTGCAGAAGCTTCCTTTACCGCTTCCTTAAGCATCGCTACCTTTTCATATGCTGATACGACCAGTCTTGATATATCTTTTAATAGTTTCTCCTGATTTTCTAAAATAGTATGAACTCCCGTTTCCCTAACCTGGTTAATGCAGGTTGCTATTTCTGTTATGTATCGGTGCACCGCAGGAAGAATATCCCGTTCCACCATTTCAATAGCCGTGAGTGCTTCTATTTTAATGGTTTTGTTATAATTCTCCATTAAAATTTCATATCGTGAATGGCTTTCCTTTTCGGATAAAACACCCATTCTTGAGAACATTTTTATGTTCTTTTCCTGAAGGAGTGTTTTCTTCGCATCAACAAAGTTATTAATATTGGACAGGCCTCTTCTTTCAGCTTCCCTTATCCATTCTTCCGAGTAATTATCTCCGTTAAAAATAATCCGTTTATGATTGCGGATAAACTCCCGTGTAATCTTCTTTGCCTCTTCTTCCTTATTCTCAGCTGCCTCAAGCCTGTCTGCAACTTCAGAAAGAATGTCTGCAATTGCGGTATTAATAATAAAGTTAGGACCTGATATAGACGTAGATGAACCAACCATCCTGAATTCAAACTTGTTTCCGGTAAAGGCAAAGGGCGATGTTCTGTTTCTGTCGGTAATGTCCTTTGCAAACACAGGAAGTGCAGATGCACCCATCTCCAGCTTAGTAGAGCAAATTGATTTTGTCGCTTCGCCTTCCTTTTCAATTTGCTCAATAATATCGGTTAATTGGTCCCCCAAGAAAATGGAAACAATAGCAGGAGGAGCCTCATGGGCACCAAGCCGGTAGTCGTTGCCTGCATTTGCAACCGAGCTTCTTATAACATCAGCATACACATCAACAGCCCTAATAATGGCAGCTAAAATTAGCAGGAACAAGGTATTCTTATGAGGTTCGGGGCCAGGATCAAGCAGATTGACACCTTCATCGGTACCAATAGACCAGTTATTATGCTTACCAGATCCATTTACACCTGCAAAAGGTTTTTCATGTAATAAACAAGCCAGTCCATGTCTTGCAGCAACTTTCCTCATGGTCTCCATCATCAGCTGATTCTGATCGGCTGCAACATTCACAATATTATATATCGGGGCGATCTCATGCTGTGCAGGTGCAGCTTCGTTGTGCCGTGTTTTGCCCGGAATTCCGAGTTTCCATAATTCTACATCTAAATCCTGCATAAAGTTTAAAACCCTTGTTTTAATCGAGGCATAATACTGATCTCCCATTTCCTGCCCCTTTGGAGGCCTTGCACCGAAAAGGGTACGCCCTGTAAATATAAGATCCTTTCTTTTCATGAACAGTTCTCTGTCAACAAGAAAATATTCCTGTTCCGCACCTACATATGATATAACCTTTCTGGCAGTTTTGTTGCCAAGGGCACGTAATACACGAAGACCCTGTCTGTTCAATGCATCCATTGACCTTAACAGGGGTGTTTTCTTATCCAGTGCTTCACCGCTGTATGAGCAAAAAGCAGTTGGTATATAAAGAGTTTTATCCTTTACAAAGGCAGGCGAAGTAAAGTCCCACGCTGTATACCCGCGGGCTTCAAAAGTAGCACGGATCCCGCCATTTGGGAATGACGACGCGTCCGATTCACCCTTTATTAATTCCTTTCCTGAAAACTCCATTATAATTTTTCCGTCTTTTGATGTTGAAATGAATGAATCGTGCTTTTCAGCGGTCATTCCGGTCATGGGCTGAAACCAGTGGCAGTAATGTGTAGCTCCACGCTCGATGGCCCATTCTTTCATGGCACTTGCTACAACCTCTGCCAGATTCGGATCCAACGTCAAATTATTGTCAATAATATTCCTCAATGCGTTATATGTAGCTGTTGGTAGCTTTTCACGCATTATCGAATCATTAAAAACCTGTGAACCAAAAATTTTAGCCAGCTCAGACATTTTAACAGCCCCTCTACCCGGATAAAAACCCTATATCAAAATCAAAGCGTTTAAATCTGTAATTTAGAAATACATTTTACCTGATGTTGTTCCAAATTTCAATGTAGTAAGCTTCTCCATGAAGTTTCTCTTAGAAAATCATAGCATTTTTATAAAGCATTGTATACTATATATCGTACAATTATGTACAGAAATGTATGACTGGGTTAAAAATTTATTATTAATCAACTTTCTTAAATTCTATGGTCCAGTGCCTGCCCGTACCAATACTGTATGCTTTTGCAAAATTCCCCTGGTTAATGGCCAGGGCCATTCTGTAAAGGGAGTTCACATATATTACCGGTTCACTTACATACACATCTCCAAAGGATTTTCCATAAGTAACCCTGTTATTATATACAAGTGTTGGTCCGTTTTTAATAATAACTTCAATTCTGTCACCATACTTGAACCCAATCTTTGCAAAATCTTCTCGTTTAATATTGGTCCACAGGCTTCCGAACCTTACATCCAGAATGTCGATGCAGCCTTTTATACTATTCTCTGTTATTGTAACCTCGCTTAGCTCCAGTTCTATAATATCATCAACACAGAGTTTCTCTCCAGTCTCTTCAAACCGAATCTTTCCCGAGGCCAGTTTCGCACCTGTGAACGCATACACATCCCTTCCATGAAATGTGTAGGAATACTGCGAATCTGCCCGTCTATGCCGGGACTCTTCTATTTCACGAACCTCTGTTATTCCAACGTAGTTTTTTATATGTGTTAATGTACCGTTGTCAGGAGTTACAATGAAATGCCCCTTTTTTGTCAGCGCAACTAAACTCTTTCTGTCTGTTCCGACACCGGGATCCACAACCGAAACAAAAACAGTACCTTCAGGCCAGTAAGTAGCAGCCTGAAATAGCCTGTATGAAGCTTCCCAGGTATTATAAGGTGTTATATCATGCGTCAGATCGTAAATTTTAAGGTCTATGTCAACTTCAAGAGCAACACCGTACATTGCAGCAACAGCACCATCCAATAAACCAAAATCACTCTGAAATACCAGTATTTTTTTCATAAAACCACTTCCCAGATTAACATAAGATTTTTATTTTAATAGCAGGATAAGTTAAATTAGCAGGCCCGGAAACTTTACTTTGTAAACTCAACCTCCCATTCAGGACCATGGTACAGGTTATAAATTTCTAAGAAACTGCCCTGATTTACAGCCATTGCAATATTCATAAGTTCATTATTATAAACAATTGCATCCCCTTTTTTCGCAAATCCAAATGATCTTTCAAATAGGACTCTGTCAGAGAATTTTTCTTCCCCGTTGTGTTTAACAGTTACATGGATATGGTCGCCATAATTAAAACCGGCTTTTATAAATTCATTGGTGGGTATATTTGTCCAAAGGTTTCCAAAGTTAGGATCGTTAATTTCAAAGATGCCTTTTGCATAATTGGGCTTAATTTCGGGTGATAAGATAGGGTGCTCAACAACTTCATCCACACTGTATGAAGGACCAACCTCCTCGAAGGATATGATGCCACTGGCAAGTCTTGCCGCACAGTATGCAAAAAGGTCCCGTCCGTGAAAAATGCTGACATTCTCTGTTCCCTTTCCCTTAAGCCGGTTAATTGTTTCATCAATTTCTCTTATTTCAGAAATTCCAATCTTTTTCTTAATGTGGGTTAACGAACCATTATCGGGGGACACAATATAGTATCCATCACAGGTTTTTGCAACTGCCGCCTTACGATTTGTTCCCACCCCCGGATCGACTACAGATACAAAAATAGTACCTTCGGGCCAGAATTTCATGGTCTGGTATAGTCTGTATGAAGCACTCCACGTGTCATATTTAGGTATTTCGTGGGTACCATCTATAATTTCCAGTTCACGGTTCACACTTTTTACAACACCGTACATTGCGCAAACCGCTCCTTCTTTATAAGTAAAGTCTGTTTGAAATACAAGGATTGGTTTCATAGTAACAGTCTCCTTTGTCATAAAGAAATAGATTAATTTATATATACTAAACAAAAGGATTAAAAAATCTGCTCTTGTTTATAAACACAGAGATTAAAACAGATACGGCAAACACAAATAATGACACCGAAATCGCAATATAGTCACCACGTGACATACTCTTTTTACTATACCATGTCCTGCTTTTTAATTTCCCAAAACCCCTTAAATCCATTGCATTACTGATGTATTCTATCCGTTCAAGGGTTGAAAAAATTAAAGGGACAATAATCAGCAACGCATTTTTAAAACGGTTCATAAATTTAGCTTTCTTAGACATTTCAAGGCCTCTTGCCTGCTGGGCCTGGCTGATATTCTGATAATCCCTTTGTATGTCAGGGAAATAACGCAGCGTCAATGAAACCGCATAGGCCACTTTATAGGGAACACCTACCCCGTTCAATGATGCAGCAAACTCGCTTGGATCGGTAGTTAATAAAAATATAATCCCGAAGGGAATAACCGAACCGTATTTAAAAACCTTCGTAGTCTGATATAACAGTTGTTCCAACGTCAGGTTATATCGGCCAAAAACTTTCAGTATATCATGCCTGGTACCATAAATTTCAACACCATATTCGGGAGAGAATAAAAATGTTAAAATAAAATTAGTAACAAGAAAAATAGCTACGTAAATTATCATTATCTTAATTTGTGAAAACTTTATTTTAGATACTCTTAAAATAATAAATGAAAATACCATTACAGCAAGTATAAAACGAATATCATAAGAGTACATCACTGCAAAAGTGAGCAGTAAAAAGCAAATAAGCTTTGTAAGGCCGGACAGCCTGTGGATTGGTGTGTCTATAACATTATAGGTAAAAAGCTTAAGTTTCATTGTTTTCTCTTAGCTCCCTTTCGTAATCAATAAAGCTTTGTACAAAAGAAGTCCTATCATCAATATTTGCTTTTTCTGCAAGAAAGTAAAGTGATGTTTCTTTTAAATTTGCCTCTTCTATTAATTCCGGATCGGTTAATACAACCGACGCACTTGTATCTGCCAGAACTTTCCCGTCAGCCAGAACAATAGCCCTGGGTGTGTATTCCAACATAAGATGCATGTCATGGGTTATCATAATAATAGTAACACCCATTTTATTAATGTTCTCAAGAAACTTCATAATTTCGGTATAGTGATAATAATCCTGCCCTGCAGTAGGCTCGTCCAGGATGATTATCTTAGGTTCCAGCACTAAAATTGAAGCAATTGTAACTCTTTTTTTCTGACCATAGCTTAAAGCCGATATTGGCCAGTCGATAAATGGTGACAGTCCGCAAATTTCCAGCACCTTTTCTACGCGGGGTTTTATTTCTTCTTCGGGTACATTTCGAAGCCTCAGCCCCAAAGCAACCTCATCGTATATCATTGCTTTTGAAATCATCTGGTTCGGATTCTGCATCACAAACCCGATTATTTCTGCTCTTTCCTTGATGCTTCTATCCTCTATATCCTCAGAATAATAATAAATGCTTCCCGAATCCTGTTTCTCAAAACCACATAATACTTTAGCGAGAGTTGATTTGCCCGCCCCATTCTTACCTACAATGGAAATCATTTCACCTTCCTTAACATTAAAACTCACATTATTCAATATCATTCGTTTTCCATCATAGGAAAAGTTCAGATTCTCCACTGTCAGAATTGCAGGCTTTGTTTCTTCCTTTTCAGGTCTTTCAATAGATCTGTACCAGGATTGTAAAGGTTCTGTTACAGTATCCATTTTCAACGTATCAAGATGGCTTGGAAACATATCCCTGTGAACATTGACACCTGCATATTTTAATGCAGTAATGTATAGAGGTTCGCGGATACCAATTTCAAATAATAAAGATGACGATACCAGCTCGTCAGGAGACATATCTGCAATAATGCGCCCGTCATTCATCACAATAATTCGGTCCACGCTACGGTGCAGGACATCCTCAAGGCGGTGTTCAATAATTATAATTGTTTTGTTTGTTTTTTTGTGAATGTCTTCGATAATCTCTATCGCTGTTTTCCCTGTAGCAGGATCAAGGTTTGCCAGGGGTTCGTCAAATAAAAGCACATCCACCTCGTCAACCATAACACCCGCCAGTGAGGTTCTTTGTTTCTGCCCGCCCGAAAGCTCATAGGGCGATGAATTCAGAAGGTTGTCCATGCCTACCATTACAGACACTTTTTGAACTATTTCATGAATCTTTTCAGTAGGAACATTGTCGTTTTCCAGTGCAAAGGCAATATCTTCACCAACAGTCAAGCCAACAAACTGACCATCCGAGTCCTGAAGAACAGTTCCAACAATTTTGGAAAGTTTAAATATATTCTGTTCTTCTGCAATCAGATCTTTTATTTTTAAGGTGCCTTTAATCTCGCCTTTATAAGCAAAAGGAATAAGTCCATTAATGCAGTGGCCTAGTGTACTTTTTCCACTACCACTAGGCCCAACAATTAATATTTTTTCTCCTGGATAAATCTTTAAATTAATGTCGTGTAAAGTTGGCTCGGCTTGAGTAAAGTATTGAAAAGAATAGTCTATAAATTCGATAACAGGTTTTTTTTTCATTTCTTAGCTCCAACTTCGCAAGGAGTATGTTTTAATTTATTTTTTTGTTAAGCTGCCCTTCTTTGTACGGGTTGCGGAATATGCCAATAATAACAGTGTTCCCAGAACACCCGCACTAATTGAATTCATTACTGCTGCAATAGCGCCCTGTGTAAAAACCAGATTTACAGGTTCACGGTATATAACAATATCCAGTATGGGAGCTACAACAAGCCATGCAATAACGTTACCAATAATTTGAATAATGTTAAATGTTAAAATATCTTTTCCTTTAAATTCCCCTTCTTCAACCTTTGTGTTTTTGTACGCAAAACCAAAGATAAAGCTGGCAACACCACTTGCTATAACCCAACTCCACCACGGCGAACCATATTGAACAGCGTCGCTGATGGCATGTCCTATAAAGGCAATTAAGCCACCGGCAATTGGCCCAAATAGAGTTGCAAAGAAAGAGCTTACACCATAGGCTGTTTGGAAACTCGTTTCCGGAACAGGAGATGGTATTTTAACATACATAAATAATAGTGTAAAAATTGCTGCACCCAACCCGGTCGCGACAATTGTTTTTGTGCTGACTTCAAAATACTTTTTCATGATTTTACTCTCCTTTTATGTATTTCGAATATATTGTCAGGGCATATTTGCCCATAATAAACGAGCTTCCAAAATCATACATGAAATTATCAATATGAAATTTTTTCATCACATATTTATATAAGTATTATATCACAAAGCAAAAGGCTGTCAATCATTGCTATATCAGTATCAATGGTAATTTGTCCTGATATCTTTGTTAATATTCATTAAATTTGAATTTTAACTTACAAATTCCCCGTCTCTTAAACTTATATATACAAGCCAGTAACCGGTCATATCCCCGAATTCGGAATTCTGAACAGGTACCCAGCGGCATATATTTTCAAAAGGTTTCCCGTCGGTTTCGTCCTTTGCGGGAATACCCAGAACAAAATATTTCAAATTATTAATATCCGAACGATAGAATCCGCACAAAAGGTGTCTGTATTTGAATAAACCCACCAGGATTTTAGGGTTCGCAAACAAAGGTATTGTTAAGTTACACAAAAAAAGGATATTGCTCAGTTTTGCTATATCATTTACTCTGTACCAGGAATAATCGTGACGGGGATTTGAAAATGGTTCCATTGGTTCGAAAGATTCTTTTAGTTTTTTTTCAAGTTTTATATCATCTACTTTATCAGACAGATTTTCAGAAACTTCTTCAGCATCTTTGTGTTCAGGCTGTGCTATTGGTATATCCTCTGCTTTTTTCTTTTCTTTCTTAGCCTTTTTTTCTTTTTTCTCTTCCCTGGCTTCCATTTTCTTCTCTTTGTGCAAAAGACGCTGGCGTATAGATTCATCCCAACCTGTTGTTTTTTTGCAATAGCCTACCAACGGTATCAAAACCTTGTCTTTGTGTTCCGATGCAATAAGAATATATTTAATTTTTTCGGGCTTAATATCCAGGGATTTTATTGTAGCGTAATCCATAAATTTTCTAAAACTGCCAATCCTTGAGATAATCTGAAGTGTGCCAATTCGGAAAACTCCAATTTCTTTATCTTTGTCGTATATTAAAATAACCGTGTAAGGCTGAACTCCCTCCTTAAGGTATCTAATCTGCAGAGACAGAGCAATTCCGTCCCTATATCCTTCAAGGCGGGCAAAACCGTCTGGTGACCTCTGTATACCGAATCCCGAATCCAGCTGCTCAAAAATAATGTATTTTCTGAAATAGCCTGGCCGATCCATTAAAATACCCCCTGTCATATTTCTTCATAAATATATATGCAGAGGAAATTAAAATAAAACGCAAAACCTTTATTTTATGGATTAGCCTTTCATACCTATGAATTAAAAATAATTATATTTGATATTTAATTTATCCTTTCAGTAACCAGATTGGAAAGTGAAATAAACTGATCTACCGACAGTTCTTCACCCCTTGTCTGTTCCTTTAGATTAAGCTCTTTAAGGATATCTTTAATCGTTTGTTTATCAATATTTAAACTCAGGGAACTGCCCATGGAGTTTATCAGTGTTTTTCTGCGTTGTGAAAATGCTGCTTTAACACACTCATGAAATATTTCATAATCTGATATTTTCTTCCTGTATTCATCTGTAAGTATGATTCTTACAACCGTTGAATCAACCTCGGGTTTTGGAATAAAGCAATTCGGTGACACATTAAACATTATTTGGGGTATACCCGCTGCCTGTACTCCTACTGACAAAGCACTGTAATCCTTTGTTTTTGGCCTCGCTACCATTCTTTGTGCCACTTCCTTCTGCACCATCAAAACCATTCGCTCAATGGGATAATCCCCCTCTAAAAACATCATCACTATAGGAGTTGTTACGTAGTAAGGCAGGTTTGAAATAACTTTTACCCGTCCGTGCCAGCCTCTGATCAATTGAGCCATATCAACTTTTAAAGCATCTGCGTGTATCAGGTCTATATTTTTGAACAGGGCTGTGGTTTCTTTCAGTGCCGGAATTAATTTTTTGTCTATTTCTATTGCAATCACTTTTCCTGCTTTTTCAGCAAGAGAAACTGTTAATGCACCTATCCCCGGCCCTACTTCAATAATAAGATCTTCTTCCGATAATTCGCCTGCATCAATAATCTTACGTATTATATTGGCATCGGTGAGAAAATTCTGTCCCAGTGTTTTCGTTAAGCGTAAATCATATTTATTTAAAATTTCGTTAGTATTTATCATCAGGCACTCTCCTTAAATCTTCACCTCGTAGAAAACTGTGCTGAAATTTCTCTTGAAGGATGTTACCGAAAAATTGTACCGGAACAAAAAACTGCTCCGGTACGTAAGTAATTTCATTTTTTACATCATTTAAAGCCTAATCTTTGATATAGTCGGTTTCTTTCCACCTGTCATCATTCTGTTCATTCAGAATATATACTCTTACTTTTTTCACGCCCCATTTTTTAACAGCCTCTGTTGTGTCAAGATATAAATCAATCAGGTCGCCTTTAATGGCACTTCCTATATCCCCGGCAATTGCAAAACCATAGTCAGGTGTATCTCCCAACACTTCAACATAAACCCTTGTATATAATGGAATCACCTTTGGGTCAACTGCAATAATACCTTCTCTTGCCCTCATACCCGTATAGCATATACCGAATTCAGGATGATCGGGGTGTTTCCCGGTATCCTCGAAAGACGCAGTATAAGCAGTTGCCCGCATATCAAGAACTTTTGAATATCTGACAAGATCACCACGGGAGGTTACAAAGTTTGGAACAATCCCATACTCAACTATTTCTATAACAGGCTCTGTAATTACCTCTTCATTCATAAATTCGCGGGATACAATGCGGCCATCTTCATATGTTAATTTATAATATTTTTCTAAAGTTCCCTCCACTCCGGTCTGAACAACCTTCTTTTCTCCTTTGTTCATTGTCTCGTTTGGTATCTCTTCTATAGCATATGGTATTTTCTCAGTTTCTGTCAGCAATTCTTCACGCACCCGGACAATTTTAATATCCATTCCAATTTGTATAGGAGAGTCCAGATTTAAGCCCTCCACTTTATCCAGCGGACCCAGAACAATTCCGTTATTTTTTATTGTTTCTCCCACCGTGTCATAATAGGTCTTTACTTCAGTTGTTTTTCCATCGATAGTGATAGTAACCGGAACCGCACGTTTTATTAATATTTCCTGAATGATTTCGCTGGAAAGCTTCGTTGAAAGAGGTGCGCTGATGTAATCGTAGGATTCAATGAAAACACCCAGTTGATTAAAGGCTGTTTCAATATCGTTCCCCATTGTCCTTACGAAAATTTCACTGTCGCCGTCCACAATCTTTAATTCTTTTTTCAGAGCATCATATATTTTGTATCCGAATAACACAGATACACTTATAATCACGAGTAATACAAAAACACAAGCATGGCGCTTAAAGAACCTTGCTGTACCAGCAATAACAGTTCTTAGCCGGGGCAGGCTGCGCTTTGCATTATACTTTCCCATTATCAACTTCCTTTCATTGTTCCTGTGAAGACATTCCACCATTAGCATGTCTTACAGATTGATCCTCCCTCATATCCAAAATGAACGGATATTTTTTCTCTGTTTTTTCCGTTAAGGTATTTGGATAAAAAGCTTCATCTTCAGTCTACAAGGGTATCTTCTGGGATTTTTCGCCTCACATTACCTCCCCTGGTAATCTTAAACCACACAATCATAAACTATTACCCATCATTTGTCAAATTTTTTTACATTTTTTGTACATCCAGCCTATGTTTTTGTTTCTACTCACTTCCTTTTGATAAAGAATCATCATTTGTAATGTGTTCCTGTGACTCGGGTTTTTCAACAGGTTCAGATGATACATCCATAATAACCCATTGTTCAAGCCTGTCATTATATGTAAAATCTAATTCAATAATATTTTCTCCCTGCTTTAAATATTCGTCGATGGCCTTTCCTGTCAGGTTTACCTGAACGTGTATAATAACCTTTATATTAAAATCAGGTGTTTTGTAAGGTATTACTTCTATTATTGGTTTCTGGTCTTCTGTACTCACTATTAACTGTATGTCCTCTACATTCTGCACAAAATAATTGGTAAACATTCGGGGTGTCCAATTATTTCCCCAGAAACTGCACAATGCTGATGATTTAAGAAATGCTTTGTCGAAATTTTTATCAGATATGGAATTTATCCAGTCATACGCCTCTGTTTTAACCGGTTCGGGATTTATATGAGCTTTCAGATTCAGAATAAACTGCTTTTGCTCCTCGATAATAAGTTGCTGCTCCTGATTATGTTCTTCAAGTTCTTTGACTTTCTCGTTAAGAGCTTCTATTTGCCCGCTCATTTCTTCTGCCTGTCGAGATAACCTGCTGTTTTCTTCACTTAAATTCATATTTATACGGCTTAAGGCATCTATGCTTGCCTGATTTGATTCTCTTAATGTAACAAGGCTTTCCCTGTCCCATAAAAGATAATTAAGCGCAACAAAAACAAAAATAATCAATAAAGAAGTAATTATCACGACAAAACGTTTCATATCCCATCCTCCTGTTGAACCAAAATTAAAAGTCTCAACAAACAGGGGTGCGGTTTTTTATGCTATAGCTCAAGTCCAAATAATTTATCAGCATTTAAAGCCGTTGCTTCGGCAATAACATCAAAATCTGTGTTGCGTATTTCCGAAATTTTTTGAATGATCTCATGCAGATACCCGGAATGATTACGTTTACCTCTATAGGGTACCGGAGCCATATAAGGGCTGTCAGTTTCGACAAGGAGCCTGTCAACAGGTACGTATTTTGCAACTTCAACAGGTCTTTTCGCATTTTTGAATGTGACTGCTCCGCCTAATGAGATATAAAAACCCATATCAAGCACTGTTTTTGCAAATTCAACACTTCCGGAAAAACAATGGAAAACCCCACCTGCATCATAGCCTTTTTCTGCCTTGATAATATCCAATACGTCTTTGTGTGCTTCTCTGTCGTGGATAATCAAAGGCAGCTTTAATTCCAGAGCCAGTTGGATATGTGCGGCAAAGCATTTCTTTTGTATTTCGGATGGGGAAAAGTTATAGTGGTAATCCAAACCTGTTTCGCCTATAGCAACGACTTTGTTATTTAAAGCCAGTTCACGAACAGTTTTTATGGCTTCGTCCGAAAACTCCTTCGCATCGTGAGGATGGATACCCACAGTACAATACAAAAAATCAAACCTTTTTGAAAGTTCTATACATTTACGGGCCGAATCCAGATTGCTTGACGGATTCACGACCCGTATCACACCCTGCTGCTGTATTTTTTCTAATACGTCATCCCTGTCGGTATCGAATTGCTTATCATCATAATGAGCATGGGAATCAACTATCATAATACCCTCTGTTTCTTCGTCTTATTTGTAAGTGTAAATATACTTTAAACAGGTAACACCAGACAATGGTTTTAGCTTATCCTGCTGCCCACCGGAATGTCCCCATCTACAGTAGCCAATACAAGATCATTTTCATTGCTTGCTGCCAGAATCATGCCCTGTGACTCAATGCCCATCAGTTTCGCAGGTTTAAGATTTGCTATCATAATCACCTTTTTACCAATCAGTTCTTCGGGAGTGTAGTATTTAGCTATACCCGAGACAACCTGACGAGTTTCAACACCTATATCCAATTGCAGTTTAAGAAGTTTTTCCGACTTCTTTACTTTCTCACAGGAAATTACTTTTGCAACCCTTAAGTCAAGTTTTGCAAAATCATCTATCTGAATTTGTGGCAGTATTTCCGGAACTTCTGCTTCCTTATCATCATCTTTGGCATGAACATTCATTTTTTCCAGTTCAGCCAATTCCTTTTCAATATCTATCCTTGGAAACAAGGGTTCTTTTTCTGCCACGGCTTTATCTGCTGAATATAACCCCCATGTTTTAGCACTTTCCCAAAACCTCATGTCTTCAGAAATCCCAAACTGGTCCCATATTTTTTGCGGGGTGTCGGGCATGAATGGCTGAATTAAAATGGAAATTATTCTTATGCTTTCTGTAAGATTGTACAGAACCTGAGCCAGCCTGGGTTTATTCTTCTCGTCCCTGGCAAGAATCCATGGAGTGGTTTCATCTATATACTTGTTGGTGCGGGATATTGACTTCCAAATTTCCTGCAGTGCGGTACTGAACTGAAGCCGATCCAGAAGTTTTTCAACAGTTTCGGCCGTTCCTTCAACGGTTTGTATTAAATCATTGTCTATATCTGCTTTTTCCCTGTTTTCGGGAATAATACCGCCAAAGTATTTTCTAATCATTGCTGCCGTTCTGCTAACCAGGTTACCTAAATCGTTAGCCAGATCCGAATTAATGCGGTGTATTAAAGCTTCATTTGAAAATACACCATCAGAACCAAAGGGAACCTCTCTAAGCAGGAAATACCGTATAGCATCAAGTCCGTATTTCTCAACAAGAACAACGGGATCAACCACATTACCCTTTGATTTGGACATTTTACCGCCCTCCAGGATAAGCCATCCATGGCCGTAGACCTGTTTAGGCAGTGGCAGATCAAGAGCCATTAGCATACAGGGCCATATAATGGTATGAAAGCGCACAATTTCTTTGCCAACAAGGTGAACATCTGCCGGCCAGTATCGTTTGAAATTCTCATCGTTGTCCGATAAGAAACCCAGGGCAGTAATATAATTGGAAAGGGCATCAATCCAAACATAAATAACATGTTTATCATCAAAGGTTACAGGAATACCCCAGTTAAAGGATGTTCTGGATACGCATAAATCTTCAAGGCCGGGTTTTATAAAGTTATTTATCATTTCATTTTTTCTTGACACCGGCTGAATAAAATCCGGATTTTCTTCATAGTGTTTTATCAGGCGTTCCTGATACTTGGAAAGCCTGAAAAAATAACTTTCTTCCTTTGTTAATTCAACATCACGGCCGCAATCGGGACATTTTCCATCCTTAAGCTGTGTTTCGGTCCAGAAGGATTCGCACGGTGTACAGTACCATCCTTCGTACTCGCTTTTATAAATATCTCCTTTATCATATAACTTTTTAAAAATTTTCTGCACAGCCGCAACATGTTCTTCATCGGTTGTGCGGATAAATTTGTCGTTTGTAATCTTCATTAACTTCCATAAT
This sequence comes from Clostridiaceae bacterium, assembly GCA_012521105.1. GTDB lineage: Bacteria > Bacillota > Clostridia > DSM-8532 > DSM-8532 > Thermoclostridium. The sequence goes on from JAAYNA010000051.1 coordinate 33,102, forward strand.
TTCTTTATTCCGTCAACAATGTGGTCAACATATTCTTTCGGGGATACCCCTTCTTCTTTAGCTATCCTTTCTATTTTCTGGCCATGCTCGTCAGTGCCTGTCAGAAACATAACATCGTATCCCTGAAGCCTTTTATACCTGGCCATTACATCTGCAGCAACAGTTGTATAGGAATGTCCTATATGAAGCTTCCCGCTTGGATAATAAATTGGTGTTGTAATGTAATATGTTTTTTGATTTGTTTTATAATCTTTTTTGCTCTCCACTTTTAATCCTCCAATATATTGCCACTTCTATTGTTTTTATTTACTAATTAATGTATCTTCAAATAATAAGTATAATACAATATTAAAGTCTAATTCTTTTATAGAGTATCTTTTATGTATCTATACTATCTTAATCCATTATTTTTTTCAAGACAATGATTTTCAGCCGGTCCAATATTGAAGTATTTGTCAATATACTATATTCTATAATTGATAAGTCGACAAGGCGCTTTACAGAGCCACAGCAAAAGGCAGGTACATTGTAAAAGCTCGCGCTTTTTCCGCCTCTGTCAGGTTTATTCTAAAAATAAAGTTCAGGTGATTATTATGTTCAAGGTTGCAATCGGGCAGGACAGCCATAGATTTGATTTTGATAACCCCGACAAAAAACTTGTTCTTGGCGGAGTTGTTTTTGAAGGCCCACCTCTTAGTGGTAACAGTGATGCTGACGTAGTTCTCCATGCGCTGGCAAATGCAATATCGGGTATAACCGGTGTTAATATTCTTGGTGAAATAGCAGATAAAATGTGTCTTAAGGAAGGCATCACAGACAGCAGCGCCTATGTTAAAGAAGCGCTGAAATATTTCAGCGGTGATATATACCACGTTTCATTTTCCATAGAATGCTTAAAGCCAAAAATAACACCAAAGATACCTGCTATGAAAAAGAGCATTGCAAATTTACTTAATATAAATGAAGGAAATATAGGAATTACAGCAACTACCGGTGAGGGCCTGACCGATTTTGGAAAAGGTCTTGGTATTCAGTGTTTTTGCATACTTACAGCCTCTGTTAATAACAATATAACATGATTCGGGTTTAAAAGTTACAAATACTAATGCACAGAGGTGTTAATGAGAATGCTGAAAATTGAACATCTGACCAAAAAATACGGAGATAAAACAGCTGTTGACAACTTATCCCTGCACATTAAAAAGGGGATGATCTACGGTTTTATAGGTCATAACGGTGCAGGAAAAACCACCACCATTAAATCCTGCTGTGGGATTCTGAAATTTGATAACGGCGAAATCTATATCGACGGTGTATCGATAAAAGAGGACCCGCTTGGCTGTAAACGTAAGTTAGCCTATATTCCTGATAACCCGTATCTGTATGAATTTCTTTCAGGGATTAAATATTTAAATTTTGTTGCAGACATTTTTGATGTGCCTAAAACAGAACGTGAAGAAAGAATTAAGAAATATGCCGATCTGTTTGAACTGACTGATGACCTTGCGCAGCCAATATCATCATACTCCCGGGGTATGAAGCAGAAGCTGGCCATAATATCGGCATTAATCCATGACCCGAAACTTGTAATTATGGATGAACCCTTTGTCGGTCTTGATCCGAAAGCCACCCATTATTTAAAAAACATTATGCGCAAGATTTGCGATAACGGTGGCGCAATATTCTTTTCCACCCATGTTCTTGAAGTGGCAGAAAAACTTTGTGATGAAGTTGCAATAATTAGAAAGGGCAAGCTTGTAATATCGGGCACCATGGAGGAAGTTAAAGGAAATGACTCTCTTGAGGATGTCTTTCTTGAACTGGAGGGGGAATAGAGTATGCTAAAAGCGTTAATTATTACACGGCTTAAAGCGTTATACGGTTCTTTTTTTCATAGTTCCAGGTTTAAAAAGAAGCGTCGTGGCAGCTTTAAAATTCTTGTTGCAATATTTGCTCTCTATATCATAGCAACTTTCTTTTTTATGTTTTTCGGGTTCTTCCATGCCATTTGCCAGCCAATGGTCAGCTCGGGTTTTGCCTGGCTGTATTTCAGTATTGCATCTTTAACAGCCATCGTCCTTTGCTTTATTGGAAGTGTCTTTTTGACAAAGGCACAATTGTTCGACGCACAGGACAATGAGCTTCTTATGAGCATGCCAATACCGCCGGGATACATTCTGCTTAGCAGAATTGCAATGCTTCTTGTTTTGAATTATATTTTCCAGTTGTTTATATTAGTTCCGGCAGGTATTGTTTACTATATGAATTATACCGTAACGGCAGTTGGCATTGTTTTCTTTATAATTGAATTTTTATTTCTGCCTCTTATTCCATTAACTCTATCCTGTATTTTCGGCTGGCTGCTTGCTGTTATCAGTGAAAGAGTACGGAATAAATCACTTATAACCACTGTTATGTCTCTGTTTTTTCTGGCTTTCTATTTCTACTTTATATTTCAGACAAATCGTTATCTCCAGGTATTAATAGAGAATATTCATCTGATAGGATCCAAAATCGGGAGTTTCGTATTCCCGGTATATCACTTTGGGCTTTCAATCGCCGAAGAAAATATTTCAAGCCTTGTTTTATTCCTTTTAAGTGCCATTGTCCCCTTTGCTATTGTATATGCTGTACTGGCACACAATTTCATAAAAATTACAACAACAAAAAAGGGGTTAACAAGAATCAAATATAAAGAACAGCCTTTGAAGGTGGGCAGTGCAAAATCAGCGCTTCTTAAAAAGGAATTAAACCGGTTTTATACCAGCCCAATGTACATTCTGAATGCTTCACTTGGGGTTGTGTTCACACTTGCATTTGCTGTGGCACTGATTATATATCGTGATTTGCCAAACCTCATTATAAAGGACTATCCTCAGCTTTCTACATATATTAACCCGCTGTTGATTACAATGATCTGCCTTTTATCGTCATCAAACATTATTTCTGCTCCTTCGATATCTTTGGAAGGCAAGAGTATCTGGATTGTACAGTCCTTTCCTGTAGACGGAAGCGATGTGCTGCTTGCAAAAGCGAAGATGCATATGGTCATTTGTCTTCCACCGGTGTTCTTAGCATCGCTTGCGTGTATATTCACGATGAAGTTTTCGCTGGTACAAATCTTTTTAACTCTTTTGCTGCCTGCGCTGGTTACTGTATTCTGCGCCCTGTTCGGAGTAGTCATAAATCTGCATTTTCCTAAATTCGACTGGCTAAATGAAACAGTAGCTGTAAAACAAAGCATGAGCACGGGAATTGCAATGTTTGCATCTATGGCAGTTATCCTGTTGCCTGCAATTCTGTATGGCTTGCTGTTTATGCAAGCAATGTCGGTAGAGCTATTCATGTTTATCTTTGCGATAATATTAAGTGCTGTTTGCCTGTGGATGTACAGGTATCTAAAAACAAAAGGAAGTGCAATTTTTGCTTATCTTGGTTAGTAAAAAAAGAGTACCTCATGGTACTCTTTTTTTATGCCAACTCCTGTTCCAGGTCTTTTATCCGATAACCTAAAACCGCCAGCCCATCGCTTAAGTGCACGTTTTCAATTACAACATTGTGAGAAAGTTTTAAATCCTGGGGCGAAAAATTCCAAATGCCCTTAACACCAAGGTCAGCAACCTTTTCTGCCACTTCCGATATAATATGACTTGGAACTGTAAGAATTGCTATATCTACAACGTTTTTTTTCATAAAGTCTTCAAGTTTGTCCATGTGCAGTATTTCAATCCCATTAATATACTGACCCACACGGTTAGGATTTATATCAAAGATCCCTATAAGATCAAAACCGCGTTTTCTGAAATTCTCATAATTTGCAAGGGCGTTACCCATGTTACCGGCACCGATAATTATTGTTGTAAAACGTCTTTCAACACCGAGTATTTTACCAATCTCTTTGTATAGAGTTTCTACATTATAACCATATCCCTGCTGCCCAAAACCTCCAAAGCAGTTTAAATCCTGGCGGATTTGAGAGGCAGTAATACCCATTCTTTCACTAAGCTCTTTAGATGATATTCTTTTTATATCTACTCTTAATAGGTCAGCCAAGTATCGGTAATATCTGGGAAGTCTTCTGATAACGGCCATAGAGATTTTTTTTCCCATACTTTAACCCCTCCTGTACTTCAATTCACAGTATTACATTGTTCAACCGCAAGTGCTTTTCAGAAGATGTGCCGCTAATTGAACAGAAATAAATAAATGTAAATGTCTGGATTGATTATATCATCTTTGTGATTTTTTTGTCAAGCTTTGATATCATGAGAGGAATCGCCGTTATATGGCAAGATTCCCAGATATCAAGCTTCACTTTCCTGTATTCTGACATCAATCCCTACACTTTTCAGAAACAGTTTTAAATCCATTATTTTCACTTCGCCAAAGTGGAATAAAGAAGCAGCTAACACTGCATCAGCCTTTCCGATGGTTAATGCTTCATGAAAATGTTCAAGTTTCCCCGCCCCACCAGAGGCAATTACAGGTATTTTTACAGCTTCTGCGACCTGTTGTAACAGGTCAGTGTCATACCCTTTTTTTGTGCCATCCCTGTCCATACTTGTTAAAAGGATTTCACCGGCACCCAATTGCTCAAGCTGCATGGCCCATTCAATCACATCAAGTCCGGTATTAATTCTACCCCCATTAATATATACATCCCATCCTGACAAGTCTTCTCTTTTTTTCGCATCTATTGCTGCTATAACGCATTTGCTTCCAAAATTCATTGATACTTCGGAAATAAGCTCGGGATTTTTTATTGCAGCGGAGTTTATAGCAATTTTATCGGCGCCTGACAGAAGTATTCTTCTGAAATCATCAACAGTCCGAACACCGCCTCCTACAATCAACGGTATTTGCACCTTTTCTGCCACACGGGTAATCATCCCGGTAACAGTGCTTCTGTTATCACTTGTTGCTGTGATATCAAGAAGAACAAGTTCATCGGCTCCAGCCTCGGAATAAGCTACAGCGCATTCTACAGGATCTCCTGCATCAACCAGGTTTACAAAATTTATACCTTTAACAACGCGTCCGTTATGAACGTCCAGACATGGAATAACTCTTTTCATAGACACAATATCAACTCCATGTAAATTTATGAAATAAATTATAACCTGTTTTTCTCCCGGATGGCAACATTTTATTTACAGATGGTACGCTTTTTGTGCAGTTATCCCGTTACCATTCTTGACAACAAGCATCTTTGCTTGAAAATATATTGTGCAATGAAAGGAAATTTTTGCGGAATGTGGCTTTGAGATGAGTAACAGGAAGCGAGGACAAGCAAGCCGACTGTTTGAGCAAAATGCAATATACGATTTTTATTCGGTATACATTTTTGCGAAATTCGGCTTACCCGGGCTGAACTACACATCCCCTGCAAATGAAGCATTTGTTTCAGACATTGCACTATAGCTTTGCTGTCATGATTTACAGATATGCATTCTGAAAAAGAAACAAAGCAGAAGAACTGTTCCCCCTTGGTAGGGGACAGTTTTCCTGCTTACTCCCTGTGCTTTACATTTCTAATAAATGTTCCCGTTTTCTCTGAAGCTTCGCCACACGTTCTCGAAGAAGCTGTCTTCTTCGGGCATTGGTCTTACCGGACGCCAGTTAAAGGTACAGTTTCCGGTTTTATCAAGACTGACTGTCTGTACAACGTTGCCTTTACTATGATCATCCAAATTAAACCGGAACATTTCGGGAAGATTATCAACTAAATTTCCGTCCGGCGCATAATACAGAGCAGAACCCCTGCTTTTGCCTCCGTTATTTATATAATCCCTTATTGCACACAAATACACATACTGGCTTACAAGCGCATCATAGAGTATGAATACATGTTTAAGCTCATTTTTATCTTTAACTTGCACCGTTTCTTTAAAACTATCCAGCATGCCTTTAACAGATTGAATATACTCTTCGATCTTAGTAATATTGCGTATAGCTGCAGCAACTTCACTCATTTTTTTACGAATATTATGAAGCTGCTCAATTACATTAGTGCTATCTTTATAAACAGCTTCAGCAGTTTCGATAATCTCTTCTATCTGAGCCCTGCTTATTTCAGTAAAAACTTCACTGTCAACAGGGTCTCCTGTACGCCTGGATGCAATAAACCTTGCAGCTCTTGCAGCTCCAACCTGCCCGGCATTTAACGCACTGCCTCCGGGTCTGTATACACCGTGGGTTGCTGCTACCTCGCCAACAGCAAAAAACCCTTCAATGTTGGTTTGCCACCAAATATCAACATCAAGGCCTCCATTGTTATGCTGAGCACAAAGTGCTATTTCAAGCGGTTCTTCAGACAAATCTATACCATGGTTTTTATAAAACTCAACTGCCGGAGCATTCATATGCAGAAGTCTTTCTATCGGGGTTCCAAACAGTGCCCCTGCTTTCTCAAGATAGTCATAGGCTTCATCCTCTAAAACCGAGAAATCAATATTCTCAACCGGGTTTTTTGTAAAATCAAGAAAAACGCGCCTGTTTTTTATGTACAACTCAATGTATACGAGAATATCAATTATGGATGATCCCTTTTCCACCTTTCTCACATCAAAAGGCCATTGATACCCCTTCATAAATGTTTTGGTCAGGAGTTCCCCTTTATCGCTGAAATATTCATTCAAGAACTCTTTTTTGTCTGAACCGTCCTGTTCGGTGGATATGAAGCGTGGTAAACACTGCATATATGTACCCGATACGTTCCACCTGGGTTTTACTGAGGCCAGGCCATACTGCCATTCAGTAAGGTTTTTGCCTTTAACTCCTGCTAAAAAAGCTATTCCTGTTGAACCGTGATGACTTACAGGATATACAGAATCTGCGTACATACCTGCAGGACCACCCGTGGCATAAATAATATTTTTACAGTTAAAGGCGGTAAATGTTGCCTTCTTATCGCCCTTTGATTTAAGGTTAAGGCATAACAACCCAAGAACCCGGTCATTTTCTTTTAGGATCTTAACAGCAAGGCAGTGATCAAATATGGGAATGTTTTTTGAATAAATCTCTTTCTCCAGAGCCTCTGTCATCATTTTTGATGTAAGCGGACCTACAGAGGTTGCTCTTTTCCGTGGGTCATGATCTGTCTTATAACCAATAAATTCCCCGTACCTGTTCACCGGAAACGGAACACCAATGTCCACAAGCTTCATAAAACACTGAACTGACAACGCAGCTTCCACCAAAGCAATATCTCCATCAACACATTGCCCTTCAAACAAAGTTTGTGCCATTTCCCTTACCGAATCGTTTTCAGAGCCTTCGATTGAAAGCTTGTAATATGTTTGCTTATCCGAACCGGTATTTCTGGATGTCCCGGCAAGCATATTTTCTGTTACAACTGCAATATCTTTCTGTCCAAAGTTATAAAGCTTATCCGCAGCACTTAAACCTGCAGCGCCACTTCCTACAATAATTGTATTATAAGAATAAACGGGAATTTCGTAATCACCAATTGAAATTTTATAGCAACTCAAGGAACCATCCTCCGTAACATAGAATTATTTTTTATATTGTTTTTACAGACGCTGGATGTGGAATCCTCCGTCAACGAAAATACACTGCCCGGTAGTGTATCTGAATTTACCCGAGCACAGAGCAGAAACTGCAAGCCCTATATCTTCAGGAGTTCCCCACCTCTTAATCGGGCATACTCCCTCGGCAAACAACCTGTCATACTTTTCCTTTACTGTAGATGTCATATCTGTTTCAATTATTCCAGGCCTGATTTCATAAACTAAAATGTCTTCAGACGCCAGTCTGTCGGCATAGAGTTTTGTAAGCATTGAGATACCTGCCTTTGATACGCAGTACTCACCTCTGTTGGTAGAAGAAACCTCTGCAGAAATTGATGATACGTTCACTATGATCCCCCGGATTCCGTCAATGGGTTCCTGCTGTATCATCTTATTTGCTGCATACTGGGTCATAAACATCGTACCTTTGGTATTTGTGTTCATTACATAATCGTAACTTTCCTCGGTCATATTCAGTATATCATTACGCTCTTTCGGGGCCACCCCTGCGTTATTCACAAGCACATCTATCCTTCCATATTTCTCAATGGCTCTATCAACACATTTCATCCTGTCATTATGGTCTGCAATATTTCCCTGAACATATAAATACTCTATATTGTTTTTTGTCAGTTCTTCAAGTGTTGCCCGATGCCTTTCTTCAGGGCTTGCCGCCGTGATAACCACCGCGAACCCGTCTTTTCCAAGCTGTTTTACAATCCCAAGGCCAATCCCGCGGCTACCGCCGGTAACAATTGCTGTCTTTTTCATCTTTATTCCTTCCTTTCTCAGCCCAATCTCAAACCATAAAGGATTGGAATCGAGCAGAATTCTGTGCTGTTAACGCTTGTATTTAATAATATAGCATAAGAATTACAGCAAGTGAAGCATAGGAACTGTTCTTCAGCTTTCTTTACCTCTGTTTTATGACAAAAAACATGTGGAAAAATTAGTGTATAATTCAAAAAGGTTTTTGAAATTAAAGCTGAAAATAAAAACAATTCAATTTTTCCTGAACATAGGAATTCCGCTAATCTTTCTTCTGAGCTTTCTAAAGGTTTATAGTAAAAGGTGTATGCTATGGATACGAGTTAATTATTCAGATATTATCAAGAAAATGCTTTAAGAAAAGGTGTAATTCGTTTTCCTTTGCTTCTCGCCTTTTCTTGTAATATAATAATTGAAAATATGTGTATTTAACAGGTTAACCGATAACAACAAGTTAATTAACATTTCTGTTTTGCTAAAAAACTAACGGAGTGATTTATTATGAAGGTATGTTTTTATGGAAATACAGGTCATGCTTTAACCGCTTTCTTTGCAAAAGAGAAACTTACCAACCTTAGGTACAGTGCCTGTTGCCCAAGTTTTCCCGGCGAAAGCCTGGAAAAACTTCATAAAACATCAAACAAATACGGAATAACTCTTACACAGTATTCCAGCCTTGATGAAATGCTTGATTCTGAAAAACCTGATATTCTTGTTGTTGATAACCGTTTTGCAGAACGATATCCTGTTGAAAAGAAAGCACTTTTGGCGGGAATACATGTCTATGCAGACAAACCCATAGCAACAAACCTTTCTGAACTTAATGATCTTTATAAAACAGCAAAGGAGACGGGTAGCCAACTTTGGGCCATGCATACTACACGGTATGAGCCACATTATTATACGGTGAGGCAGCTGATACAGGAAGGCGCCATTGGCAGGGTACGAATGGTAAATTGCCAAAAATCATATCGCCTTGGAATTCGGCCCAACTTCTATAAAGAAAGGAAAACCTACGGCGGGACAATTCTTTGGGTTTCTATACATGCCATTGATATGATTCGCATGGTAACGGGCAAGGAATGCCTCTCTGTGTATTCAGCCCAGTCATCTGCTCACAATCTTGGCAATGGTGAAATGGAGATCATTACAACCTCAACATTTGAGCTCGAGGATGATATTCTTGCAACAGTTTCCACCGATTACTACCGTCCTTCAAATGCACATTCACACGATGATGACAGGTTGAGGGTGGTAGGTACAGAAGGCATTATTGAAGCAGCCCGCAGGGACGGAGAGCATGAAGTAAGGCTTATAAACAGTTCAAACAATGGTTTTACACCTGTGGAACTGTTAAAGCCTCCAATGCTGTTTGAAGATTTTGTTCACACCATTGAGGGACGCGGTTCTGGTATATTCAGCATGGATGAAACATTTATAAATGCTTATACAGCAATCCATTCCCAGGAATCTGCGGACAAAAAAGCTATCGTGTACCTGAAACAACCTTCTGGTTTCAGCATTTAACCGGCCGGAACTCAGCTCAATAATTTATCCCTGATTCCATGCTTACAAAAGCGGTTATAAACTTTCTGCCGATTGCAGAAAACGCCGGAACTGTTCTCCTGTTCCATGCCAAAAAACAGAGTGTAGTGGAGCAGGGGAACAATTCCTACGCCTCCATGAATTTACATGTCGAGCAGCTTGACTATTGCTTCCATTATACCGGTGTCATCCTTACGGGCACCGAACAGCGCATCTCTCATAATTTCTATATCTTCGGGGGTTACCTTGTCGCTGGGCTCCTTTTTCTCGTGATCGCATTTATTCCTAAGCGTTCTTATTTCCTCCAGCTTATTCCGGAAACCAAAGGTATAGATTTCCCTGAACTTATGCCTTAATACATTATCCTGCTCAAATCTGTACCTGCATTGATTCATTACATACCTGAAATTCCCGATATAGATGCTGTCCCATTCGGTAAGAAGCCTTGTCTCCCCATCCTTCGAAAGTATTATATCGGAATTTTGAATTATGGGCAGACTTTTTATTTTAGGAAATGCTATTTTGTTAATTAAGCTTTCTACTACCTTTCCGTACAGGACGCCTACCGGTGACTGGTCGTTATCGGTTTTCCGGTAAACGTCGAACAAAAGCTCTGCCTCCACTATCAATCTTCGATGCTCTTTTCCAATTGCTTCCCATACATTGGAGCTGATACGTTTTTCGAGAGTACTTACCACCGTTCCGGTTTCAGAAGTTTCAGAAATATTGATGGCCATGTATTTCTGAAAAACATCTTTTACATACTCATTGTAATCCTTTTTATCTTCACGATTTAAAATATCATCATTAAACTGTTTAATTCTGGAGTCTTCTGCAATAAATTTTGAAAACAGCTGTTTATTTTGTTCCAACAGGACCTCAATGGTTTTTCTGTGCACGCTTATTGCCTCGTCCTTCATTTTATGGGATTCGGCAAGAATTTTGTTTTGCTCCTCCAGTGTGTCATCTTTCTTTTCATCATTCAATACCGCTATATTCTTTACATAATAATAAAAAGCCGTTGACCTGAATTGACCATCACTGTTTAGTAATCTTCTTGAAACACCCGTTTCCAGTTCAATAGACCAGTCCTTGTTAAGCTCCACGTTATTGCCCATTGCAATAGCTTTATACAGCTTCTTTTCTTTCTCGTCCGATATATTCCATTGAGATTCAAGAATAATGGCCGCATCCGATGCAACCCTTTTTAAGAATTCATCTTCGCTTACGAAACCCTCACCCTTTTCTTCAAGCTCGTTCATAACCTTGCAAGCAGATCTGAGAATCCCGGGGAAACCGCCCGATACCCTTCTCACAACATTATATTTTTCCTTTTCGGGATCCATATTGCATTTTATAAGATAATGGTCAACTTCCTTATCTGAGAACAATTCGAGGGTCTCATTTTCAAAAATACCGGGAAAGCCTGATTCATAGCATTCATTTGAAATTGACTTCAGCGGTTTTTTGCTTGTTATTATGTATCTTATATCACATTTTCTTACATCGCTGGCTTTTGCTCTGAGATAACTAAAGCTTTCCTTGGCAATTTTCCGCTTTTTGTCTGTAGTTTCTCTGTCTCCTATTGCCTTTGTCATCTTATCTATATCGTCAATAATTATGGTGGTTGTTATGCTCTTTTTATACAGAAAATATAAGAGCCGGTTCAGTAAATTTTTCAGTTCAAATATTGTTTTAGCATTCAAAACTCCCTTTTCACCGCTAAAAATTTTTTCGCTTTCTGCTTTTACTTCGTCACTCATGAAGCTGCTTAACTGAATATTTTCATGGAGAGCCTCATGGAGGATGAAAAAGAAATCTTCAAAGCTTGTTGGCTCGGCATTATTAATCAAAACCACAAGATTTTTTTCACAATCATCTATAAGATTTTTTTGCGTTTCCTCAAAATATATATAATTAACCAATGAAGACTTACCTATTCCGTCATCGGCGATTATTGCAATGCAATTTCTGTTACCACTGAACACCTTATCTTTAATTTTCCATAAAATTTCCTCCCTTCCTATAAAATCTTCGGGTCTTTCAACAGGATAACGTTTGTCACACAAGCTGATATTATTCAAAAGCAATTTCCCCCCTGCTCATTTCTGCATCAATTTCTTTACTGTAAATTTCTATAACTCTTTGCACCGACCATGCTTTTTTAAGCCATCGCCTCCACAGCTCCACAGAAACCCGGAATCCTCCGCTTACCGGGTTTTCTGCCAGGATATTAATCCTTAGCATATTATTAACCGCACTTGACACGCGGGTCTTGTACAACAGGCCATTAAGACCGTATCTGGTTTCTATATCTTCAGCTTTTTCGTACAGCTTCTTCATAGTAATATAGTCATTATAATAATCCAGTTCTTCTGCTATTGCAGCAAGCACAATCTTTTCAGTAACATCGGACAAAGACTCCCACATATTCTCGTAATTGCCGTACTGATTTACCTCAAGAGCAACCTTTGCTGCAATTTCTATGTCCGTAGGATATACTACATATCTTTTTTCCTTGTTTAGTATGCTGATAACCTTTTTGCATAAGATTGATACATAATAGGCATGTCCGTTGGTTAGCATAAAAAGTCTTTCCAATGTATCAGGCAAATAATGAAGAATTCCTTCATAGGGTTTTTGAACCATTTCGTATATTTCAGACCTTTGATGAAAGCCTATTTCAACAGGTTGGGAGGTATCTGATATTGACAGTGCTTCGTCCACAAGCATATTAATCAGATACCCGCCACCGGCGATAATAATTTTAATCTTTTCGGAATGCTGCATCTGGCTTCTTATGGTCTTGAATAAATCCTGCGAATATTTCCCCTGCTGTACACTGAGTATTATTGATTCAAATTCATCAATTAACAGCAGAAGCTTTTTGTCCTGGAGTTTTCTTTCCACTGCCCTGAAAAAACGTGTCAACCGGATCAGAGGATTTCTGTCAAACTCTTCAAAAGAAGGCAAATCAATATCAATACCCTGTTCGCTAAGCCCATCTACGATCTCACAAACAAACATGTCGTAAACCAGCTCTGCGGTATCGTTGGCAGGGTACATTTCGCCATCGCAATAAACGGGTATAAACTTATCATTGAAATTATTCCGTATATAATACAGTAACGAACTTTTACCAATTCGTCTAAGCCCGTACACTATAAATGTTGTGTTGCCTATTCCGTCCGACAGGCCGTTTTCTATTGTGTGCAGGATATCCTTTCTTCCAAAAAAGCCTTTTTTATCTGTTATCGGAGTTAAAACAAACATATCGCGAATAAGACTGAAATCATCACTACAATCTGGAATAATTTCAATGGTTTCCTTTAGTGACACTGTCTGCTTTTCTTCGTCCCCGGTCCTGACATTCACAAGAACAGAATAGACTCCACCTTCGGTAAGTCCATGGTCAATCCTTACAGGGATTTTTTCATTTTCGCGAATGGTTTCATAAAAGAACTCCTGTGAGAAAACAACATTTTCATTCTTCAAAATTCTAAAATCTGTACTTACGTCAAATGCTACCGCTTCCCCAAAATTTACAATCTGAAACTGAAGGGCATCGCTTTCATGTAGTTTCCTGTCAATATTCAAAATCACAGGCTTGATGTCCGGCATTTTGGAAAGCTGCCTGCTTTCCTTCAAAATAAGCCCATCCACACTACTGATAAACTGATGCAGCAAATTTTTATATGGATTGCTTACTTTTCTTGAAATTGATTCACTAAAATCCGCAGTATTCAGAGACAGATGCGACAGCAGCACTTTCTTTTCAGCAATTTCCGGAGACTCATAATAATGTTTTACCTTAATAATAAATTGCTGAATAACATCAAATATCTCGTCATAGACCTGGACATACACCGGGCTTATTTTGGGTATGTATCTGTAATTGGATATTCTGAACAGTTCTATTGCACTGTTCAGATATTTTAATCTGTTAAACAAATCCACAGGCCGGTCTATACTGATATATGCCTCGAACAGGTTTCTTAAAGCATAATCCATATAAGTATCGGGTACACTTAAGCCCGCCTTTATTTCACCATGAAGAAGTACTAAAAACTCATAGCTGAATACAAGCTTTCCTTCATAATCCTTTTTGTAATCAAAATCAGCTATCACCGTATACACATACTCATTAAAAAGAAGAAAAAAGTCCACATTGATGTTCAGCAAATACGCCTGTTTTGCTGCTTCCAGGAAAAGCTTTGCTTTATCATGAAGCTTTTGTACTTCGTTAATTTTTTGCATACTTTTAGCAGAAGTTTTTAAGCTTTGGAAATAGCTCTCTCTGTTTTCATGCCCTCTGTCGGGAAACTCGGTAAGTTCATGATAGAGATTTGGCACCAGATGTGAGAAGTCATCAATACCGTGCCATTTTTCAGAGGAAGTAAAAAATGTGTTTATCAGTTCAAGAGATTCATTGTCACTGACGCGGCTAATATCGGAGACAATATTTGCAATTGGAATCTCTGAACGACGATTAGTATGAACAGCCCCTCTATCAGGTTTCATTGTATCACCACCCGACATTGGTATAATATAGTTTAAGTTTTCCACGCTGCTTTCATATAGTAATATATTATCCTTAATATTTTCCAGATGTCTTAATGCCTCTATCTCATTGCCTGCAGTTTTTTCTTTAAAGGAGTTAATAATATGCGCTGCGGGATGATTCAGCCGTTGGTGTACAGAATCAATCAGGTCTGCCATATCCCGGTATTCCTTTGATGTAATTATTCTCCTTAGTGCTGCCACCTTATAACTTAAGTCCCTGTCCGAAGATAAGTCCATTGGCTCATATATTCCAGCTTTAATGAAAATGTCGCAAATATACATCATAATCCTTGATGTATCCTGCTTTGGAATCTTGTTTTTATATTCTGCCACATATCTGTAATACTCTTTTGCCTGCTTATATCTTTTTAAATCCATTAAAGCTTCGGCACATAGGAAATAAAAAGAGGAATTTTCTTCATAAGCTGTCAGGCAAAGTGAATAAACCTCAAGCCTTAACTCAGCTTTTCGTTCAGTGTCCAGGAATTTTGACTGCATAACCCCCTTAACAAGGGCTCTATAATCATAAACTCCAAGCATAAATCTTAGCAACTCTTTTTGCTTTTCTTCATCATCAATGGATTCAAGAAGGGAAATACACCGCTGCCTTGTTGCCGAAACGGTGTCATGCATAATTCTTTTTTCTAACATTTTAAGAAGCCCAACAGAGAAATCCCCGGTAAAGCATTTGTAAAGCACGGGGTTAAGTTTACGGGATAATCTTAAAACTCCTTCGTTAAGTTCCTTCCTGTCAGTTACAGACTCTAAAAAAATGCTGAAAAGAAACTTGCTCACTTCAAAATCCTGTGAGCTTTTAACAATCTCAACAGTTTCTCCAAATTCAAGCAATGTTCTGTTTTCCGGGTTGCACAAACAGACAAGTACGCCATAAAGGCCCCGCTCATTCATTGCACAACAGAAATTAATGAAGGCCTGCCTTGCCTTTTCCTTTTCCCCTTCCCCTGTTTCATTAATTTTATCATACAGGCTTAGAAGCCACCTGATTCGCATTTTATATAAATTCAGTTTATTTGCCAATCTTACCCGTGGCAGTTTTCTTCCTACATTATCGATCTTTTTAGCATATTGTTCTATTCTCTCTCTTTTTTTATAAATCAGGCATGTGAGTATGATCTTGAAACAGTAGTCCATATATTTCTCATCGCTGAATTTACAGTGATTTAAAATATGTTCCTGTATGCCAATACCCGTTTCGGGTCTGCCGAGGGCAAACAAAGCTTCAGCGTATACATCGCAGACAGCAATATCGTTGGGATATAGCCTGTACAACAATTCAAAAACCTGAAGCATACTATCTGGGCAGTTGTATCTTTGAATATCGGAATAAAACCCGTTCAACTCTCTCCAGGAAGGTGGCTTGGGATATGATGTGGCAAATTCTGCAATTTGCTTTTCAAGTTCAATGTTTCCCAAGTCTTTAGCAAATATCAGTAAATCATAAATCAACGATATATATTTTTCACTGTCTTTTATACCGTCACGGGTCTCCTGTTCCCAGAATTTTTCCCATTCTTCCAGATAACTTTGGTAATAGGCCCATTTTAGCAATATCTTAGGGTTTCTATGTGAGCGATAGCCTTTTTTGTGCATCTCGAATGCTCCCGGAATATCGCCTTCAATTTCTTTAAATATCCCTAAAGTAAAGTATTTCTCGGTATGGGACAACAGATTAATATTGGTTTTAAAAAAAGTTTTTATATCAGATATTAGTTTTTCTTTGTCAAACCTTTCGGTTATCGCAGGATCCACAAGTTTATTCGCATTATTGCAAAAGAATTTTGCATACCCGCGAACCTGATTATCTGTACTTTTGCCCCGGGTAATGGCCATATATGCGGCATGGTGTGCCTCGATCCAAAAACCCTTGTCAATACAATAGTTTTGAAGAAATTTGTAATCGCTTTTGCTGTTGGAAATCTGGCATTGGTTTAAAAAACAGACATAAGAATATTTATCGCATTCCGAAAAACCACTTTGCTGATATAATCTGCCAAGTATATTCCAGAAAATTCTGTTATACCTGTCCTGGCTTAAAAGAACAAGGTAAAAAAGAATTTGCTCGTTAATGTCCCGCCAGTTTTCATTTTTGTTCGAATATTCCTTACTCACATCTTTTGGAACTCTGCCTGCAAAGTATTTATTCCAGATTTCTGTCAGCTGCGGTTCATCTAAAACTTCAGATACTTTATTTTTATCACCCTGTAATAACGTCTTTTTAAATAAATCTGTAATTTCAAGTGTTTTTGTAATTTCGTCAATAGTGAACATATTTATTAATCCTGTCCTGTCATTTTTTATTTTAATCAAGTTTAAAAGCTTCTTTTATATCGTTTATCTGTTTATCATTAATAACAACAACATCCCCAAGACTTTTAGCGGCAATTAATGCTTTAGCGCTGTATTCTGCTACCTCCAGCCTGTCAAAAGCATTTAGCAGTGAACTGCCTGTTACAATAACACAATCGTTTTCAACAAGGACTATTGGTGTTTGTGGTACAAATAAATCAGCTACCATGGCAGGCTGCATAAAACTTGAACCAAATGGGATTTTGGGAATTTCTCTGAGAAGGATATAACTTTCGGGTATGGTCCTTGAATCAAAAGATTCATTTGTCACCGCAAAAGTCATAATATTAAACGGGTGGGCAATTATAACAGAATTTACATGCGGCTGCTTTTCGTAAATATACTTGTGCAGCAAAACAGATCGGCTTGGAACTTTCCCTGCCTCTTTCTTCCCGTCTTCAATGCGGACTATTTGATCCACATCTAGGTATTTTCGATCCACATTGTAAGGTGTAATAATAAAGGATTTATCGTCTAAACGTGTGGAAAATGTTCCCTGAGTACTGGTAAATAATCTTTGGTCATAGGATCTGTGTATTAGCTCGCACATTTCTTTACGGGCGAGTCTTTCATGACTGCTGTAGCCTTTTGGAACAAATTCCTCCATTTCAATATGTCTTTTCTGCTTTGAAATTTCCACATGCTTGACTGTAAGTGAAACAGGCTTTCCAATCCTTCGTGCGTTGATCTCCAAACGGGCACTGAAGTCAAGGGTTTCAAAAGCCATGAAAGCCTCGAAAAGGTCTTTTCCGACCACTACAATACCATGATTTTCAAGTATTACTGTGTTAATTCCCTGTCTAAGCACTGCAGCTATTTTCTCACTAAGGTCATCACTGCCCGGAAGACCATATTCGGCTATACCAACCTCCCCGCAAACCAAATTCACATCGGGTATAAGCCTGGTGTCGGGCTGTTTTCTTACAATGCTGAACGATACCAGCGCCGGTGGATGCGCATGTAAAACAGCTTTGACATCGGGCCTTTGTTTATACGTGGAAAGGTGAAATGGAAGTTCACTGGAAGGTTTATGTTTCCCAATAATTGTTCCATCGGATTTTACCTGGACTATATCCTTGTTTGTAAGAGAGCCTTTATCTATACCTGCCGGTGTTATCCATACATCTCCGTTTTCATCCTTTATTGACAGATTTCCTCCCGAAGTTGTGGTCATTCCGTAACCATAAATTCGCTCCATTATCATAACAAGCTGGTCTGCAGGATGTAATAATTCAAATTTCATAAACTTCGCTCCTTCACATAAAACTTTCAACAACCAAAGAAATTGCCAGGCAATTTCAGCACACCGTTTCAGTGTAGCAAGGATTCAGATAAGTATATAATAACACAAATTGGAGATTAACAAATACATTAAAACAGTTGATTTAATGCATAAATGCATTTAATATTAATTTCTGATGTTTCAACATATACAAAAGTGGTAATATAATCTCTTAACTGGGAGTGATTATATGGATTATCTTATAACATTCCTTGAGGGAATAATAACATTTATATCTCCATGCCTGTTACCCATGCTTCCTGTTTACATTTCGTATTTTGCAGGTCAGGATTCAAAGGGTAACAGAAAAAAAGCACTTGCAAATGCATTGGGTTTTGTGCTTGGATTTACAATAGTTTTTGTTTTAATGGGTGCTTTGGCAGGAACAGTTGGCTCATTTTTAAGAAAATATCAATCCTATGTGAATGTGATAACGGGTATTATAGTATTATTATTTGGATTAAACTTTATCGGTGTTGTTAACATTCCTTTAATTAACCGTACAAGAAGGATTGATTTTAAAAATAATGACCCGGAATTCATACATTCGGTTATTTTGGGGCTGGTATTTTCTATTGGATGGACACCCTGCGTCGGTGCTTTTCTTGGTTCTGCTTTAATGATGGCAGCCCACAGCGGTGAAAGAATAAAGGGAATACTGATGCTTTTATGCTTTTCTTTGGGGCTTGGTATCCCATTTATAATAAGTGCGGTTTTAATAGACAGGTTAAAAGCATCCTTTGAATTTATTAAAGAAAATTATCGCATTATAAATGCAGTATCGGGCCTGTTGCTTGTTTTGATTGGTATTTTAATGGCAACCGGGCTTATGGGAAAATATCTTTCCTTACTTTCAATATAGGGTACGGTGGAGGTTCTTATGAGTTCTAAAGCAAAAACAATAATTGGAATACTGTTGCTTGTAATAATTGTTGCAGGTGCTTATTATTCTTACAATGCGTTAAGCAGCATGAATCAGCCTGAAATTATCGTTCCGGAGCGTAATAATACAGACGAAGCCAATAACAGTGATATAGCATCAACAGACAATAATATGGGTGATACTGACGTTTCAGATAGCAATGATTCAGATCAGAATTCCAATGTTCCTGAAGAGAATAAGTCTGAAGAAAATTCTGAAGATGCTGAGCAAAGCGAAACCCAGCAGCTCAAAGCTTTTGATTTTACAGTTTATAATCAGGAAGGCGAGCAGGTAAATCTTTCGGATTTTTTTGGAAAACCTATTATTTTGAACTTCTGGGCAACCTGGTGTCCGTATTGCGTGCAGGAGATGCCTGTTTTTGAAGAGTATTTTAATAAATACAAAGACGATATTCATTTTTTGATGGTGGACAGTGTGGATGGTCAAAGAGAGACCAAAGAAAAGGGAGAGAAATTTATAAAAGATAATGAATACACTTTCCCTGTTTACTTTGATCTGGATTATGACGCAACAATTACTTACCAGGCTTATTCACTGCCCACAACCATCTTTATTGATAAGGATGGCTATTTGATAGCATACCATCCGGGAATGCTTACAGAGAATCTATTGCAAAAGGGTATTGATTTAATCCTTGAATAGATTCAACGCAGTTCATTCCTGCATTTCAGTAAGGTTTTTCCAATACTTTTTAGGCATGAACTGCATCTGGGCGCGTGGGTTTTTACGTTCCTCAATGGCTATTGTTTTAAAAAATGCCTTCCAAAGCAATGCATATTCGTCTTCGGTGCTGTTTATATCATTGGGAATTGACGGTATTTTATCTGTCAGTATTATTTCACTGCCATCATAAACAGCACTGACATTTCTTTTTTTATCGTGAATTATAAAAGGCATTGAAAGCCTGTCTACAAAATGTGGCGCAATTAAACCGGTAATATTGTAACCGGGTTCGTATCCTGCATAAAAAAGATCTTTAGATATTTCTTTAAACCTTAAAAGGCCAAGAAAGCGGTGGGATTCTCTTCTTACTTTCATGTCCAGATCAATTATTTTATTAATAAGGGGATCCTGTATGAAATCGGTGACAAGGCTACCCATTTTATAGCCAGCCTTTAAAAAATGGAAGATCAAATCCGGGGCGTTTTCATCCTCGCTTAACCATACCCGATAAATAATCTCCTGCGCCCGGCGGGATATCTTTTTCGGGATCGATGAATACACCCGTTCAAACTTCTCCATATCGGTCTTAATTTCCTTAACTTCATCCAGGAAGGAAGGGATATAGGCAAATTTGTTTTTAAGTGACGCATCCCGTTCCTTTGATGCATATGCTTCAAATACGCAGGTTAAAAGACCCTCAAAGCTGCCATCATACAGATATATCATTTAAAATCACTCTTTCGGATTTTCATCTGCTTCAGAAATATTCTCCTTCCTTGTCTGGCTTAATATATTATCAATTTCAGAAGGCTGAAATACATATTTTGTTCTGCAGAAATGGCATATAAGCTCGGTTTCTTTCTTATCAGCAGCCAATTCTTCCAAATCGTCGATACCAAGACTTAGAAGGTTTCTTTCCATCCTCTCCCTGGAACAGTTGCATTGATATTTAACGGGTTTTGTATCCAAAAATATCAATTCTCTGCCCGGGAGCACCTCTTCAATAATCTGTTCCAATGAGTTCTCCGATTCAAGCAGCTTTGTAACAGGTGGCATGCTTTCCACACATTTCTCAAGCCAGGATATATTCTCTTCACTGCATCCGGGCATTAACTGAATAAAAAGCCCACCGGCATTTATAATATTTCCATCCCTTCCAACCAGAACCCCAAGACTTGTAACAGTGGGGGTCTGTTCGGAAGCAGCGTAATAATAAGTAATATCCTCAGCAATTTCGCCCGATACTAATTTCACACGCCCAACGTACGGTTCCTTTAACCCCAGGTCTGTAACTACATTTAAATAGCCTTTTCCCACCGCACCGGCAATATCAAACTTACCTTTATCATTTAAAAGTATATCTACATACGGGTTATGAACATATCCCCTGACATTTGAATTGGCATCGGTTACAACAACGATGCTTCCTAATGGTCCATCCCCTTTAATCTGTATAGTAATTGTGCTTTTTTCGCTTTTCAGAGTACCGCTCATCAAAGCAGCTGCAGTTAAAGTTCTGCCTAAAGCCACAGCGGATGTAGGATACATCTGGTGAACATCTTTTGCACATGCTGCCGTATCAGTGGTAAGGGCAGCGTATATACGTACCTGACCATCTTTTGTCATTGCTCTGAGCATATAATCTTTCATATTATTCATTCACTCCTCTTAATATTTACGGGTAATTTCCTTTCTGTCAGCTGACAGTTATACATATCCCCATCTTTATTATTTTACTGTTTACATCAGTAATTCAAAAGAAGCAATGTTGAAACCTTGCAATTTCGAGTGGTGACAAGTGGGTTGCTTCAGAATAAAATGCGAATGCGGGCAATATTGTAATTTTACGATGATTCTAATTTAAGTAAAAAGTCCTGTACAGGATTATCCCTTACTCCCATAAAACCAATGTTTTTTCCACCTGAGCCTGTCACCCGGTGGCATGGAATTAATATTGGCAGACGGTTCTTTCTTAAAACCTGTCCTACTGCTCTGGCAGCATTCCTGTTCCCCGCTATTTCAGCCAGTTCCCGGTATGTTATTGTACTTCCGTAAGGTACCTTTAAGAGAGCGTTATAAACCTTTATTTCGAAGGGTGTGCCCTGTACTTCAAATGGAATGTCAAATACTCTTATTCTGCCCTTAAAATAGTCTTCCACCTGTTTTCTTGCATGCTCTGCTACATTATTACCTGGAAACACCGCAAAATTTTCATATTGCGGTTCGCTGCCCGGAAGAAGTATATCCGTTACACAATCATCGTCTGAGAAAATGGTAACCATGCCCAGATTTGTCCTTGCAACAGATTTATATCTTATACGGTTTTCAAGAGCATACCTTACCGAAAGCCACATTTGCATCTTTTGTTCCAGTGATATGGAGGCATTGGCAGGGCTGGTTGAAGGCAGGCGCATATAAAAAATATCGCGTTTGATATCAGGCAGCACATTCTTTCTAAAGTGTTTCTCAGACGTCCCCCCATTGCAAAAAACAAATTTAATATTTGGATATGTGTTTAAAAGCCCTGCCACATCATTAGGCACCTCATCGCTGATGTTTGAATCAAGACTTCCCTTCCTTTTACAGGATTTATAAACATCCCACAGGGCTATATTTTTTTTCTTCAAAAAATCAATCCGTTTATTGTAATGGGCCTCGGGTTTTTCATTAAATATACCGTAAACGAAAGGCCAGAAAAAATTACGAGGGTGGGCATAGTACTGCTGCTGTCGTAAAGACTCAGCACCCGGCATAGTACCCAGGATCAGAACCTTGCTTTCATTATTTATTATAGGTTTAAAAGATCTTAAAATTAAATCTGATTTATCCAAATTAGACATAACTGTTGTCCTTCATAATAATTTTTGTTTTTAAATAATTAATATGGAAAAATATACATTGTTACCGTGTTTTGTTTCTGTTAAGACTAATTAATACAATATTAATATTTTATCATATCATAACCCAGCTTTAAATATTGCATCCTGTTAATTGCTGTGATAAATTATGGAAAAGTGAAAGGAGTAATTATGGACTTATTGCGTTTATTTGTAATAGCAGTTACACCGGGAATTGCTCTTGCCATGGGTTTATACCTTACCGACAGATACGACAGAGAGCCTGTAAGGCTTTTGCTGAAACTTTTTCTTTTTGGAATGCTGTCTGCAGTTCCAACAATTTTTGTGGAAAGGTTTTTAAGCAATATCAATTTTCTTCCCGGAATTCTGTCCATAGCGTGGACAACATACATTGTTGCAGGGTTCACAGAAGAGTATTTCAAGCGTCTTGTTGTCATGCGGGTAGCTTATTATCATAGCGCTTTCGATGAAAAACTTGACGGGATTATATATTGTGCATACTCTGCACTTGGTTTTGCTACAGTTGAAAATATAATGTATGTGGTGTCGGGTTACGATGCTGATCCTTATATTGGTTGGTACCGGGGACTGTTAAGTGTTCCTGCCCATATGCTGTTTGCAATAACCATGGGCTATTATCTGTCGCTGGCAAAGTTCTGCCCTGATCAGGAAAGTTCCAAAAGGTACTTTACCCTGTCTTTAGTTGTACCAATGCTGTTTCATGGAACCTTTAACTTTATCCTTTTGGCACAAATTCAGATACTAATGGTTCTGTTTATACCTTTTGTGCTTTTTATGTGGCTTGTGAACTTAAAAAAACTAAACAAATTTTATCAGGAATCGAAGGCATGGAATAAACTTGGTTTATAAATCCTTTGCCATTTCCCGTAAATATACAGAGGCACTCGTGGTATAAGGTAAACGTTGGTAACAGATTTTATTTTAGCTTTTTAATCAGGCTAACAGGCCCCAGTAAACCCGATTTTAACTTCGCTTTGCTGATACTGTTAGCTATGGAATTTATAACTTCAACCTCAATTGTGTTTAATCCGGCTTTTATCCAGGGTGTAATATCTAAAACATAGGGCTTCCACATTTTTACCCCGGCATCCTGGCCATTAATATATAAATGTGCTATTTCATGTACCTCTCCGAGATCCAGGTAATAAGTACACATATCCAAATCCTGTAACTGGAAGGATGTTTTATAATTCAATGCTCCCGAAAAATCCTCCATACCCGGCCATTCGGTCCATGAACTTAAACAATCAACTTCTTCTATTAGTATCCTGCCATTTTCTGAAACATTCCATTTGCAGTTCAGCTCAATTCTTTGTTCGGCTTCCTCGCTCTCAGTTCGGGTTCCTGCTGTTATGTTCTCCGAACCGTCAATGAATATAATGATGCTCTCTCTGCGGGGTAATTTCACCTTAATACGCATATCTTCCTTGCCTGAAGATTCAGGTGTAAGTTCTGTTATCCTGCCTCTCCATGCATCCCAAAGCTCTGCCCTGCCGGTTATTTTTGTTCTTAATGCGGTATTTATTTCGGTTTCACCTTCGTTAGTCAAAACATATAAATGACAGCCTTCTTTAACCACATGACTTAACCTTAAATCCGGATGACCAGGCTCGAGGGAATAGCCAAACTCTGCATAATTTTTAATGCTTTCAATAAGCTCTTTTGAATCATTTACATACTCAAAGTTCAATGTGTTGCTCTGCTGTTTACCGTTATTAAAAACAAGAACTTTCCCGCCTTCACGGACAAACAGCGAAAGCTTATCTTTCACTTCATCAGAAAGAATGGCAATATCCTCTATAACAGTCACACTGTATTCCTGCTTTTCTATTTTAATTCTGCCACCTGAAATATTGCAGTCTGACAACAGCAAATCCACTTCAAGGTAATTAAACTCCATCTGATTTTGATACAGAAACTTCGCAGCTCTCCATGGCAAGCTGCTGCCACAAAGGATACACACTTTAGTCTGATTTACCGAATCGGTCATAATGTAACTCATTCTTTTTATATAGCTGGAAATAAGGTTATAATACTTCCACCAGAGATTATTCGGTCCTACATCGGGCGGTCTTTCCCCAAGTCGCCGCTCCCCTTCAATTGAGTAAAAGAAAGCATGGGGGTACAGAAGGTTCACACCGCGTACAAACAACCAGTCCATATACCACTTCATATCGTCCATTGAAAATGCCCAGTGAATATCGTTGGGACCGCAGCAACCGAAACATTCATTTGAGTTTCTCCGCCTGCCCCTGTGCCTTGCAGAGTCGGATGAGCACTTAGCCATTGTACTGTGTTCGCCTTCAATGCCTTTGTTCTCTTCAGGGGCAACCCACCTCCACACAACATCCTGGCCAGGAATTTGAAAATATTTCAACAGGCCGATTTCATCGCTTTTTTCGGGATGACCCGTTAAAGCAATGCCATGCTCTTCGCACCATACAGAAATTTGCCTGTAATATGACTGTTCAAGTTTAAGGTCTACAGCCTTTCTGTAGTTACTTCTGATTTCCCGGGTTTTCTCGCCGCAATCCCACCATAGCGCTGGCAGGCTTATTTCTTCGTTCCCTGAGGATATATACCATTCCAGAAAATCATCGGTCCAGGGTATTAGCCCTTCTTTATGGTTTCTTCCAAGGATGCATGGCTCATCGGTAAATATTGCTATTACAGTGCTTCCAAAATAATCTTTCAGAGTTTTATAGTATCTTTCATGAGTAATTTCAATGAATTTTGAAATTGCGTCAGCGTTTAAAAGATCGGCTGACAAAGGGGCAAAAGGCTCTCCATCATCTTCACCGAAATGAATTCCCCTGATTGTACCACCCGAGAAACACCGGGTAAAAGACACTAAAGACCATTTTCCATTCCCAGGAACTTTAAACTTTATTCTACCCTGGTCTGCATGAAGTTTTATCGTGCTTTCATACACAAAAGAATCGAAAGATTTCTTCTCTACCGCTAATACAGAAACAATTTCTTCATTCTCCAAAACGGGAATTTCTATTTCCTGCATATTCTCCAAAGGGTATTCGGTCATTTTCAAACCCTTAGACGCGTATTCAGGATTACTTTTAACCACAAGTCCGTGTGCCGAACCTGAAGGATACATACCCTCGTCATAAAGTATTACTTTCATTCCAAGCAGAGCTGCTTCAGATACTGCAAATTTAACCAGGTGCATAAACTTATCTGAAAGATATTCGATGTCCTCAGGTATCCCAATCCTCGGATGTATTACAAAACCCATTACTCCCTTTTCTTTGAAGTCGTGGATTTGCCTTTTTATTTCCCTTTTATTTAAAGGTCCATTCCAGAACCAAAAGGGAATAGGAGTAAATTCATCATCAGGATACAAAAACTTCTCTTTTAGAACCTTTACCATATCCATGCCTGTCCTTTTCAATTATTCGTTTCCACTGAGATTATTCATATTAATATATTAATATACGATTATCTGTAGATGACCAGCTCTTCAAGAGTTTTCCGCCTTCTGGGAGTCTGTTCACCTTTCGGATATCCCAATGGTGTTAATACAATTGGCTCCAAATCTTTATCAAGATTCAGAACATCAATAACCGCCCCGGGATCAAAAGCTCCAATCCAGCAGGTGCCCAAGCCCAACGCCGTTGCTGCAAGGATTATATGATCCATTATAATGGCTGTATCTACATCTGCAAAACTTTTTTGATCGCTTCTTACCCATCCTTTACCCTTTACCGCGCAGACTGCAATCATATACGGAGCTTCAGCAAACCATGTCCTTGAATATATTCTATTTAGCTGCTCTTTACGCCCCTCTGTTTTCGCCACTACAATCTTAAATGCCTGTAAATTGCATGCAGTTGGGGCGAGCCTTGCAACTTCAAGTATTTTCCGTATTTTTTCATCCTCTACTTCATCGGGAAGATAGGATCTTACACTGTACCTTTTATTTATTAATTCGAAAAAGTCCATGAAAAAACCTCCTTTTGAATTATCTTTGTTTGACTCTTATATAGTGAAGATAAAACTATATTTCATAAATGAATATATTTTATATACCCAAAATTGTCAATTCATATCCCAGGTAATACCATAAATAAAATAATATTTTTTATGATAAATTTGCAGTGGAAGATTTTTTTATGTCGTGCTATAATTCATATCACAAGCATTATAATTATTGTTTTATATGGTTCAAAACATTACAGTTGTTATTATTCTTGTTTAATTATTATTACCTGATTGTAATAAATAATATATATTATTTAGAGTATCATTATTCCGGAGGTTGACAAGTATTGTGCGGATGAAAAAACTCTTCTCTTTCATTGTATTTGCTGTTATAATGACTCTAATCTCGGCAAATACTTTTTTGAACCATGTTTCAGGTCAGGTACAGCCAATAACCGAGGTTGAAGAAAAGCTTCAGGGAATTTCAGATATTGAGGAAGCTGTGCTTGAGGATCTGTTTTCCCTTTCTCAGGAGATTGAAGAAATGGAAAGACAGAAAGACAAAATTACTTTTGAAATAGAACAACTCCGAAGCGAATCTGAAAAACTTTCGGAAGAAATTGAAGTAAAGCAAAATATTTACAACAGCCAGCTTAATATTCTGGAAAAAGTCCTTGTAAGTTACCAAAGAAGAGGGCCTGCTTCTTTTCTGGAAACAATTCTGGAGTCTAAAAATTTGTCTGATTTTATTCAAAGCTTGAATATTATTCGTCAAATTAGCAGAAATACCGATGAACTGTTAAATGAACTTGAAAACAGTAAAAGGGAACTGGCTTTAGAAAATGAAAAGCTAGTGATTAAAGAACAGGAACTGGAAAAACATATGACAAAGCTTGAGGTTACGCTTAACGAAATGTACATTTTAAAGGAAGAACAGGAAACAATACTCGACTCCCTGGGTGAAGCCAGAGAAATTTATCAGGGAGAATTAGAGCGTTTACAGAAGCTTTGGGATGAAATCAAGGTTCTTTTCTCCGAAATACTGGTCCACTTTATAAAAATTGTGGAGCGGGGTGAGTTCCCTATAGAAGCTTTAAACCTGAAGATTAGTTTCCCGAAAGTTTCGGGTACAATATACGATCAGACATTGAATGATATTTTAAAGGATCAGCAGGACTTACCAGAAATGGAATTCCTTTTTTCACCCGAAGGAATATGGGTTAATGTTCCTGAAAAACATCTGTCTCTTCGTGGGGTTTTTAAGATTGAAAATAAAACTGTTTTGCAGTTTGAAGTAGAAGAAGGCTCTTTTTATGACATGCCTTTAACAGAAGCATCCATTGCTGAATTATTTAAAAATGGGTCTATAGTTATAGATTTTGAACAGATACTTGGAAGTGTGATATTAGAATCTGTTGAGGTATTTGATGGCTACCTGGAATTTGTAATTAAACCTGATTTCGGATAAATGTGTGGAGGATGACGAAATGATTCAAGCTAAAAATGTCTCTTTAAGGTACATTGATGGTACTGTTGCTCTTCGTGAAATTAATTTGAACGTGAAGCCCGGAGAATTTGTTTACATAGTTGGGCCCAGCGGCTCGGGAAAAACCAGCCTGCTTAAGCTTTTAATGGGCATTGAGTTCCCATCCGCCGGTTCTCTTTATGTTATGGATCAGCCTGTTCTAAAGAAAGAAACAAGGAAAATAAGAAAGCTTCGCCAAAATATTGGGCCGGTGTTCCAGGAATTTAGGCTTATTCAGGGAAGAACTGCTCTGGAGAATGTCCTGATGGGTATGCGTTTTTTAGACATTCCGAAGCGTCAAATGATAATTAATGCAAAAAACGCGTTAGTAAAAGTGGGACTTGAGCATAAGGCTTCGGTGATGGTTGAAAAACTGTCTTTTGGTGAAGCGCAGAGGGTTGCAATAGCAAGGGCAGTGGCAAGAAAACCTGCACTAATACTGGCTGATGAACCCACCGGAAATTTGGACTATGATAATGCAATAAATATTATGAACCTTTTATATAATTTCAGGGATAAAAATACAACCGTTTTAGTTACAACCCACGCAACACATTTAATTGACAATTATCAGGATGCTTCACTGATACGTGTTGAAAAGGGAAAAATTCACGTTGAGCGCCGGGGTGCAAAAGTATGAAGAACACTTTTTACTTTATTAAAGAATCTATCAGAATATTCCGCTATAATAAACTTTCAAATTTATTCTCTTTTTTCGGAACTGCTCTTATTTTGTTCTTGCTGGCTCTTGTAGTTGGTGTTTGGAGTATCAGCAGCCAGCTGGCAGGAATGCTTAAGGAAGAGGCTGAGATTAGCGCTTACTTTAATAAGGATGTTGAAAATGCTGAAGATCTGCTGCATATTATAGAACAAATTGATGGGGTGCGTTATGTACGACTGGTCAATGAAGAAGAAGCCCGTAGCCGTATGGAAAAAATTTTAGGCGATGAATCCGATATATTGGACTTATTCGAAGAAAACCCCTTTGAAGCTTATTTTGAGGTAAAAATCCATCTTGACAAGATGGACCCAGTTTTTACACAAATATCCGGTCTGAAAGGAATAGATTATGTAAGAGAAAACCGGGACGTGCTTGAACAAATTGAAAGAATATCAAAAGCTCTTGAAGTGCTTGGTTACCTTGTGATTGCAGCCGTAAGCATAACCACTTTGGTTATTATATCCCATATGATCCGTCAGGGTATATATCAAAACCATGAACAAATAAAAACGCTTATGCTGTTAGGAGCACCCGATAACTTTATTAATTTTCCCTACGTGCTGCTGGGTTTCTTGCTGACATTTGGCGGAGGAATTGTGGCAACAGTCTTTATAAACATTTTAATACATCAGGGTTATAGCATGCTGACAGGAACAATTCCTTTCATACCGGTGCCGCCAAAAAGCCAGCTGGTATATGGACTGAGTACATTCCTATTATCGGTAAGTGCTGCTCTTGGAATACTGGGAAGTTTATTTGGGGTTTCCACTTCAAAAAAGAAAAAATAAAAAGACTACCAAGCACCGGTTAAGCCTGTACATGCATGGGTATTCAGTGTATCACCTATCTGTAATACACAGAATACCCCATTTGCTTTAAAATCCGGTAGCTTTTTTCCTGGCTTTCTCTGTCGTAGAAGCTGATTGCCATAGCCCCGCCTTCCATTTCACGGCTATTGTTAATTCCTATGTTTTTAATATTGATCTGATGCTTACCCAGTTCACCTGCTACTGCTGCAATAACACCGGGTTTGTCTTCCACATCCACCGTAATATCATAGGTTTTTAATAAAGCACCTACCCTTTTGTCTGAAAAAGTATCCCTGTACTCTTTGGCACTGTGAAAGAACTGCCTTAATTTTTTGTCTTCACTGTGGCTCAGGAATTCCACAAAGGAATTAATATTTCTGCCCAGTTCATCGAGAACTTTAATGATATTATCCTTATTTGTAAGGCAAATATTTTCCCATATGGAAGGCTCTGAAGATGCAATCCTTGTAATATCCCTGAACCCTCCGGCAGCCAGAGTGTGCATTAATTTATCACTGCCATCAAGCTCTTTTATTGTATTTACCAGAGCACTGGCAATCACATGGGGTACATGACTTATCGCTGCAGTTGCGTAATCATGATTTTCCGGGTCAACTATGATGGGCAAAGCTCCCAGTAATTTAAGAAATTCGGAGAGTTTATTTACATAAATCTCCGCTGTTCGGTCCATAGGTGTTAACACATAAAATGCATTTTCAAACAGTGTATGTCTTGAAGCCTTATATCCGGATGCTTCCGACCCTGCCATAGGATGACCGCCAATAAACGGACAGGAAAGATTTAAACTTCGGACAGCTTTCATTATATCGGCTTTTGTGCTGCCTACATCTGTTAATATGCAGTTGTTATCAATAATACCGTTTAGCCTCTTCACTATCTCGGGTATCTGTTTTACAGGAATGCAAACAAAGATTATTTCACAGTCTTTGAATGAATTATCAATGCCCGAAGCGGCCTCGTGAATTGTGCCTTCTTTTAATGCCAGCTCCAGTGTATTAATATCCTGATCATAGGCGACAACAGTTTGGCACAATCCTTTTCTTTTTACAGCTTTCACAATAGAACCGCCAATAATTCCAAGGCCTATAACACCTATTTTTTTCAATGAGTTCACCATTCATTCTCAGCCCTTTTCTATTCCAATTCATTCATGTCTGCTTTAGCATATTCCGTTAAATCACTGTCATCCAGCGCCAAATCATATTTTAAATGGTTAATAAAACTTTCAATAAGCTTCTGTTTCTTCTCCCAAATCGCTCTGGCTTTTGGTGTAGCGCTTTTATCTATTATATAACATAATATTCCAGCACACAATAGAAAACAGGTTAACATAGTAAATGTTGAATTAATCAACTTTCTGTTCTTTTCTTTCATTGATAAGTGCATTTCCATAAGCGTTTAATTTTTCACAGGGCTCATATTTGGTCCTGTAACTTTTTTTATTAATGAATAAAAAAGGATTATAAGCCCCAACTTCCAAAACGGTACCATCGGTAAACAACAAAGTATAACGTACAAGCTGCCCCGCATATTCCCTGCTTGAGTTATCTTTTTGGTACACTATAACTGTATTTAGTATTTCTACTATTTCTTTTATTTGATCCCTATCCTCAATTTCAACTGTAACTCCAGGTGGAATAGCAAATAGGCTTATGCTTTGAACCTGCTCATGGTTTAAGCCGCTAAAGGGTCTTTTTCCAATGATAAAAGTGGGGATAAATATTCCCGATGTTATAATAAGGGCTATAAAAATAATACAAATAAGAATCTTTTTTCTCATGGCTCTGTCACCTCTTACTACATATGACGACTTATTTTAAAATAAGTTCCTGTATTTAGCATGAAAGCAAAATCACACCTTTACAAAAACACCTAGTACTTGTTATTTAAATTACACATACAATATTTGGTATATCAGTGTTGACAATACTTTTTTTTAAATGTAGAATTTACTTTGTTCTTAAGATAAAAGTCTTAGTGGGTTATACTAACTTAGCAAAAAAATTTACCCTGGTTTACTGTTTTTGTGCTTATACCCGTTATTTACGATACATAGCACTTGAAATAATAAAAAAATAGCAAAGGAGTTTTGCTATACATACCCCGCCCTACGCTGTAAAGGGATGTTTATTCCGGCTTAATGGGCTTTGCAGCTCAAGTGTTGATATCGTGCATCTGAGTTTTATAACTCTCTGGTTTAGTTTTCTCAGCCACGTGGAGTTAAGAATTCGCTTAACCCCACGGATAATTAAATAGAAGGGAGTATTGGGATGGAGAATAAAATCAAACTTTATGGTTTTAACAATCTTACAAAATCTTTATGCTTCAATATATTTGACGTGTGCTATACAATGTCTGAGCAGGACCAGAAAGAATACGTTGCATATATTGATGAACAGTATAATTCCGAAAGACTTACGAACATATTGCTGCATGTTACCGATGTGATAGGTGCTAAGGTTTTGCATATCTCTAAACAGGACTATGACCCCCAGGGTGCAAGTGCAACTATTCTTATTGCTGAAGATTCAATACACGGCAGCGAAACACTTGCTCATCTGGATAAAAGTCATATTGCTGTTCATACCTATCCTGAATATCATCCGGTATCTTCGTTGGCTACCTTTCGTGTTGATATAGATGTTTCAACCTGTGGAGAGATTTCTCCGCTAAATACTCTCGATTTTTTAATAAGTAGTTTTGATTCTGATATTATAACTATGGACTACAGGATAAGAGGCTTTACAAGGGATATGGATGGAAACAAGTTATATATAGATCATAAAATATCATCCATTCAGGATTTTATTGATAAAGAAACACTGAAAAAATATGAAACCATAGATATGAATATGGCGGAGTGCAATTTGTTCCATACAAGAATGATGATTAAGGATATTGACCTGAATAACTATCTGTTAAACACAGAAGCCGATGAACTTTCCGAAGAAACACGGATTCAGATTATAAACAGTTTAAGACAGGAAATGGAGGACATATTTAAAGGCATAACCACTTACAATATTTGATTGTCTGAGTAATGTCCATTAAATACTTACAGTGTTTTAAAAATATTTGAACATATAATTAATTTCTTGAAAGGAGAGTATTAAGTGGATTTATGGTTTTCAGAAAAATATACAGATGGGGTTATTTTTTCAATTAAAGTTGAAAAGCAACTTACAAGTGTTCAAAGTGAATTTCAGCGGATAGATATTTTCGAGTCTGAAGATTTTGGCAGAATTTTGGTTATTGACGGATATTTAATGCTTACCGAAAAGGATGAGTTTATATATCATGAAATGATTGTTCATGTACCAATGGCTGTGCATCCTGATGCAGAACGGATTCTTGTTATTGGTGCCGGTGACGGTGGTGTTGTACGTGAACTTACACGCTATGACAGCGTTAAAAAGATTGATCTTGTAGAGATAGACGAAATGGTGGTTAAAGTCTGCAAAGAATTCCTTCCACAAACTTCCTGCAAATTTGACGACGAAAGGGTAAGTGTTTATTTTCAGGATGGTATAGAATATGTTAAAAAATGCGGGAATATATACGATCTGATAATTGTAGATTCCACCGATCCTTTTGGGCCCGGGGAGGCACTGTTTACAGAGGAGTTTTATAAAAACTGTTACAGGGCATTAAAGGATGACGGTATTATGGTAAATCAGCATGAAAGCCCCTACTATAAAAATGATGCAATTGCAATGCAAAGTGCACATAAAAAAATATTTAACACTTTTGATATAAGCCAGGTCTATCAGGCACATATCCCAACATATGCATCAGGCCACTGGCTGTTTGGATTTGCATCGAAAAAATATCATCCGGTTATGGATCTTAACAGCAGCAAATGGAATGACCTTGGCATAAAAACAAAATACTATAACACCAACCTTCATCTCGGTGCCTTTGCCTTACCAAACTATGTGCAGGAATTACTTAAAGAAGCAGAAGAAGAGAGTTAAAACCTTCACAGTGCTTGATAACAGAGCAATTTACGAAAATCAGGATAAAAGTGGCTATGACAGTTTTAAAACCGGTTGTCATAGCCACAATTTTTAAATAATCTCCTGCTTTAAGGCATCAATTATATTCTCTTTTTGAATCTTGGAGCTGGAATAGAGCATTGCCACACTAACTATTACAAAAACCGCAATAATGGCAATAAATATATCTGTCCATGGCAGGGTAAAAGTAAAGCTGAACTTTACACCCAGCACCAGGTGCATTATATACATAACAACAAAGCTTATAGGTATACCGAAAACTATGGTCTTCACACCGTACATTAAGCTTTCATAGTTTATCATCTTTTTGAAGCTCTCAGAGGTCATACCAACCGACTTAAGCATTGCAAACTCTCTTTTGCGAAGAGCAATGCTGGTTGATATTGTGTTTAGTATGTTTGCAATACATATTGCGGTAATAAGGCTAATAAACCCGTATGTGAAAACAGATATTAATATTACCATCTGTTCCTCTCTCTTGCTTTGCAGATAAAGATTATAGAAGTAGAATGTTCCATCGGGGAAATTTTTCTGAATATCTTCAATATCTTCCTGCAAAACCAAAGGATTGTTGCTTTTTATAAACAGCCCGGTACTAATATTTCTTATGACATTTTCATTGCTTTCGGTAATTTTTCCGAGCACCTCTTTTGATACAATCACCTGCAGATTTGCATACCACCCATCGGGTATTATACCCATAGGTGCCTTATCTGTCAGAGCAAGCACTTCCAAAGATTGAACAGGTACCTCTTCTTCAAGCTCCCAATCATAAGCGTATACAGGAATTTTATTCCCGATATCCAATTTTACAACTTTGCCTTCAATATACTTGTTTTCTACAGTGTCTTTGTGATTTACAGTGTCTATAACTATGGCACAGGGCTTTTCCACATCCTTTAACCTGCTTAAATCTGCTCCAACTTCATCGGCATACATCACTAATGACTCATCATCCAGTGCATTAATAAAAATCTGGTACCCGATTTCCTCATTTTCCGGATTATCTGCATAATTTGCTTTTAAGTGATCAGCCAGGCGATCAATACTAACCCTTGAAGTTGCACTCAATGTATCAATTTGAGTTAAACTTTTTATATTGTCTAATGACTTAATCCTTCCGATTATTGCATCCTGTGTGTTATTTTTCTGATGCAAGGCTACTGCAATATCATAGCTTATTCCCATCTGTGTCATTAAAGCTGATTTCTTTAAATTTAAAGTAAACTGGGACACAACTAAAAAAAGTATAATACTGATGACCAATGAAAACAAAGTGGCTTTATACCTGCCCTTATTTCGCTTAAGGTTTTTAAGCGCCAAATCCCCTTCAATTCCGAATATGGCACGGGTAAGCTTTGAAGTTCTGACCTCTTTACTTGTCAGTTTCACATCCATGGTCTGGCGTATTGCGTCTATGGCAGATATATTCGATGCCCTCTTTGCTGGCACCCAGGTTGAAATGAATATGGTAATAACCGATATAAATACAGCAAGCACCATTGTTATCGGTAATACCACCACCCGTATGCTTTCAGGTATCAATATTACATTTTTTATCATTGGATTTATAAAAGAAAATGTAACTCCAATTCCAACAAGTCCGGCAATAATCCCCAGAGGGATGCTTATGACACCAATTACAGCACCTTCAAAGAACACCGAGTTCCTTTTCTGTTTTTTAGTGGCTCCCACGCTGGACAGCATTCCTAAATATCTGGAGCGATCGGACACCGAAATTGCAAAGGCATTGTATATTAAAGACACCGATCCTGTTATTATAATTGCCATAATGACTGCAGTCAGCGTAAAAAGCATAGTTCTAACGGTGTCATTGGCTATAACACCATAGTATCTGAGCAGAGAATTATTAAAGACCACTCCATCAATGCCATTTTCCGATGCTAAATTTATTGCGTGTTCAAATAATTCCCTGTTAACTTTTTTTAATATAACCGATGCATTTATTCTCTCCTTTGAGCTTACAATGCTTTCATCCACATAGGTTAAAGCTGTATATCCCGGGGACCAGGCAGGTTCCCATTCAGGCCGTTCTATGATACCCACTATCCTATAAGTATTTTCAATATCCTTTGATAAAGCTTCATAAACACCATCTTTATCCCTCAGTAATGAATAATCCTGTGAAAGGGGTGACTGTTCTTCGTTTCTGGTTGAATATCTCCGGCCAATATCGAGGGTAATGATGTCACCTATTTTATAGTCTACCTTGCCATTTGTAATAATTGCCTGTGAAATAACAATTTCGTCGGGCCGTTCCGGAATTTTGCCCTCAATTAACCTGACAGGGAATTTTTTAAAACCATATTCATTGTATTCTTTAATAAAAATATAAGGTTTATTCGGATTTTGACTTCCTTCAAGGTACGCATACCCGGTATCTCTGCTTAGAATAACGGTTTTTGATGCTTCATCATTTTTTATCACTTCAAGCTGCTCTATGGTAACATCTTTATACAGCACATGCCATTCCCCTGTCTCGGAAATTGTTATCCTTTGCATCAGATCCATGAAGGAAAACCCTAAGGTGCATACTGCTGTGATCATAGCAACCGATATTATTGAACCTAAGATTGTAACGACGGTACGTTTTATATTCAGCTTCAACTGCCTTAATGTAAGCCTGTTTACAATGTTCATGAACGTATCACCTCGTCATTAATTATTTTCCCGTCCTCCATGGTCATAACCCTGTCTGCCTGCAGAGCGATACGTTCATCATGGGTAATGATTATAAGGGTTTGATTCAGTCTTTTATTGAAAATTTTCATCAGTTCGATTATTTCTCTGCTGCTTTTACTGTCTAAATTCCCCGTAGGTTCATCAGCCAGCATCAGTGCCGGGTTACTGATTAATGCCCTTCCTATCGACACCCTTTGCTGCTGGCCCCCCGAAAGCTGGTTTGGCAAATAATCCAGTCTGTCTGACAAACCAAGGGTATGGATTATTTTTTCAAACTGCTCCCTGTCGGGTTTTCTTCCATCAAGAAGCATCGGTAAAGTAATATTCTCCTGAACATTTAGCACAGGGATGAGATTGTAAAACTGGTATATAAGACCTATTTGCCTGCGCCTGAAAATGGCAAGGTTTGTTTCATCCAGTGCATAAATATCGGTGTTCTCAATGAAAACCTTACCTTCTGTTGGTCTGTCCACTCCGCCCAAAATATGCAGCAGTGTAGATTTTCCCGAACCTGACGGCCCTACCACTGCTATAAACTCACCCTTATTCACCGAAAATGAAACATGATCCAATGCCTTTACGGCTGTTTCACCTTTCCCGTAAATCTTTGAAAGATTTTCAACACGTAATATTTCTATTTTTCTTCACTCCCTTAAAACCGGATTTTTCCTAACCCGGGTTTTACTTAAATTGCTTTAATTTAAGTATACTTGCACATTATGACTTTTCGGTGACTAAAAAAGTGACAGATTTGTCACACAACACTTTTGTAGAACTTAACTGTAAACCTGGAACCTTTATCGCTGCTGGAAACGTCGATAGAGCCGCCCTGGCTTTCTATAATGCTTTTTGACATGGCAAGACCAATTCCAATGCTGCTATCATGGGCATTTTTCCCTTTATAAAAACGGTTGAATATATAAGACAGATCTGCTTTATGAATTCCTTCTCCGTTATCAGAAATTGTTATCATGGTATAAATTGAAGTTTCATTATAGGAGATTGTTATTTTTCCACCCTCCGGCGTGTGCTCCATACAGTTTTTAACAATGTTTGCAATAGCCTCACACGACCAGTTCAAATCTCCGATAAAGCTTGTATTTTCGTCACCGTAAATTTCAAGGGTCTGGTTTTTCAACTCAATGGGAATCAGTAAATGCTCTACAGATCTGTTGATAAGTTCTCTTACATTTACCTTCTCCTTTTTGAAGTCAATTGTGCCCGCATCGATTTTTGAAAGTTTCAACAGCGATGTAACAAGCCACTGCAGCCTGTCAAGCTGGGACTTTATATTTCGTGTGAACTCGGTGCGTTTATCCTGTGGCAGGTTTTCATCCTGGATAAGATCTGTCATGACAAACATTGAAGTTATCGGTGTCTTTAGTTGATGGGAAATATTTGAAATGGAATCTGCAAGAAAACGCTTGTCGCTTTTCAGCATGTTTGCCTGTTCA
>JAAYNA010000052.1 GCA_012521105.1 Clostridiaceae bacterium
CAGCTTGGTAATGAAAAGAACGATGAAACACCGCTCATTTTTGATGTGGAGATTAAAGATGGGACTATGATTTTTAAGGGTGATATGATAATCACATTCGTAAAATCAGACGGGAAGGCACGAAAAGATAACAAAAATGCCTTGGATGATAATAAAAAGAATGATGGACTTCTAAAACAAATTGACTCCCTGACTAATGAACGGGATGAGCTTGAAAAGCAAAAGGCTGAGCTCGAAAGCAAAGTACAGGAATTGGAGGCAGAGCTTAAAAAATATCAGGAAGTGGTACATAAAAGAGAATTTCTCACACAGGACAGTGAGATTGAAGAAAAGTTTGCCCTGGCTTATTCCCTGGATGAAACAGCAACCATACACGAGCTTGAGATAACTTTATCCAATGTAACATTCTCAGACAATTACAATGGCGTGGTACCGGAGTTTGGCAAGGTGATAACGGGTACCATGAACATCAAAAACATAAGTCGTGAGAATGCTTATTTAAATTTTTATCATATGTACGTTGTTGATAATGAAGGCTGCAAATTTCAAAAGAGTCTTTTTAATGAAAGAAAAAATGAAATTTACGAACCGGTAAATACAGCAATTAACTCAATTGATCTGAAGCCAAAGTTTTCAACAAGCGAAGATTTTCTGTTCGTTGTGCCCGATATAGACACAGAATTATTACTTGAAATATACTATTCAAATGGCAATAATAAGGAAGTGAAATACATCCGGTTAAAATAAAATGCACCGAAGCAGGGACGCGGGTTGACGGGTCCCTTAGCTTGGTTTCTTTTAATTAAAAGTCGTTACAATATGTTGACAAAATTGGATAATGTGCCCGGCAAACCGAAGAAAGATATGTGTGTTTCACCCTGATCTATTCATGGAAGTAAGAAAAGGTGCCTCAGGTTTAAGAAATATGACGAGATTGTATAGTATTCTATATAAAGAATTAAAGTGCTATAATAAGAAAAATATTACACAAAATTTTACTGTTAAAAGGAAAATTTTGTTACTTCTTCAGGAGGTTACCCATGTCAAAAAAAGTGATGTCAGATCTGCAAAAAAGAGAATCCGTCGACCTGGTTATAATTACAATTGTAACCTTTATCGTCCTTGGATTTTATATAGGATTTCAGAGCCAATTTACTAGGTTTGCGAATAACCAAAATATACATATTATTTTGCGAACCACAGTAATGGCTTTTATGCAGTTTGGAGTTGCAGGTCTTGGGATTTCAATAGTATCATTCTTCCGGCGTGAAAGCTTTTCTTCTTACAGGCTGCAAAAAAAGGGGGCGCTGAAATCCATTCTAATATCCATACTGGCATGTGTACCATATCTTATTTTTAAGTTTTCAACCGGGCAAATTAAAAGCTATCTGCCATTTCAATCTGTATGGATGACAAGGGAAGTTTTATCTGCCGGTTTTCCTTCTAATCTGGTTGGTATGCTTATCATCTCAGTCGCTTGGGGATTTTTCGAAGGATTTAATTACGCGGTGATTAGTGAGAAGTTAAATATACGATATCCATCCTCGAAAAAATGGCTTAATTGGGGTGCAATTGTCTGTGGTATTATGTGCTTACTTATCCATGGAATGATTGGGGTAACACCTATAGATATTATACATGCAATCACAGTATTCATAATAATTTATGGTATGTTATTGGCAAAAGATATTACCCGAAATGCCTGGGGTTGTGTTTTTATTTTTGTATTTCTATGGAATGCGCTCTAAAAGGAGGCAATAGACCAGTTTTTCAAAATATTTGACCATATATACAATTACCCCCTTGCATACTTACAATAAACTAAAAACATGATATAATAAATTTTTGTAAGGAGGGGAATGTTTTTGAACAAATTATTTATTGCCAAAGATAAAGAACCATTAAAAATGACCCTTGATCTTCTTAACAGAATGAACCCTTTAAAAGGCAGGAGTAAAGATCTTAAAATCGGAATAAAACCAAATCTTGTTTGTGCTTCACCAGCAAGTGAGGGTGCTACCACCCACCCTGAAATAGTAGAGGGTATAATTATATATTTATTGAATAATGGATTTAAGAATATAAAAATTATTGAAGGTTCATGGGTTGGCGACAGTACAAAGAGGGCTTTTAAAGTCTGTGGATATGAAGATATTTCAAAAAAGTATAATATTCCTTTAATGGATCTGAAGGATGATGACTATATAACTAAATCTTATAAGGGCGTTGAAATACACATTTGCAAAACAGTATTTGATTTGGATTACCTGATTAATGTCCCTTTGATAAAAGGACATTGCCAAACTAAAATAACCTGTGCATTGAAGAATCTAAAGGGAATAATACCCGATAAGGAAAAAAGAAGGTTCCACACAATTGGTCTGCACAAACCAATTGCCTACTTAAATGCAATAATAAAACAGGATCTTATTATCGCTGATGGAATTTGTCCGGATCCCTATTTTGAAGAAGGAGGCAGACCTACCAAATTAGACAGAGTAGTAGCGGGTTTTGATCCGGTTTTAATGGACTCTTATGCCGCCAGGGTTCTTGGTTATGAACCCGATGATATTAAATATATTGGACTGGCAAGAGATGAAGGTGTGGGTAATTATATAAACGATGATACCGATTTCATATATATTTATGACGAAGATTCTGCTGATAATGCAGAAGTAAAAATTGTTCAGAAAGAAAAAA
>JAAYNA010000008.1 GCA_012521105.1 Clostridiaceae bacterium
AGGTTTGGTGAACAGTATGGCAGAAGCATAGCAAGATTACATAAAGCGCTTAGATCTATACAGAAAGAGTTTTTTCCCGATGAGGTAAACCTCTGTAAAAGTCTTACAGAGTGGGCACTGCCAAGCGTAAAACGTCAGAATATACAATGGAGTATGGGTATTGATGATAGTTTCTTTAACGGCTTTATCGATGGTTTTGGGATGTTATATGATAAATTGCCCAAACAACTCATCCACAGAGACCCTAATCCAAGCAATATACTGTTTGATAATGGAATTGTAACCGGATTTATTGATTTTGATCTGAGTGAAATTAATATACGTTTGTGGGATGTTTGCTACTGTGCAACCGGAATTTTATCTGATGGCAGTGACGAGGCATATGAGAAATGGCTGGAAATTCTCAGCGGAATTCTCAATGGTTATGACCTTGAAGAGAAGCTGACTCCTGAAGAAAAACAGGCGGTATTTTACGTAATTTGCTCTATTCAGATGACTTGTATTGCTTTTTTTGAAAGACATGATATGTACAGGGAACTTGCACAAACCAATCGTCAGATGCTGCAATTCATAGTCAAAAATGAGGAAAAAATAAAGCAGATATTGTAGGTAAGCTGATTTGTATTTTTGAACTTGCATTTTGGACAATTTCCGGGAGTGAACATTTACATTTGTCATTTTAAACCATGCCTAAATATCTTATATCAGGCAAAACCACGATAGTTTTATACCGAGTCTTATGTGTAAACCAGACTTATGAGAACCCGAAGTGAAGCGAAAAGAAGAACTGAGAACATGAAAGGCTAAACTACATCGAAAATGAAGGTTCATACTTTTACGTTAACAGTTATCTGCTGTTTGATATTTAGCCAATTAAGTTCTCAGTTTAAATTAATCATATATTAATCTATCTTATTTTATACGGTTCAGAACGTCAGCAGGCAGTAACTCTACACCGTTATTACGAAGATTGTCCCTTGTTTTAGCAAGGTTGTTCATCGACATTACAATTGCCTCTCTCAGGCTAACCTGGTCAACTCTGCACAGCCTAAGTGCCTGTTCCAGCTCTATAGCAGCCTGGACTATGTAGTTACAATTATGCCTAAGCAAAGTCATCAAAGCCAGATGTTGATAAAAATGCCACCTTGGATTTTTATTATCCAGCTCTATAGCCTGCCTTGCGAATTTTGAGCTTATATAAGCATAAGACATCAATTTGGGTACGTCTTCGGCATGTTTTATTGCTAATTTGAACATGGCATTTGCTGCATATCCGTAATATAAGGCTTTATTTGGAGATAATTTTACAGCCTCAAAATAATAATTAAATGACGTTTCATATTCTCCTGAACTGAAAAACAAATATCCGGCAGTAAAGTTTGCTTCCTCGCGTTCTCTAACACTTTGCGAACTTAGTTTTAATTCAATTTTGCTAAGCAGCTGTTCCCTTTTTGCCCCATCCATACATTCCATTATCGACTGGGCAAAATCACATTCCGGATACGTTTCATCCGCCCTTTCAATGCTCTGGACAACACTATTACTGTTTGGAACAGCATTAAAATAATCATAGCCAATATTGCCAAACATATTTATTATTTGGTCAGCCTGTTTCAAATAACCCATTTCATTTTGTTGCAAATAACTTGGTGAAAACCTTCTTTTGAAGTCCTTAAAGCTTTTATAAGCCTTGTCAAATTGTCCGGACAGCATGTAGCATTCGGAAAGCATAAACAGGACTTTTGGTCTGTTTAAGTCATCGATTTCAAGAATTTCAATAGCTTCTTCAAAACGACCTGACATCATATGAGTAGTGGCAATGACAACATCTTTAGTCATAACTATACACCTCTTTTGCTATATTGACTAACCTATCATAAGCAAACCTATATGAAACTTAAATGAGTTGTTCAAAAGACTTGCAAATTCCAGGCTTAAGTCTCTGATTACCTGCTCTGGTCTTTCAACACACTTTAAAAAACATATCGCGGGTATTCTCGCGGCCATGTTAACTATAATAGCATAGAAATGTTCTAAAATACCATCCTTTATTTCATTACACCTTAGAAATAGCTATTCGGGCATTAATTTACCCTAAAGACATTGTGGTATTACCTGTGCGTTCTCCTGTCTTTTTGGAAGTTTTTCCAGAAATCACGTTGCCGTGTTTCCGGTTGTATTTCTATGTTACGTTTTTAATCCACTTTCGTGATTTAAGCCGTATTAATCCCAGAATAAATTTTACAACCTCTTCTAAAATTGCCAATGCATATACCAGGTGTACAGGTAGTTTAAACAAGAATGCGCCCATAATGGTTAAGGGAACTCCTATAAACCACATGGTAAATCCCTCTATCTTCAGTGCACTTTTTGCATCTCCTGCTCCTCGTAAAATGCCAACTATTATGACCAGTCCCAGGAATCGAACAATAAATATAATGGAGATTATATATAGCATAATCAGGGTACTGTCTCTTACTTCATTAGAAACGTTGAACAAATCCAGAATCAGGGGAGATGATAGCGCCAAGCCCAGCCCTAATATTATACTGATAAAGGAAGAAACTTTAATAAATTTTTTGGCATAATCAATGGCTTGTTCTTCCCTGCCTTCTCCTATGCTATTACCAATCATTATAGACGATGCGCTCGCAATTCCAAAGGTCACTACCATAAACATATTATATTTGAACAGCAGCTGTGGCACCTGTACCCATTCTGCCATAAACAACCGAATAAATAAGGCTGGCCATTGCCCAAAATACATCATTCAGTAAAACAGGCATAATGATTTTATAGGATTTTTTGAAAAAGTCTATGCTTAAATCTGTTAGCTCTTTTAAGTTTGCTGCTAGTACTCCCTTATCCTTATAAACTAATAATATAAGTATTATTGTTTCAACTACTCTGGCTATTAATGTTGCAATTGCAGCACCTTCCACCCCTAAGGC
Source organism: Clostridiaceae bacterium (assembly GCA_012521105.1). Taxonomy (GTDB): domain Bacteria; phylum Bacillota; class Clostridia; order DSM-8532; family DSM-8532; genus Thermoclostridium. The sequence continues at coordinate 2,952 of JAAYNA010000008.1, forward strand.
AGGAGCCCCCAATTTTCCAAATATAAGAATATAATTAAAAAATACATTACATAACAATGCAATTATATTAACTATTAAGGGTACAAAAGCATTTCCTATTGAACGCATAGAGAAGCTGTATATAAAAGTTATTGCCGTGAAAACATAGCTGAACAATACTATAAATAAATATTTTCCGCCTAAATCTATTACTTTGGAATCTTTATTAAATAATGAAATTATTTTTCCCGGGTTAATAAACCCTGCAGCCATAAAAATTACAGAAACAAATAAAACAGAAACCAATCCCAGGCCAAGTACTCTTTTAATATTTGTAAAATCCTTTTTTCCCCAGTATTGAGCAATAAAAACGCTGCATCCTCCGCATAAACCTATAAGTATCATATTAAAAAAGAAAAAGTACTGATTGGCTATTCCAACCGCAGCTATTTCTACCTCTCCCAGTTTTCCTATCATTATGGTATCTACCATATTAAGTGAAGACCCTATCAAGTTTTGAAGCATGATAGGAAAAGCTAATTTAATCATATTAATGAAAAATTCTCTGTCCGCTCTTAAATGAGATTTAAGTACTCTATACATCTTGTCCCTCCTAAAGTGATATTGTACTTCTTATATTTAAAAAATCAATACAAACTTCATTTTTACAAATTTTGATCCACATTTGCTTCATTTACTATCTCAATAGTTTTCTTCCGAAATATAAAAAGTCTACGATATTATATTTTAATGCAATACAGTAGACCATAAAAAAGCCCACTTAGGCGGATTTATCTAAGCGGGTTTCTTTTAAACAGACTCTATATCAAATTTTCAAGGATGAATTTAACATTAGCCTGGCTTAAGAGTATCAAAAAACACTATATAGAAAAAACATACTGGCTTTGCCCTTCCCCTGCCAAATATACTTCATTGCATTTAACATTAAATACTCGCTCTATATCCCTGCTGCTATATATCGCACCGGGGGTATCAAATATGACTACTTCCCCTTTATCTAAAAGGCATACTTTATTGGAGCAGGTCAATGCACTGTTCAGGTCGTGAATTACCATTATTACAGCTTTCCCCATATTTTTAAGCTCTTTTATAATATCCAGTATCTCAAGCTGATGGTTTATATCCAGATAAGTTGTCGGCTCATCCAAGAAAATATAGTCTGTATCCTGGGCTAAAACCATTGCAAGATATACTTTTTGCCTCTCTCCGCCAGACAGCTCGTTTAAATTTTTGCTTCTGTACCTTTCAATTCCCAGCTTTTCCAAAGCATTTTCAACAATTGCCTTGTCTTCATATTGTGGTATTCTGGAAAAACCTAAATAAGGAAACCTGCCATGCATGACAAGATTATAAACCGATATATTGGGTGTATTCCTTGTTTGGGGAAGGAAAGATAACTCTTTTGCCAGTTTCCTGCCAGGTATATTATAGATGTTTTTTCCATTTAATGTAACGTCTCCGGAGAAAGGCTCCAGCAATTTGGATGCCGTTTTTAGTAAAGTAGACTTTCCACATCCATTTTTCCCAATTATACTGGTTATGCTTCCTTTCTCAAAAGATAAATTAATATTTTTTATTACTTCAATTCCTTTATATCCGGCAGTTACATCCTTTAATCTAATCATCAACAACCCTCCTCCTCTGATTAAAAAGCAGATAGATGAAAAAGGGTCCTCCCAAAAACGACATGATTATCCCAACAGGAATTTCATACGGAGCAAACAGGGTGCGGGCCATTATATCGCAAAGCAAAGTAAATGAACTGCCTAATAAAGCAGAAACAATAACCAAAAGCCTGGTATCAGATCCTATAATAAGTCTGGATGCATGGGGGACTATAAGTCCTATAAAACCCAATAGCCCTGCAAAACTTATTGCGCTGCCTGAAAATAATGATGACAGTACAATAAAAATAAAACGATATAAGGGCACATTTAATCCCAGCGATTTAGCCGTCTCATCCCCTAAAGACAGAATGTTCATGTCATAGCTAAGAACAAATACTGCTATAAAAGATATAAATATCAGTATTCCGGGAAGTTTAATACCTTTCATCGTGACACCGGAAAGCCCACCTATTAAAAAGCTTGTCCTGCTTATGGCTGTGTCTGGCTTAATGGTAAGAATTGTGTCGGTAATAGCTCCAATAAAGCTCGACACCGCAACACCCGATAATACTATTGCAATCCGGGATGCTCCGGTTTTCTTTGCTATTAAATATACTAATAATGTGGCTAAAAAAGCACCGGCAAAAGCTGCTACAGGCATTAGCATAATATATGCAGGAAATAATGCTGTAATCAAAGTTGTAAATAAACCTGATCCTGAGCTAACACCTATTATACTGGGACCTGCAAGGGCATTGTCCAGTACTGTTTGCAATATCAACCCTGATAATGACAGAGCACAGCCGGCAAAGATTGCTGCTAAAGTTCTTGGTATCCTGACATAGTTTATTATTTGGAATTCTTTTGTAATTTCATCCTTTCTGAAAAGAACCGAAAATGTTTTGGATAAAGGTATATTTGATGCCCCAACGCTTATACTTAATACTAATAAAAACAGCAATAGCAAAATCAGCAAAGCTATAACAAAAATGTTATAGCTTTTAGTATTCTTAATTAAAAATTTCCGGGTATATAATTTCTGCAAGATATTTATAGCTTTCACCCCATCTTACATTTGGTTTGTAATGGAATAATTCCTTCGGCAGTATTATATACCTGCCATTTTTTACGGCGGTAAGATTCTTCCACGCAGGATTTTTCTCTATTCCGTTTTTTAATGCTTCAACAGCTTTCTCTGTGCTGCCCATTGTGGTGACAAATATGAAATCCGGATCTTCTTCGATTATTTCCTCAATACTCAGTTCTTCAAGCAGCGACGGATGCTTGTTTGTAATGTTCACCGTCCCTAAGTCTTCCAGCATCCTGCAGGTCAGGTTGTCATCCTTTTTGGCCTTTGCCCCGCTGGAAAAGGCACGAACAAACAGCACTGAAGGCCTGTCTGAGCTGTTGTTTTCTATTTCCGACAATATCTCATCTATATCTTCCTTTATCTTGAGTCCGTGCCTTTCATACAAATCCTTGCTGCCTGTAATATCAGTACATATGTCCAGCATTTTCAAATAATCTTCAAAATATTCTACTTTAAAGTAGGCATGGGCTATACCTGATTTTTTCAGTACTTCTTTTATTTTTAAATGGTTTTCAATATCAGGCGACAGCAATACAAAATCCGGCGACAGGGATAATATTTTCTCTATATTTGGATCCTTTACAGTACCTACAATGCTTATATCTTTCGATTCCTCCGACCGGCCTTCTTTAATTACATCATCAGTTACCCCTGTTACTTCCCCTCCAGCCAGAATCCACGTTTCAGCATAAGATCCGACCAGGGATACAACCCTTTCGGGTTTTTTCTCCAAAATAACTGAATTGCCAAGTGAATCGGTAAAGGCATAATACGCCTCAACGCCTTTACTGTCTATATTGGCGCTTTCATTCATATTTCCGCTGCTGCATCCTGTTACTAATATCATCAAAAATACCAATAGTATTAAAGACTTTCTTGTCAATTTCAGCACTCCTAATTGCAATCTGTGTTAAGCTGCTTGTTAATTTTTTTGCTAACTTTATGGTAACATCATTAAAATCTATTTTAAAATACAATAATATAATTACAGCTATAGGTTTTACCTATATAATCCTTAAATTTTCTGACATGTTTCCTTTATTTTTTCTGCTCCTGCAAATGCAATCATTCCAGGCAAAATTTCAGTCGGATAAAACCATCCTGTGCTTCCATTTATGCAGTTTATGCACAAAAACATTCAATTTATGCAAAATATGTTGACATATCCTGTATTTACATTTATTATATTTACAAATATTGTATATACAGATAATTTTTATGTTAACCCATAGAAGCAATATACATGAATTTTGAAATAATAACACCGGACAAAGTTTCTGGCGGTAGTTTCTATATATCTTTAACTTTAAACAGGTATAGCAGATACGATTCAGAGGGAGGTCACTCTTTGGTTAGTGATTTTGAATCAGGGGGGGAGTTTATAAAGCTCAAGCCACAAAAGGCTTTATTAAAAGCGCAGGCGATACATCCTATACTTATCTAAGTTTTACTGGTTTATCAGATGGAAACTATAAAATGTTTTTCCAATCAATGTATCAAGATCAAGTTGATTTCAGTGGTGTAGTATATGATAGTAAATAATGAATGGTAACTAGATACATAATACACTTGATGTAATCTTATGTCATATAAGAAATAATAATTAAGCAGGGATGACATAACATGGAAAAAAAGGTTGAAACAAAAAGAATTAATTTAGATATCTTTTTATTTATATTTACAACAATTGTATCATTTTTAATATGTTATATTTTTCTGGATGATCTTTTTATTCCCGCATTTATTACTGAATTGGGCAGGATATCGTTCAGATTATCCGTATCGTACTTGATTTTTATATCAATAAAGTGGGTATTTAATAAAGAAATAACAGCAAATAATCAAAAAATAGTATATATTTTATATTTTGTTCTATTAATAAGCCTGTCGTTATCGCGACCATCTTTTTACCCGCAATCACAAAATATAAATTTAAAATTAGGTTATTTTAATGATATTTCTAAATATGTATTGGTTGCAAACATATTTATGTACTTCCCTCTTGGATTTTTTGCAAAAAATTTTTAAAGATAAAATCAAAAAATATAATATCTTTATTCATACTATATATTTTGGTCATCGAAACAATGCAATTTTTATTTAAAGTAGGTTATTTCGACATAAATGATATTTTACTGAATCTAATTGGTTTTATATCAGGCTTATTTGTGTTTTCTCTCATAAACAAGTTAAAAACAAAAGAACGAGCAGGAGATAAATAATTATTTTATTCTGCATTCTCTCATTCGAGTAGCATAGAGAAGTTTTCATTTTTTCTCACGAAACCGTATACGAACCCCTCGCACGACTTATGCCATTCACACATACTGAGATTTCCCTTAGAGAGCCTCATGTGTAAGAAATTTGGATGAATGTTCGGAAAATGCTGGAATCCCCTGCATCCATTCTTTCCGAAAAATTACTTTTAATACATTTATACAAAATTTTAGTGTATGACGATGCTTGTAATCTGGGGTGCACCGCATTGCAATATGTTCAGGCGGGAAGGTTTCTCATATACAAAGACCGACTATTATGAGGCAACCTTCGAGCTTAAGGACGGGGACATCATATTCTACGACACCAATAAACGCTCAACTGACGATTACAGGGTTGGCGTAACGCATTAAAGGGATTGGACCGGTACCTTTATTTTATTAATCTGCTTGCCGGAACGGTTTTTATAAAGGATGATATGTTTTTATAATCCCTTACCAGTTCAATTAAGCTTTCCATGCCCCTGGTAAGGGTCTTGTCCTTATGATAGACTATACTGAAGTATCTGTCCCAGGCGCCCTCTGCATTTTCGATAACATGTATCCGGGAGTTTTTCACTTCTTCCTCTACCAGACAGACAGATATCACTGCCAGATAGTTGTTGTTTATTACTTCCTTCTTTATAGCTTCGGGGCTGTTGCCTTCAAAGGCTGTTTTTATCTCTATTCCGTTATCAGACATGTATCTTTCGAAAAGCTCCCTTGTACCACTGCCCTTTTCTCTCATGGCGAATCTTTCATTGGCAAGTTCCTTTAATTTAATGGTCTTCCTTTTAGCAAAAGGATGATTGGTGCTGCAAATGAGAACTAAAAAGTCTTTGATTTCGGGAATGCATATTAAGTCAGGACTTTTAATCTCCCCTTCTACTATTCCTATATCTATTTCGGAGTTCAAAAGCTTACTTTCTATAACCTGGGTATTGTTCATATAGGAGTAAATTTCAATGTCCGGTTCTTTTTTAGTGAATTTATTAACTATATCACTCAATATACTTTCGCCCACTGTTATTGTTGAGCCTATTTTTATCTTCTCTTTTTTATTAATTTTGAGCATTTTCTCTTCTAAATCATCGAATTGCTTCACTACGCTTTTAGCATAGGAAAACAGTTTCCTTCCTGCTTCGGTGATATATAGTTTTCTGTTTAAGCGGTTAAACAAAAGAACACCATAGTGTTCTTCCAGCTCCCTGATGGCCTGGCTAACCGTGGCGTGGGTTGTGAGATATATAGCCTGGATGCTGCAGCACTCATACTGCCGTTTTTTACTACCTCGATAAAAATTCTTAAATGCCTGATTGTCACATTCTACCTCCATATATAACAGGATTTTATTTGCTTCATTCGGGCCGTTATAGGTTTTACCTATAACCATAATCAGATTTTATCATTTTACCATCTTGTAAACAATTGTTATATTGTTAATAGGATTATGTTATCCATTAGCAAGGGGAATGGCACTATGAATGTATTAATAATAGGCGGTGTAGCTGCCGGTACTAAAGTGGCTGCAAAACTTAAAAGAGATAACTACAATACAGAGGTAACCATATTAACAAAGGGTAAGGATATCTCTTATGCCGGGTGTGGGCTGCCCTATTATGTCGGAAATGTGATTGAGAATCAAGAGGAATTAATTGTGAACACACCTGAAAGCTTTTCCAAATTAACTGGTGTGGAAGTATTTACTGAAGTTGAAGTGATAAAAGTATATCCTGACAAAAAGGAGGTAGAGGCTCTCGATTTAAAAGCAAATACAACTAATACCTATAAATATGACAAACTGGTTATAGCTACTGGTGCAGATCCTGTTAAGCCTCCGATCGATGGAATTGACCTGAAGGGTGTGTATTTCATGAGAACCCCGGAGGATGCTGTAAGCCTTCGAAACTCTGTTGAAGTCGGTGAAATAAAGCGTGCAGTTGTAGTCGGAGGAGGTTTTATAGGCATAGAAGTAGCTGAAAATCTGGCTTCCCAGGGAATCAGGGTTTCTGTCATCGATCTGGCTGAGCAAATACTCCCGGGCTTTGAACCAGAAATAGCTAACTATGTTGAGAACCATTTAGCCAATCATGGAATTATGGCGTTTACAAACACAGGATTAGAAGCGATTCTGGGGGATGAAAAAGTTGAAAAGGTGAAAACAAGCAGACGTGCAATGAAAGCAGATGCTGTTATCCTTTCAATAGGAATAAGGCCTAATACTGCTTTCCTGGCTGATACGGGTATAGAACTTTCTGAAAATAAAGCTATTGTGGTAAACGAGTACCTGGGAACTAATATCAAAGACATATATGCAGTTGGAGACTGTGCTGTTGTGAGCAATATGTTAACCGAAA
>JAAYNA010000053.1 GCA_012521105.1 Clostridiaceae bacterium
TATTAATGTATTCCTAAGTCCTATCGACAAACTGGTTAACTTTACGGAGCAATTTCAGCGGGGAATGTCCGGGTTTGAACGTTTCCTTGAAATTCTTAATACCAAACCCGAAATAGAAGACAGTGACAATGCTGTGGAATTAACCGATGTCCAGGGTGAAATAAAGTTCAATAATGTGTCCTTTAGCTATAACGATAAGACCGAAGTTTTAAGAAACATTAACCTGACCATACCGAAAGGAAAAACTGTGGCGCTGGTTGGACCGTCCGGAGGAGGAAAAACCACCTTCTGTAATTTAATACCAAGGTTTTACGAGGTTGACGAAGGTTCAATTACTATTGATGGCAAGGATATCAGAAATGTCACTTTGGAATCGCTGCGAAGGAATATAGGAATGGTGCAGCAGGATGTATATTTATTTACCGGAACGGTTGAAGAAAATATTTTATACGGAAAACCTGACGCTACCCGTGAAGAAGTGATTAGAGCTTCCAAACTTGCCAATGCCCATGATTTTATAATGGAGCTGGAAAATGGTTATGATACCTTTGTAGGAGAAAGAGGGGTAAAACTGTCGGGAGGCCAGAAGCAAAGGATATCAATAGCACGGGCTTTTCTGAAAAATCCCCCAATACTTATACTGGATGAAGCAACCTCAGCACTGGACAACGAAAGCGAACGACTTGTTCAGCAGTCCCTGGACGTACTCGCAAAGGGCAGAACTACATTGATTATTGCTCACCGGCTTTCTACGATTAAAAACGCTGACAATATCGTTGTACTTACATCGAATGGTATTGAAGAACAGGGCACACATGACGAGCTTATTAAAAAAGGAGGAGTTTATGCATCCCTCCATAAGGATATAAAGTTTTAAAAGGAGCATTAAATTTATGCTCCATCCATTTATCCTTTTACAGCCCCGATGGTCATGCTTTCAATGATTCTGTCACTCAAGAACAGATAGATTGTGATACTGGGTATAACCATAATTACAATTGCAGATAATTGCACAGTCCAGTTAGTTGAGTACTGCCCCTTGAACCGGGTTAAGCTTACCGGCAGGGTCATTTTATTTGGGTCGGACATAAAAATCAATGCAAACATAAGCTCATTCCACATAGAAGCAAAATTGAAAATTGATATTGTTGCAATAGGTGACTTGGACAGGGGGAAGATGATTCTCCAAAATATCCTTGCCATGCTTCCCCCATCTATAATGACAGCTTCTTCAATATCCCTTGGGATGGTACTCATAAAACCTGTTAATATAAAAATGGAAGCCGGCAGAGCAAAGGCTACATATGGCAGAATTAAAGCCATATAACTGTTTGTGAGCTTAATTTTGTTAAATATCATAAAAAGAGGTATTAAAGTGGAATGGATAGGTATCATAACACCTAAAAGGAAAAAACCGAGTACTACCCCTGATAATTTCCACTTAAGCCTGGTAATTGCAAAAGCAGCCATACTTGCAATGATTATTGTAATAAGCATGGACGAAACTGCAACAAAAGCTGAATTAAGAAAGCTGATGCCTATCTTACCTGCAACCCATGCTGTTGTATAGTTTTCAAATACAGGATTGGTGGTAATTCCCCAGGGGTTATTAAAAAGCTCTGAATTGGTTTTAAAGGAATTTAAAATTAGCCAAATCAAAGGGTACAGGCATGTAATTGAAAAAGCAATCAGTATTGTATAAAATGCAATGGCTCCTGTTTGTATTTTTTTATGTTTCCTGAAAATGTACTTCATTGAGTTTGCACTCCCTATGTTTAAAGTTAATATTGTATTTCTTCGGTTTGGAAAATTTTATTCAAAAGGAATGTTACCACAAGGCATAGTGTCAGTAAAACTACAGAAACTGCGCTGCCATAACCATACTGATAGTCCCTGAAAGATTTGTAATACATGTATGACGCTATAACCTCGCTGGCGTGGTTGGGTCCTCCGTTAGTCATAACATATATAAGATCAAAAAAACGCAGTGAACCTGTAGCCATTAAGACCATATCAATTCCCACTATTGGCCTTATTAGAGGTAATATAATATAGCCGATCATTTTGTTTTGATTCACACCGTCAATAAGTGCTGCCTCTTTTAATTCTGCCGGAATGTTCTCTATGGCCGCAAGATAAATAATCATGTGATAGCCAACAAACTGCCAGCAGATGACTGCAATAACCGAGCCCATTACAGTTTTTTCATCTGCAAGCCATAAACGGGTAAAATTACCAAGACCAATAGAGGAAAGAAGGCGGTTGATGATTCCAAACTCGGGATTATATATAAATGACCACAATAGTCCTATTGCAACGCTTGATAGAATATTGGGAAGGAAAAAAACTGTTTTAAAATATCTTTTTCCTTTTATATTTCCGCTGATAGCAATGGCAAGCAATATTGCCAGAGGGGTTTGGATTGCCAGCGACCAAAACATCAGTAAAAAAGTATTTTTCATACTTTTAATAAAGATAGCATCCTTTGTAAATAAATTAATAAAATTATTAAGACCTGTAAATTTTAAAGTGTCAAGGATATTCCATTTAAAAAAGCTGTAATAAACAGTGTTAAAAATAGGTATTATGACAATTCCAATGTATATGATTAACGCTGGTAATATAAAGGAAAGAATTGTTTTTTTGCTCCTCTGCATAATTTCCATTATACTGTCACCTTGTCCAGTTCTTTATATTTACTTATAAAACAGTCAATATATAAAATTCGGTCAGGTGGAGGGGGGCATCCACCTGACATGCTTACTATGCCTGGTAACCTGTTATTCTCTGTTCTGCTCTGTAAACTCCTGCAATGCACGCAGTGCCTCTTCAGGATCTTTTCCTGCCGTAATCGCCTGGATAGCATTGTTGTATTCATTACCAATGGTGCTTCCTAAGGCTACATCATAGAACAGGAACAGCTCCTCCATATCTTTTTGAAGTTCTGCAACTTTTATGGCAACAGGGTTTGATTTTGCAGGATCAATAGTAATTTTGGTTGCAACCAGGTTTCCTGCTTCAGCAAATTTTGTCTGAATTTCTTTGGATGCTATGGTCTTCAGGAATTCAACCGCAGCTTCCTTGTTTTTGCAGTTTGTGCTGATTGCAAAGCTCTGGTCGGGCTGACCAAGCCAACTGTTGATATTTCCTTTACCGCCTTCCATAGCAGGAAATCTTGCAACATCTACCTTGCCCTTCAGTGGAGATTCCTCGTTGGTTAGTTGTTGGATAGCCCAGCTTCCCATAACCAGCATGGCTGCTTTTCCTTCCTTGAACAGTTCCTGGGCAGGGTCATTATCCAGTGCGTTAAATCCTTCGGGAAAAGCATTCATTTCAACAAGTTCATACATTATCCTGCCCGCCTCGATAAAGGAAGGATCAAGCCATGTTCCTGTTCCTTCATATACTTTGTTAAAGGGCTCACTTCCCCCAATACGGTTTGCCACCAGTTCGCTGAACATTGCACCAACCCACGGAGCCTTATTGCCCAGCGCAAAAGGAATAATGCCATTTTTATTAAGTGTTTCTATAACATTTTTGAGTTCTGAGTAGGTTTCCGGAGCCTTCAGGCCATATTGATCAAAAATTTCCTTGTTGTAGAACAGGCACGCAACAGTTTGGGTGGTGGGAGCTGCGTATATTTTTCCATCAAAGGTAAATGGCGCGAAAATTCCGTTTATGTAGCTGTTTTTCCATGAATCCTTATTAAGGTCATCACTTATACTATAAACCTTGCCTGAAGTAACAAAGGGTTTTAAAAATCCCGCCGCCCATGTGTTGAATAAATCCGGAGCTTCATTTGCCGCCATAAGTGTTGCTATTTTTGTCTTGTACTGTTCCTGTTCGGTAAATTCAATCTCAATCACGGCATTACTGTTTCTTTCATTGAATAAATTCACTGCTTCTTTAATAATTCTGGAGTTTGGGTCAGTTTCTATTCCCCAGGCCTCAATTTTCAATTTAGTTTTTTCACTTTCAGAACCCGTACCAACATCAGAAGTGTCGCAGCCTGATAACAATGAAGCGAGCAGAACAAAACACACTAATACTACAGAAATTCTTTTCATTTACTTTTCCTCCTGTAATTTGTTTTTGCGGCTGACATTTGCCACATTCATATTATAAAATTTTCTTATTATCATAGATTTGACATTATTAACTAAATATTTGAAAAAATAAACTTATATAAAATTTATGCATCAGCTGAATGCTCAGATTCGTTGACAGCGGGCAGATATATACTTACACAGGTTCCTGAGCCTTTTTGGCTTTGAATGCGGATACCGAAGTTCTCACCATAGCACATTTTTATCCTTCTGTCTACATTTTTTAATCCTATATGGGTGCGTTTTTCTGAATTGACCGGCTCATAATTTTCTGAAAGAATTTTCGAGCATATTTCTCGGTCCATTCCTATACCGTCATCCTTTACCTGAAAGACCGTCATTTGATTCTCGGTGAAGCCTTCGATACTGATTTTTCCGTTGCCAATTTTATTCTCTATTCCATGCACAATTGCATTTTCCACTATTGGTTGTAAGATCAGCTTTGGTATTTTTACATCAATGATTTCAGGCATTATATTCATTTCAGCTTCTATTTTGTCTCCATATCTGAATTTTTGAATTGTTAGATAGTTTTCAATATTTTTTATTTCCTCCTTGATTGAAATAAAATCCTCACCACCTATGCTGGCCCGCATCAGATCTCCAAGGGCTTTTACCATTTTTCCGATTTCCGGAACGCCTCGCATTCTTGCCATCCAGTTTATCGATTCCAGTGAGTTGTATAGGAAATGCGGATTAATTTGCATTCTTAAAGATTTTAGTTCAGCTTTTTGTTTAAGCAATTCTTCATGGTAAACTTTTCTAATTAACTGTTTAACCTGACTGACCATTTCGTTGAAATGCCTGCTTAATATACCAATTTCGTCTTTTGAATCATAATCGATATATACATTGAAATTTCCTTCACCAACTTCATGCATTCTTTTTGAAAGATCCTGAACGGGTTTTGAGATCCCTTTGGAAATTACTATTGAAAGAGCAATGGATAAAAGACAACAGCTTATAATGATAAGGAATATCCAATTTCTAAGCCAGATAATTTCTTTTTCATATTCCAGTGAAGGAATGAAACTGATCATTCTCCATGGTGTTCCCTTAATATTTCTATAGGTCACATAATAGTTTTTTCCCGATATTTTTGCTGTTGTAAAATTTTCATACAGAATACTGTTTAAAGCATCTGTCATTGAGAATTCATTTTGCTTGCCAAGAAGTTTTTTATCCTTTGCTGAAACTATGTAGCCCTGTTGGTCTATAACAAATAAATTACCGGTATTAAACAGTTCGGTCTCTTTAAATGCGTTGATAATACTGCTTTCACGCAAGTATACAAACACATAGCCGATTTTATCCTGATTGTCCAGGCTGTTTATGACTCTTCCCACCATTACAGTTTGAGTGGAGGGGGTGGTATTAAACCAGTAAGTGCTTCCCTGTCCTTTCTCAAGTATTTTCTTCTCTTGTTCGTTACTGCTTAAAGATATGGATGCAGGATTTACATAATATATTATTCCCGAGTTTGAAATAACCTGAATGGCAGCTATGTCCGAGTCTGTAGATATGAGGCTTCTAAGCTGGGAGTCTATGGTTTTTTCTGCAGTGATTTTTTCCTGTTCATTAACAAAACCCCTGTTGCTGTTCTTTAATGCATACTGGATTGAAGCACTGGAAACCACCTGGAAAGTTAAGCGTTCAGCTTCTCGCAGATTTATTTCAATATTGTTTCCGGTCTCCATAAGAATATCCTTTGTATACTGCTCGGTTTTATGCTTAAGAAGTTCACTGGAACGGTAGAATGAAAAAGCTCCAATAAATATAGCAGGAAAGATGGTTAAAAACAGAAATGAAAAAACCAGCTTTTTATGGATGGGCAGGTCGCGAAAATATCTGTTAATATTATTGATTTTATTTTGCCTCATTTTCATACCTCTTCTGCCGATAAAAGTCTGTCCCTGTATTCTGACGGTGTAAGACCGTAGTATTTTTTAAACACCTGACTGAAATAACCCGGATCAAATATGCCAACCATTGATGATATTTCATAAATTTTATATTCAAAATTTGAAAGTAATTCGCATGCTTTTTTTAATCTGAATTTTGTAAGAGTTTCAAGAAATGTCTCACCTAATTCTTTCTTAAAAAGACGGCTTATATAGATATGATTCATATGTACATATTCTGCTGCAGTATAAAGGGTTATATCTTCTGAATAGTGGTTTTTAATATATTCCAATATGTCACGGACAACCCTGTTTTTTATTTTTGGAGCTTTATATGGCTCAGCCAGTCCCCTGAGGTGTGTAATTTCATTAATTTTATTTTTTGCTTTTAAAACCGCTTCTATAATTTCATCGGGGTCAGAAGGTTTTAAGATATAATCAACAGCACCTAAACTGATAGCGGTTTTGGCATAATTAAAATCTTCATATCCGGTAAGGAGAATTGACTGAATTTCGGGTATCTGTTCCTTTGCTGCTTCGATTAACTTCAATCCGTCCATTCCGGGCATTCGTATATCGGTGATTAAAACCTGGGGTTGTTTGGAAATAACCATTGAAAGGGCTTCGTTCCCATTAGCGGCAATACCCAGTACCTTAACTCCATATTTATTCCAGTCAATTGACATTAGCCCTTGTCTTATAATCAGTTCGTCATCTGCAATTACCATACCAACCATTTTAATCCTCCTGACAGTAACCGGAATAATGTGAAGCAGTTAAGAATATGCTTGTTTGACATGTGTTTTAAAATATTTATGGCAAGCTTAAACAGAAAATTTTTACATAAATAGAATAGCATTGCAGTAATAAGTTGTCAATCAGCTTACTTGTGTGCTTTGTTGGCGGACAACCCGTATTTTTCCGAATATGCATATTTATAACGAGGCTCAGAAATATTTAAACCTGCCACTTCGGGTGGCGGGTGCGCTATTTCCCAAACAGGCAATTAGCCCGAACTGTTGCATCTGTGAAATGGGGTGTAGAAATAACAGGCGAAGTTCTTTGGTATTTAAAATGCCTCCCTGTAACTTTAACAGGTGATGGGTACCTTTCATTACTGCGGGCGGAGAGCTATAACCTGCAATTTACATGTAAAAAGAATTTTGTAAATAAGTATTGACAAATTCATATTTATACTGTAAATTAATATTTATACAAAATAATAATGTATAAATGTATATTTATGCAATATTGTTAGGGGGCATCAATAAATGAAAAAAAGTTTGAAATTAATAGCTATCATAACAATTATAGCAGCCGGTGTTGTTACATTGTCAGGTTGTGGTTCGGAAACCACCGGTTCAAAAGTAAAAGTTATTGATATTCAATTAA
>JAAYNA010000054.1 GCA_012521105.1 Clostridiaceae bacterium
AATCATGTCGAGCATCTTATGAAACACTATATCGACTACGTTCTGTTTTTCGATCGATTCAATCATAACTAACCATTACACCTATAATTATTATTTGTAGGTTGTGATACATCTTACAACTATAGAGTTTAGCATATTAAATTTATTATGTCAATCAAATATTTATGCAAAATGCCCAAAAATCTGATTGATTTATGATAATGTCTCAATATATCATATATAATTTCGTGCCAACCTAATATATGTTTTATAATAGGATTCTCAAATCATTAATTTTATATGAGTAGTGCCAAAAAGATATGAGATCAACGAATTGAGATACAATATTCCAACACAAACCATGTGCAAAGCTGTGCACTATGTAGCACTATTTTAACCCTTATTTATTATTTCCATTTTTTAACTCTTCTTATATCTTGTAATTTGCTAATTTTATAATATCATGTTAAATAGACAGAATACGATCATGTTAATTATAAAGTTCGTGTTAAGTTACTGCCCGGGTAAAGACCCGCAGGCTAAGTATTGGAAGTTTAAGGTGGTATAATATTGTGGAAGTTTAATATGAACGAAGGGAGATATGAATGAAAGATTCATCACATATACGAATCAGGGGGGCATCTGAACATAATCTGAAAAATGTTGACATAGATATTCCAAAAAACAAACTGGTAGTTTTAACCGGACTCAGCGGTTCGGGAAAATCTTCTCTTGCTTTTGATACAATATATGCTGATGGTCAGAGGCGGTATATGGAATCGCTGTCCTCATATGCCAGACAGTTTATCGGTAATATGAAGAAACCAGATGTAGTTAGTATTGAAGGGATTTCTCCGTCTATTTCCATTTCTCAGAAATCAACAAGCCACAATCCTCGTTCCACGGTAGGGACAGTTACTGAGATATATGATTATCTTCGTCTTCTATATGCCAGAATAGGTATTCCCCATTGTCCCGAATGTGGAAGAGAGATTAAAAGGCAGTCGGTTGATCAGATTGTAGAGCAGGTAATGGCATTGCCTGAAGGCAGCAGAATTTTGCTTCTTGCACCTGTTGTAAGGGGCAGGAAAGGTCGTCATGAAAAAGTGTTTGAACAGGCAAAAAGAAACGGTTATGTACGTGTAATTGTGGATGGAATTCAGTATGAGCTGTCTGAAGAAATTAATCTTGATAGGAATATAAAGCATAATATAGAGATTGTTGTAGACAGGCTTATTGTACGTCCCGGAATAGAGTCCCGGCTTACAGACTCCATCGAAAGTGTTTTCCGGGTGACAGACGGCATTTTAATGGTGAATGTGCTGGGCGGTGAGCTATTGACATTCAGCCAGAACTTTGCCTGCCCGGATTGCGGTATCAGTATTACTGAAATAGAACCCAGAAGTTTTTCCTTTAATAATCCTTTTGGAGCCTGCCCCGAATGCTATGGTATTGGTTATAAAATGGAATTTGACGAAGACCTTATGATTCCTGATAAGAGCCTTAGTATTGATGAAGGAGCAATTACTGTTTATGGCTGGCAGTCAAGTAAGGATAAGGGAAGCTGGACAAGGGCAATTCTTGAAGCCCTTGCAAAAGAATTCAATTTTTCGCTGAGTGTTCCCTTTGAATCCTATCCTAAGGAAATACATGATATTTTAATGTACGGGACCGACAGGGAAGTTAAGGTTTATTATCAGGGAAGGTGGGGAGGCAACGAACATGACGTGGTATTTAAGGGAATATTTGAAAGCGTTGAACGCCATTACCGTGAAGCTTCTGATAGAATCAAGGCTGAGTATGAAGAGTTTATGCGCATTACCCCATGCCAGCTCTGTAAAGGCCAGCGCTTAAAAAAAGAGTCATTAGCGGTTACAGTTGCCGGTAAGAATATTTTTGAAATGACAGATATGTCAGTTAAAGATTTATACAGTTTTATTGATCAAATGCAGCTTACCGATTTTCAGTTAACCATTGCAAAACATATCCTGAAAGAAATGAAAACAAGGGTGGGTTTTCTAATTGATGTCGGACTGGATTACCTTACTTTATCAAGGGCTGCAAGCACCCTGTCGGGTGGCGAGCATCAGCGTATCCGCCTGGCTACGCAGATTGGCTCGGGGCTGGTAGGTGTTGATTATATTCTGGATGAGCCTAGTATCGGCCTCCACCAGAGGGATAATGACAAACTTATTAAAGCTTTATGCAACCTGCGGGATTTGGGGAATACTGTTTTGGTAGTGGAACATGACGAAGAAACAATTCTAGCTGCCGATTATGTTATAGATGTCGGACCAGGTGCAGGGGAACACGGTGGTAAAGTAGTTGCCTGCGGAACGGTAGAAGATATTATGAATAATCCTGAATCAATCACTGGAGCCTATTTAAGCCGAAAATTATCCATTCCTGTTCCCGAAACCAGAAGGACTGCGAATAGTTTTTTAACGGTATATGGTGCACGTGAAAACAATTTAAGAAATATTAATATTACCTTTCCATTGGGTGTGTTCGTTTGTGTAACCGGTGTTTCGGGTTCAGGCAAAAGTTCCCTTGTAAATGAGATTTTATATAAGGCTCTTGCAAGAAAATTAAACCGGGCAAGAACGATTCCTGGAAAACATGAAAGAATTGAAGGGATAGAAAACCTGGACAAAATCATAAATATTGACCAAAGCCCCATTGGAAGAACTCCCAGGTCAAACCCTGCAACTTACATTGGTGTGTTTGACTTAATCAGGGACTTATTTGCTTCCACACCTGAAGCAAAGGCAAGGGGATATAGCAAAGGGCGGTTTAGCTTTAATGTAAGTGGTGGCCGCTGTGAAGCATGCAGCGGCGACGGTAATATAAAAGTGGAAATGCATTTTCTGCCCGATGTATATGTTCCATGTGAAGTATGTAATGGAAAACGCTACAATCGTGAAACGCTGGAAGTAAAATACAAGGGTAAAAATATTTATGATGTTTTGAACATGACGGTGGAAGAGGCGCTGAAATTCTTTGAAAACTTTCAGGCAATTAAACGTAAAATTCAAACTCTTTATGATGTTGGCCTATCCTATATAACACTGGGACAACCTTCTACAACGCTATCAGGCGGCGAAGCACAGAGAATTAAGCTTGCGGCTGAATTAAGCAGAAAAAGTACGGGCAAAACAATATATATACTGGATGAACCTACAACAGGTTTACATTTTGCCGATGTGCATAAATTAATAGATGTACTTCAAAAATTGGTGGAAGGCGGAAACACAGTAGTTGTAATTGAACATAATATGGATATGATAAAATCTGCAGATTACATTATTGATATGGGACCGGAGGGAGGAGACCTGGGGGGAACGGTAGTAGCCTGCGGGACACCTGAGGAAATAGCTGAAAATCCAAATTCCTATACTGGAAAATATTTAAAAAAGTATTTAAAATAAGCATAAACCGACCAAATAAATAATCAAGGGTTTATTTCCTCTTCAGGGAAATAAACCCTTTTGATTAACAAAAAGATTATGAATATTATTCGGTTTGAATTGCTGAAAGAGCACTTAATTTTGTTGCTTTCCTTGCGGGCAGGAAGCCCGATACCAGTCCAATAAACGCACTGAATACCATACCTAAAACAGCAAGCCAGGCTGGTACTATTGACAGCTTCGTGCCTCCCATTCCTATACTGCCAGACAAAAACTGGACTCCCACCGTATTAAGGAAATGCGAAATACCATAGCTGAAACCAACACCAAGCACACCCCCAATGAAACCTATCATTGATGATTCATATAAAAACAGGCGTCTGATATCTTTTAGTCTTGCACCTATTACTTTCATAATCCCAATTTCTTTCGTTCTTTCGTATATGGCCATAATCATTGTATTGGCAATTCCAATGGCAGCCACAAGAAGCGATATTGCTCCAATTCCACCCAGAACTCCCTGCATAACTGCCTGGGTTTTATTGGCCTGTTCCAATGATTCTGCCATACTGTAGGCATTAAGCCCCGTTGCCCTTATTTGATCCTGGACATCTATTACATTTTTTATATCATTTACTTTAACTTTTGCCTGCTGGTAACCAACTTCGGTATTTTTTCTTTTGCGGTTACTTCCTTCATCGGGATTATTCCTTTTTTCGTAATCTTCCTTCAGTTTCAGCAGTTCATCAATATTCATATATGCTCTGTAAGCAGTTTCCCAGTTGCCCTCTTCCAGAATTCCCACACCCTCTACCTTGTAAAGTTTTGGTTTCCTGTTTGAAGCTCCGGGGTATCGTTCTCCGTACATCGTATCGAAGGTCATCTTAATTTTGTCTTTAAGGAAATCAAAATCCTTTTCTTCGTCTGAATAACTATACCACCATCGGTTTCCACTTCTGGATTTGGGATTGTAAAACTGTTGTTTCATATCAAATCCAAAAACAA
>JAAYNA010000009.1 GCA_012521105.1 Clostridiaceae bacterium
CGCCTCAGCCATCGCCAGACTCTGACTGGAATCACTTACGCCCCTGCTTTCAATCATCTGGGCCTGAAGCTGGGAACTTATAAGTACATTTCTGAGAACAAGCTGCAAAGGGAATTTTGGCTGTGATTTCAGGTAAATCATTGCATCAAAATATGAATTCCAGATGCCAACAGCATAGAAAAGCGTCAAAACCGCAAGTATGGGTTTTGAGACAGGCAGCACAATCTGAATAAAAGTTCTTATGTCGGAACTGCCGTCAATCGTTGCGGCTTCGTAGAATTCATTGGGTATTGTATTAATAAAAAACGTACGGGCAATTACTATATTCCAGACACTGATTGCATTAGGTATAATCAGCGCCATATATTTATCGATCATTCCAAAATCCTTCACAACAAGATAAGTGGGTATCAAACCGCCATTGAACAACATGGTAAACACGAAATACCACATTATTGCATTCCTTCCGATGAGCGTTTTCCTTGAAAGCGGATATGCCGCCATAATGGTCAATGAAACGCTTAATATCGTACCAAGTAAAGTTATAAGCGCAGAGTTCGCAAAACCGCTTATAATAACCGAATTGCTCAGTATTCGTTCATAACTGATGAGCGTGGGTTTTTTCGGCAAAAGAATGACCTTGCCTGCCAGAACACTTGCAGGATCGCTGACCGATTGGCTTACTATGTTTAATAACGGCAGGAAGACAACCAGAAAGCATAAAGCAAGAAATATAATGTTAACCAAATCAAATATCCTGTCACCCGTTTTTATGCGAATAGTATTTTTAGACATTAAGTTATTCTCCTCTCACCACAGACTGGTTTCCGAAGTCTTTTTAGCAATGAAATTTACCAGCGTCATCATCACCATCGATACTACTGAATTAAACAGGCCTATGGCCGATGAATAACTGTATTGGGCCGAAGTAAGGCCTATTTTGTAGACATACGTAGATATAACTTCCGAAACGCTTAAGTTCAAAGGATTTTGCATCAGATAGATCTTCTCGTATCCAACGTTCAATACCGAAGCAGAGTTTAATATTAACAAAATAATAAAGGTAGGCATAATACCAGGCAGATCTATATACATGATTTTTTGCAGTGTTGACGCGCCGTCAATTCTTGCTGCTTCATAAAGTTCCTTATTAATACCGGATAGTGCCGCAAGATATATAACAGATGAATAGCCTGCACTTTGCCATATCCCTGACCAAACATATATTGAACGGAATAATTTTGGCTTTGCCAGCAGATTCACCGCTTCCCCTCCGAACAATTTAATTACATTATTCAGAAGGCCAATAGGCGATAATACCTGATTAACCATTGCCACCAATATAACAGTGGATATGAAATACGGCGCATAGGTTACAATTTGCACCGTCTTGGCAAATGGTCTTATTTTGCATTCATTCAGTGCTACGGCAAGTATTATTGGGATTGGCGCACTTGCAAGAATAGAATAAATACTGATGGCAAATGTGTTTATCAGCAATTGCTTAAATTGTGGTGATGTTAAGAACATTTTGAAATATTTAAGTCCAACCCACTTGCTTTGTAAAATTCCAAGACCCGGATTAAAGTCCCTGAATGCGATTTGCACACCATACATCGGATAATACCGGAACAGGAAAGTCCATATAACCGGAAACAGCAGCAAAATATACAGTTGCCAGTGCCGGGAAATTCCTATTAATGTCTTAAAAAACTTGCTTTTCTTATTCGATGAGGAAATTATTCCACCGGTTGCTTTTTCATTTTTCATAAAATTATCCCCCCGTGTTGGTTACGTAGTGTCAAAAATTCTGAATGAATTTTGACCTAAACCATTTATTTCACTGGCTTACACCAGTTACTTTCGTATCCCCCCTGAAAAATGGAAAATTTCCAGGGCTTTTATATTGAATATATTA
>JAAYNA010000055.1 GCA_012521105.1 Clostridiaceae bacterium
AAAAATATTTGTTTCTAAGTGAATTTTTATGTAAAATCAAAGTACATGACAAGGTGTCCGGATGTATCCGGTTTTATTGTCCGGATACTCCCGGAAATACTGTCCGAATAATCCGGAATACGCAAAGCCAACAGCTGAACTTTTACAAGTTTACAAAATGCTGAAAAACAGTGCTGAATTAAACAGCAGCGAAACAACAGAAAACCAGTTGATAAACGAGAATACTGCTGGTGCATTCTATTGTGACAGGAAATTATTCAACTCAATCTTTATTCTGGAAAGACGCAGAAGTGAAAGAACAGGACATATTGTGTTTGTAGTTTCTATTTCTGTGAATGAAAGTACCAGTGTTTTCAACAGCTTTAGAAAGAGTTTAATTAAATCATTAAGAAAAGGGGATGTTGTTACAACATGGGACAGTAATGTACTTCTTGTGCTGCTTCCCAGGATGGATTATAAACAGATAATTACAATCATGGATAGAATAATTAATCAATTTAAAAAGAATGCTGTTGACTATGATATAAAAGTAAAAGTTAATACAGCTCTTCCAACATCAGCTTTTCAGAAGCAAGAGTAGTTAAATCTTTACAACAGATCTAAGCAGTAGTAATCTATTTCCATTTAAAAGAAGCCAAGTGAAAGTAATAACATACAATCAAAATTCTCCAGGGATGCCCCCATTCGGGTGTCCTTTTATTTTTACTCACTATTTTTCCCTCTTCCAAAAAAGGTCTGTAAACTTGTGATGAAAAACTTCTCGCTCATTACTTGATCGGATAAAAAATATATAGAGTTTGACTTTAAAAAAATGTGACCGAAGTATGACTGAAAAAAGAATATACTGTGACTGTCCTAAATAGAATTATAATTGTGGATTAAATAATTAAATATTTTTAATGCTTGAACTTTAATATGTTTGTTTATATTTGAGTTTACAGGAGTGAAAAAGAGCAAGTTTATGCAAACCTTTTAAATTGAAAATCCAGGAGAGATTATTGTGGGATTAATGCAAGTGGAAAAGCATAATAGCAATAGCGATTCAAAGATAGTAAAAAATACCTCTTTTCTATTAAAGATAAAGTATCATCAAAACCACAGTATTCAAGGCACAATACAATGGATTGAGAAGAGAAAAACAGTATGTTTTAGAAGTCTGATGGAATTAATTCTTTTGTTAAAAGAAGCCGCTTCAAATAACATTGAAATTCGGAAATGGGATGGTTCCGAAGGGCTGATAGAAGAAGTGGTAAAAGCAAAACAACTGACAGGATTTGATTCAGGGGGAGGAAACCCATGATGGGAAGAATTAAGCAAAAAATCAAAAACAATCTTATACAAATAAAACTTATAGTAATCATTGTTGCTGTGTTAGCATCACTAGGTTTAATAATACATAATCTAACGATTTTGAACACTAAAGCATATTTTAGAAATTCACAGGATGATTATGTTACCCTGACTGTTACGGGCGATGTGTACAACAGCATTATCGGACAATTACCACAGCTGGATGATACTGATACACAGATGACGGTACCCGAACATGTTTATAATCAGATTCCTTAATAGCATTACCCATCAGACAAAAACAATATAAAGCACAAATAAAAGAAATGGGGTGGCTTTAAATGGTGCAGCAAAAAGAAAATAAAAAATCAGTAGCAAAATCCATTTTAAACATATTAAGTAATATAATGTTAGGACTTTTAGGGGTGCTTATATTATACATATTGTTTTTTATGTTTACCAGCATGAAAAGCAATGAACCGCCAACCGTACTTAATCACCAATTATATATTGTACAAAGCAACAGTATGAGCCCAACATTCAAAACAGGCAGCCTTTTGGTCATTAAGCATGTAGACATACAATCCATAGAAGTAGGAGATATTATCACCTTTCGTAAAAAGAATGACTCTTTATCCACCACACACAGAGTTGTAGAAATAATTGAAGAGAACAATAAACGGCAGTTTATCACAAGGGGTGACGCCAATAACGTGAATGATCCCGTTCCTGTTGAAGAAAATTATGTACTTGGAAAAGTGACTTTATCCATACCATTATTGGGTTTTGTTATGGGATTTATAAGAACAAAACAGGGCATCCTTCTTGTAATCATAATACCGGCATTTATTCTCATGATAACTCAAATTATTGAATTACTTAAATATAAGAAAAAGTATAAGTCAGCATTATCAGAAGAAGACGTAAAACCCGAAACATAAATGCACCTTTGGTAAAAGGAGGTTCTTTATGAAAAAAGCAATATGTGCACTGTTATTGGTATTATCCATAATCATTATGTTAAGTGGGTTAACAATGTCATACTTTATAGATAAATCCAATGAAATCCAAATACCTTTTACAACAGGCATTTTGGAAATGGAGATAGTTGAATTGCCGGAGGATTTGGAAAACTGGGTTCCAGGTAAGAATAATGCTCTGGAAATTGGATGGTGTTTTAAAAATGTTGGCAAACAGCCTGCATGGTTACGGGTAAAAATTGACGGTAAATGGAAACCAGAAGTATTGGCTGATATAGCACAATGGGAACAGAAAAATGATGGCTGGAATATGAGAGATGATTACTATTATCTATACGAAGAACCTGTTTATCCAAATGAAACTGTAAGGATCGACTTTGATGTATGGTTAAACATGAGTATAGATAGTATTGATGAAAACTATAATTCAGCTGAGTACACAATTAAGATGACTTTGGAAGCTGCGCAGGAAGAATGGTAGCAATACCTGAAGGACAAACAGAAAAGGGGGTGAAAGAATGAAAAGAAGAATTGTTATTTCTGTATTCACAATCATAATATCTGTTGCCTTGATAGCCGGTGGAACAATGGCATGGTTCACTCATTCGGAAGATGGAGGAAAGACTGCCTTTACAGCAGGAACAGTATCGATAGAAGCAGGCAGAATAATAGATATAGAAGACAGCGATAGCTATAAAAAATATTCTACCTTTTCTCCAGACAAAGTAATAGATGTAAGTCAAGGTAAAAATAGAAGGGGTGGATCAGTAGCTAAGGATAGAAGTTACAGTGATGTTGTCCTGGATGATTCTTCAGATGCTTTTTTCAGCCTGGGTTTTGGCGGATATATCATTGTTGAGTTTGAGTCCCCGGTTTATGCACCTGAAATAGTAATTGTTACTGAAATAACTCAAGGTGCATATCCTACAGAAAGTGCTGAGGTGTATGTCAGTACAAGTTTGGAAGATGATTGGAAATATGTTGGCACAGCAACAAACGAAGGAAGAAAAGGAAATGAAAAAGAAAGCAAATTTGATATCACAGGTATTCCCTATGTGAAGTATGTAAAGGTTGTGGATGTAACTGAAAAGGATAAATTTGATGAAAATTCTGATGCTGACGGCTTTGATGTAAAATCTATCCAGGTTAAAGGCTATTATGCTGAAGAGGACAACTGGAACCCCGGTGACAAGAATTTGAGAATATTTGAAATAACAAATACAGGTACAAAGGCCATTCATCTGAGGGGGAAATTTACCGGAAGCTGGTATGAGTATGATGAAGATGCTGAAGAATGGGTTATTGTTGATAATCTGAATGCAAATGTTGTATCTTTTGAATTGCATGAAGATGAGCATGGATGGGAAAAAGAAGGCGGCTGGTTTTACTATAAATATACCATACCTGGTACATATCCCAACAACGAACCATCATCGGTTAATCTAAAGATCAATGTATGCCTTGACGGTGAAAAAACTAATGACGATTATCAGGGCAAACGGTATATATTGAATGGCAGTTTTGAAGCAATTCAAGCTTCCAACGGCGCTAGTAAAGCAAAGGGCTGGAAAATTATTCCCAGCAGTAAACAGGAGTAAAATTTGAATCTATTGAAAAAGGCAAACTTACTGCAAAGTAGGGGCGCAAAGCCATAGGGCCTTGATAACAAGGCAGCCTGGTTGCCAATAATCATAAAAAATTTTAATTATGCAAGGAGTGTTTTGTTATGAAAAAGAAAATGTTACTTATGATGTTGTCGATTACAGTATGTATTGCATTAATCGGTGGCGCAACCATGGCATGGTTTACCAATAAAGCCGAATTAGATGCAAATGCGTTCACTGCAGGTACTGTTGAAATTAGTGCTGATGGCGGTGTAGTAAGCAATAATGAGAAAATTGAAAATGTAAACCCAGGTGACTGCTTCAAATTAGAATGGGACATTGAAAATGTAGGAACTAAGAAAATACAACTGCGCGCTATAATAAATGCAAAATGGATAGACACAGATGAAGTAAAATTCAGTGAAGATAATATTCTTATCTTACCTCAAAAGGGATCGAAATGGGTATTTTATCAGCCAGAGGATAAGAAAGGCCCCAATAAGCCCATATATGCATATTACCTAGGTGGTCCTATTGATGGTACATATGGTAAAGAAGAGGGAGAAGAAAATGACATTGCTAATCTGGAATTGGTGTTATATTTTGATGGCGAAAGAACCACCAATAAATACCAGGGCGCTAGTTTTGAAATTGATGTTGATTTTGAAGCAGTTCAAGCCTCCAATGGCGCTCCTTCGGCAGTATGGGGTAATGATGGCTGGGATGCTGTGAACGACAGTGAATATGAATTTTTATATGAAAACTGGAAACTGGTAGAAGAAGATGAAATAGACCTGGATAGTATTGCATGCTACGGCGATAAAGAAGACCCAGAGGATCCAGAAGAGCCTGAAGATCCAGAGGATCCAGAAGATCCAGAGGACCCAGAAGATCCAGAAGACCCTGAAGAACCTGAAGTTCCCGCCAATATAGCAAGTTTTACATTTACCAGAAATTATAAAACTGTTTTTGTTACAGAGAATAGGAGAACTGTTGCAAAATATCAAATCTATGGTGAAATAAAAGAGGCAAAAGATGAAAATGGAAACAATTTCACTGGTAAAAAAGATATTTCATTAGAAGTCAGGAGATCAATATTGGAAGGTAATGGCGTTATGACAGCAGGACAACAAGATGTAGAGTTCACTGACGGAAAGGCAAGTTATTCTATATTATTTGATCATCCAATCAGTAATTTTTCACATTATTCAATGACCATTGATGGTGTTACAGTTACAAAGTATTAAAATAAATATCTGTAGCTTCTGAAACTGTATTTTGCGAAGGTAAAATAGAGAGGATGTTGTCCTTTGGAAAAGACAAAAAGAGATTGTAAAAAGGCGATATTAATATTGGTTGTTTTACTGGCGGTCTTTTGTATGGCAGATATCAATCCTATACATGCAATAGAGGTGGTAGGAGCCAACACAGGTCTTCGGGTAAACGTATCTGATGTCCTGGTGCCGACCGACAATCTTGCACCGGGTGATACGAAAACCTCTACAATGACAATTTCTATTGATCCTGAAAGCAATACATCCTCTCTTCGCGTTTGGATACGAGCTGAGATAATAGAGTATGTATTAGGTAAAGAGGTGAATGGTAT
>JAAYNA010000056.1 GCA_012521105.1 Clostridiaceae bacterium
AATATCGGAAAGCCGTATGCGGGAAAATCGCATGTACGGTTTGATGAGGGGGCGGTGGAAACCCCACTGCTCTACTCTATCAAGGGTGGATAAATAGGGTGTGAAATCGGCTTGATATAAAGGGATTTCCGTGATTTTGAACTTACATTAAACCTGGTTTCAAGGCTTGAAAATATCTGTTGTAAGAACATATCTAAAACCTCAAAAACACAGGGTTGAGTGGACATTATTACTATTTGCCTACTGAGTTGACGGTATAGATGTAAAAAGGGTGGCGAGTGGATAATATTACTGCAAAACAAGTGGTGAGTTGACAAAATTACTGTAACAAAAAAAGAAGGCAGAATGTTATAATTAGACTAATTAACATATGGATTTATTGGGGATATGATGATTATCCTGATCGCGTGATTAAAATGCTATTTGGAGGTATATATGGTAACCTTCCGTCTTATTGAGGAAAATGATAAATATATTATCTATTGGTATTTCCCTGAGGGAAAAGAAGAATGTGGACATGGTGTAATTATTATCGATAAACAAAAAGAAGAGATTTCCACTACACAATTGGCACCAGGTGATTTTTCTAGGGTTGTTTCGCCGGATGAACTAAATGAAATGAGGAATTCCGTCAACAACATGAGGAAAGTAGAGGGAGACCCAGAATTAACAGAAGAAGAATGGCCATCTGCAAAAGAAGAAATTACAATTGCTTTTTTTGCTGACCATGCAGTTTCAAAAATATTAGAGGGCTATAATTCCGGAGAAATCCTCGGGAATGGAATGGTGGCTTGGTATTAATAATTTAAAACTGAGATTGTTATTCAAATGGAAAGGGGTGCATTTCAATGTGGCTTAAATTAGATATAGACGGAATTATTTTTCAGCTACAGGTTCGTAGTTATCAGCCTTCAACTACCGAAAACTGGGATTCGGAATGGTGCAGGATTGGTCTTTCATTAGCGTCAAGAAACTGGCTAAACTATATGATAGAAAATGATGAGGTGCTTTTATCGTGTGAGGTTCAAGTATTGACAGAAAGTTTAGAAAAGCTGCTGAATGATGAGCTGAATGAAATTTCAGAGATTGAATGTATTGAACCGGACTTTAAGTTTATACTGCACCCCAAGAAAGACTTAAGAAACGATCCAAGATATGTATATGTTCGGGAAGGCCATGAAATAGAGGATATTTCAATGGAATGGGTCGTTTCCTTCTGGAACGGTGGTTTAACAAACAATTATCTATCTATAGAATTTGACAGGGATGATATTGAATATCTTTCTAACTATTTAAACATGGTCATGGGTAATATTGATAAAAAAAGCGAAACGATTACCGATATGATTAACAAAGGACTTATTTATGGGTGAATATCGGTAAAAAGGAGCTTCTATTATGACGAAAAACAAAAAAATATCATATATACCCCCTAACCCTCCAAAGCGCGAAAAGCGAGTTGGCATTTACTGCCGAGTAAGCACAAACAGTACGGAGCAACTGAAAAGCCTAACTGCTCAAGTATCCGCACTAACAAGATTAACGGCAGCTAATCCCAAATGGCTATTGGTTGATGTGTATATAGATATTGCTTCAAGCAAGACAGGTTCTTCCCGTAAAGAGTTTTCTCGTATGCTGCAGGAGTGTAAGTCACATGATATAGAAATTGTTCTGACAAAGAGCATCAGCAGATTTGGCCGAGATACGGTAGAGATTCTAGATGCATTGAACCAGCTAAGGCTTCTCGGCGTTCGTGTTATATTTGAACAGGAACAACTGGATACTGCTGATACAGATAATGACCTCATGATTTCAATAATCGAATCTATCGCGCAAGCAGAAAATGAATCTCGCAGTGACAATATTAAATGGGGTATTAAACAACGTGCCGCACAAGGTACTTCAAAGCTGTATAATAGAAAGTGTTATGGGTATACAAATGCGGATGATGGCAGTCTTATAATTGAAGAGTCCGAAGCGAAAAACGTAAGACTGATATTCAATTTATATCTTCGAGGCAAGAGCATTATAGGTATTGTATCAGAATTAGATCGGCTGGGAATCAAGTCCCCTACCGGAAAGGCTACATGGCCTAAGAGAACAATTGATGTCATGCTCAGTAATGAAAAGTATATGGGCAATGTGCGGCTGCTGGATAATGGAAAGCATAGTGCAACCTATTTGTCTGAAGACAACAATCCAGCGATAATCCCCAAAGAGACATTTCAGGCAGTGCAGCTTGAAAAACAGCACCGAAGTAATGTTATAAAAGGTGAAGATGGGAGCCAGAGAAAAAGCACAAAATACAGTTCAAAGAGTTAGAGTTTGAAGAGGGATTTATTTATATTTTACGAGGTGAGTTTATG
>JAAYNA010000057.1 GCA_012521105.1 Clostridiaceae bacterium
CTTCTAAGCACTAAATTATTTGCCCTTTTTCTCCACTCTATTCTGCTGTCAATGTCCGATTTTCAAATTACTTACATTTCTGTAATATCAACTCGTTGTTTTCATAACTTTTTTGACACTACCCATTTTTTATTTTTAAGCATTAAATGCTTAATAACTTTAAATATTGTTTTTAAGTTCAGCCAGTGTTATTCGACAGTTATAGCAGTGTTACTTTAGTAATTACCTATATTCTGATAAACACTGAGCATTGGGTACAGTACACTAAACAGGATAAATGTAACTACTCCACCCAGCACTATCATTATCAGCGGTTCTAAGAAAGTCATCAGTCTTTGTATCTTTTCTTCTGTCTGGTCTTCATAAAAGTTTGCTGCTTTTTCCAGTGTTTCATCAAGGTTCCCGGCTTCTTCCCCGGTTTTCAGCATCGACAGCAGCAGTGGTGGGAAGTATTGCATTTCGGTAATTGACTGGGTCAGAGTTCTTCCCTGTTTTACACTTTCAATGGCTTCCTCCATTCTTTCTGACAGTATTGAATTATGCATTACTCGTTTTGTTATCTGAAGCGATTCAAGCAATAATACACCACTTGAAATCAAGGTTGAAAGAGCCCTGCTAAGCCTTGCTGTCATTATAGTTTTAATTACATCAGAAACGACTGGAAGCTTAAGCGTTATATTGTCGAGTATTTTTTTTCCCCGCTCTGTTTTTGCCATCATTTTTATCCCAAATATAAGTAATCCTAGCCCAAATAGAATTAAATACCAGTATGAGGTAAAAAAATGACTCACGTTTAGCATTACCTGGGTTAATGCCGGAAGTTCAACATTCATTCCTGCTAAGGCTTCACCAAAGGTAGGGATAACTTTAACAATCAAAATGGTCACAACCAAAGCTGCGACAACCAGAACTATTGCAGGATATGTCATGGCACCTTTCAGCTTTTGCTTCTGCTTGTGCTCCTTTTCAAAATGCTCGGCCATTCTCGTAAATACTCTGTCCAACTGTCCACTGACTTCTCCTGCCTCAACCATACTTAAAAGAATCGGAGGGAAGATGTCGGGAAAACTGCGCATAACATTTGACAGTGAAATACCCTTCTGTATATTGTTGTAAATATCGTTCAGACAGTCTTTAAGTGTTGGATTTACAGTTTGGACTCTCAGAACGTCCAACGCACCGGCTATGGATATACCTGCTTCCAGCATAATTGAAAACTGGCGACAAAACTGAGCCAGGTCTGCAGTTTTAACCTTTTTCCTGAAAATGCTGAGCTGAGATACATCGGTAACAAATGTCTTTTCAATAATTTCAACGGGTTTATACCCATGCTTATTGAAAAGATCAAGCAGCACTTCTTTGCTATCCACCTTTGTTTCACCCGAAAATATCTCGCCTTCTCTGTTTTTAACCTTATATGTATATACTGGCATAGAAACCTCCCATTACAAGGCAACACCCAGAGCATTCACCAGGTAGTTAAGCCTGTCCTTATCAAGAGTTTGATTAAATTCCAACCCGCCAATTTTTGCAACATTTATCCTGTATGCAGGCAACCCGAGGTTTTCTTCAAAATATTCCTCAATGCCCTTCATTTGTGAACCTCCGCCTATCAGGAATATTTTACTGGGGTGTTCCCCGTTGCAGCGGGTAAGGTAAAAATCAATGCACATCTTAATGTCCTTAATAATTGAATCCATTACTCGCATTGCAGCTTTAGAACACAGGTACTCGTTACAGGGGGTTAATATAGTGGACAAACCGTACATCTTTTTATATAGCTCGGCCTTCTGTAATTCATGGGGCTGCATATCCAGTTCTTTCAGAATTTCGTAGTCTATTTTACTGCTGCCTTTTAAGATCACACGATTGAATTCCGGAGTTTTATCTTTAAGTATGTTAATAATTGTTGTTTCCGAGCCCAAATCAAAAACAATGCAGGTGTTATTATTATATTTTGAGTATTTAAGCCTTTTCACGGTACTGTCCTGTCCGGTATCAATGTCAAGTTTAAAAAACTTAGAAACACTGTTAGAGGGAATATCAACAGCAATGGGCCTTAACCGCAACTCGTTCAGTATATTAATGTAGTTATCAATTATTTTTTTGGATACAACGGTTACAAACACCTTTATCTTTTCCTGCCCATCTACAACGGTCTCGCCAAGAAGTTTATAATCAATCCTGTTTGAATTCATATCAACAGGAATTGTATCCCGTATTTCCTCCCAGATTTTCCTGTCTACCTCGCTTTCAGGAACCTTATCAATCATGATCACCCTCGATATGATGTTAGTACCTGACATTACAATCTTGGCTTCTTTTGAATTAATGTTATGTTCTCTGATAACCCGGCTTATTTCTGCTACAACAGCATCCTTATCCTTGATTGCACCATTCTTAATACACCCTTTCGGCGTATCTCCGATACCGTAGTTAACAACAGATAATACTTTATTTTTGCTTTTTTTAACCTGAACAATCTTTATATAACGAAAACCTATATCTATTGTTATAAAGGTGTTCGAAAAAAGATCCACCACTGCCATACTATAACCCCTCCTTATCCATTCAATCCAGTGCTATTAATTTTTTCATTGCTACAGGATCAATCGAATACTGGCATGCATTTTCGTAGGTAATTATGCCCTGCTTATACAAAGAGGCTATGCAAGCATCCATTGAATGCATCCCATATTCACTTCCTGTATGAATACTGCTGTTAATCTGTAATGTTCTTGATTCCCTTATCATATTAGATATTGCGGGTGTTACTATCATCACCTCGGTTGCAACAACCCTTCCTGTATTATCAGCGCGCTTGATTAATTGCTGTGAAACAATACCCTGCAGCACTGTTGATAGCTGACTCCGCACCTGGCCCTGCTGATGAGGAGGAAATACGTCGATAATTCTGTCAATTGTCTTTGCTGCTCCCAATGTATGCAGTGTAGAGAAAACAAGATGTCCTGTTTCAGCAGCGGTCAATGCAATAGATATAGTCTCCAGATCCCTCATCTCACCAATTAAAATAACATACGGGTCTTCTCTCAATGCTGCTCTTAATGCATTGTTGTAACTTTTTGTATCTGAACCGACTTCTCGTTGATTAATTACACTTTTATTGTGTTTATGTAAATACTCAATTGGATCTTCTATGGTTATAATATGGCATCTTTTATTGCTGTTAATGTGGTCTATCATTGCTGCAAGGGTTGTGGACTTACCGCTTCCTGTTGGGCCTGTTATAATAATAAGTCCTCTCTGCCTGTCTGCCAGTGAATAAAGTATATCTGGCAGACCTAATTCGCTAATTTTCGGTACCCTGGTTGCAATAACCCTGATTGCTATTGCGCAGGTTCCTCTCTGCATGAAAGTGTTGACCCTGAACCTTCCAATACCCGGAAGCATGTAGGCAAAATCTAACTCACCTTCTTCTTCAAAGGTCTTTAGCTGTTCTTTTGTTAATATTTGCTCCACTAAACTCCTACAATCTTCCTGTGAAAGTATGTGATCATCGATATAGAACAGCGAACCAAATTTTCTAATAACAATTGGTAAACCAGCGCATATATGAAGGTCCGAAGCCTCCATTTCAACAGCTTTTTGCAAGTAATCATTAATTACCATATGCCACTCCCTAATAATTTATTGAAACTACACTCAGCATTTCTTCCAGTGATGTAACACCTGATAAAACAAGACGCGAACAGCTGTCTGCGAGTGTTTTCATACCGTTTTGTAACGCCAGTTGGAGTAACTCTTCGGTAGTTGCACCCCTTGATATCAAATCTCTCATTTCAGAGGTTATGGTTAGGATTTCATAGGCTGCAATTCTGCCCCTGTACCCCGAACCATTGCATTCCGGGCATCCAACGGGTTTATATATCTTTGTTTCTTCATTTACTTTTAAAATTTTCATTTCGTGCTCTTTAGCTATGTATTCTTCCCGGCATTCTGTGCATAATCTTCGTACAAGTCTTTGGGCAAGAACACCAACAAGAGACGATGCAATTAAAAATGGTTCAACACCCATATCTACCAACCTGTTAACTGAACTAACCGAGTCGTTAGTATGTAGCGTACTTAAAACAAGATGTCCTGTAATAGCTGCGCGTATCGCTATTTCAGCCGTTTCTTTGTCGCGTATCTCTCCGACCATGATAATGTCCGGGTCCTGTCTTAAAAATGCACGTAATGCACTGGCAAAGGTCATTCCCGCCTTAACATTCACCTGAACCTGGTTTACTCCTCTGATTGTGGCTTCAACCGGATCCTCAACAGTTAAAATATTAACATTAGGTTTGCTTAATTCCCTTAAAGCTGTATACAGAGTTGTTGATTTACCGCTTCCGGTGGGCCCTGTAACCAGGACAATGCCATGGGGATGAGCCAGTATACTATCAAATTTTTCAAGGTCATCTTCAAATAATCCCAAATCGGTTTTTGACCTGTTAAAACCTTCTTTATCCAACACACGGATAACAATTTTCTCACCGAACATTGTTGGCAGTGTTGAAACACGAAAATCGTAGTTTTTATTGTTAATCTTTAATGCTACCCTGCCGTCCTGCGGAATTCTTTTTTCTGCTATATTCAAGCCGCTTATTATTTTTATTCGTGCCACAAGAATCTGCTGTATTTTTTTATCCTGTTTCATAACTTCAGTTAATTGCCCGTCTATTCTGAACCGCACCATAACGCAGTCCTCATAAGACTCGATATGGATGTCACTGGCCCTTTTGTCAATTGCACTTTTAAAAATCATGTTTACCAATCTGACAATTGGAGCATTTTCAACATCGCTAATGTCTATTGTTTTTTCAACCTGCTCTTCTTTTCTAACCTCTATTTCAATTTCTTCTTTAACTCTTTCCAACTCTGTTTCAATGTCAAATGTTTCAAGGTCTCCCTCTGCAGACTCTTCTTCTGTTTCATCATACTGATAGCAGGTTTCAATCTTTTCGTGGATAAGTTCTTTGTCTGCTAAGAATGGTGTTATTTCATACCCAGTTGCAAGCCTGAGATCATCTATTGCATATATATTTGCAGGGTCGCTCATTGCCACAACCAGGGAATCGTTTTCTATTTTTACCGGAATCAGGTCGTAGGATTTGGCGAGTTTTTTATCAACCAACCTGGTTATATCTTCAGGAATTTCAATATCTTTCAGGTCAAAATACCGAATTCCCATTTGCTCTTCTAATGCCTGATATAACTGTTCTTTACTTATAAATCCTTCCTGAAGCAATACTGAGCCTAACATCTCACCGCTGTCTTTCTGAATTTCCAGAGCCTTTTCTAATTGCTCATTGTCTATTACACCTTTTGAAACAAGAATATCTCCTAGTTTTTGTTTGTAAATTGTTGCAGTAGCAGATTTTTTCTCTTTTTCAAAGACAGGAACATCCTTTTTCTTTGCTTCTGACTGTACTGTCTGTTCCTGATTATAAAAAGCCCGGTCAATTAAAATCTTCAGTTGCTCCGGATCTACCATGACCGGTTTTATATCTAAGTTTGTAATCAAGGTTGCACTGTCGATGGCAAAAATGTTTTTAGGGTCTTTCATAGCTAGAAGCAATGTGTTGTCATTTTTCTCAATAGCAAGCATTTCAAACTTTCTTGATATTCTTTCCCCAAGCAGAAAAGGAATACTCTTATCAGGTATGGTATACTCTGAAAGATCAAGATAATCCACACCTTCAGCTTCTGCTATAAGTGGCAATATTTTACTTTTGTCAAGTGTTAAGTTGTTATAATCATCTTTTTTTACAGTAACGGACATTTCATATACCACCTGATAATTTTAGATAAAATAAACATTTATCTGACAAATTTACATTTCTATTATAATTGCTTTGTAATATAAAGCCTATAAGACTTTAAACTTATTTATTTGGTAAAATTACCCTAAAATGTTATAGGTCTTATGTCCTATATATTTAATGTGTTCTTGTAAAAATAATGTTGTTTTTATCTGTATTTTGTAATTATGTATGGATAATACGTTTATTTTCAAGCCAAAAGTCAATGTTTGCAATAAATCAAAAAAAGAATTATAATGATATAGTCAGCATAAATACTACAGAAAAGGCAGATCGATATGGCAGGCAGAAATAAAGACAAAGATTTAACTCAGGGATCTATTGTTAAAGGTCTTATTCAATTTTCTACTCCTTTACTTTTTGGTCTTATCTTTCAACAATTGTATAACACAGTAGATACTCTTGTTGTTGGTAACTTTATTGGAAAAGAAGCATTGGCTGCCGTTGGCAGCACCGCACCGATAATTAATACACTTATAGGTGTTTTTATGGGTTTTTCAATGGGAGCAAACGTTATAGTTTCGCAATATTATGGAGCGAATGATGAAAAATCCGTGCACAATGCAGTACATACATCTATAATTATGTCTTTTTTCTTTTCGGTGATAATAACAATCATCGGAATAGTATCTGCGCCAGCCATGTTAAACTTGATGGATACACCGGATGACGTAATTCAGGAAGCTTCAGTTTACCTGAAAATTTATTTTTCAGGTGCAACCGGTCTCATATTTTATAATATGGGTTCCGGAATACTACGTGCAGTTGGTGACTCAACACGCCCTCTTTATTTTCTTGTTTTTTCTGCAATAGTAAACACAGTTTTAGATTTGGTGTTTGTTATTGTTTTTAATATGGGCGTTGCAGGCGTAGCCTTGGCAACAGTAATTGCACAGGTTTTAAGTGCTGTACTGGTTCTTATTGTATTGACCCGCACATCGGGCTCATACCGTATAGAATGGAAAAAGCTAAAACTTAATACACCGATGCTGAAAAGTATAATAAGAATTGGTTTGCCATCGTCGGTACAACAGGGTCTTACTGCATTTTCCAATGTTTTTGTACAAAGTTATATAAATTACTTTGGTTCTGCTTTTATGGCCGGATATTCTGCTTATGGAAAAGTAGATGCTATTGCACTGCTGCCCATGCAGGCTATTGCAATGGGATGTACAACATTTGTTGGCCAAAATATTGGAGCGGGAAAAATAAAACGAGCAAAAAAAGGAATAAGAATTTCACTATTGCTGTCTCTGGCTTTTACAGCCCTTTTACTTATTCCACTTATAATATTTGCAGAGCAGGCTATCTCAATTTTTAACAGTGAACCCGATGTAATATATTATGGAACACTTTATATGCGTTTTGTTTCACCATTTTACCTGCTATGCTGTATAAACCAGGTTTATGCAGGAGCGCTTCGCGGTTCAGGAGATACACGAGCACCGATGATAATAATGCTTGGTTCCTTCGTAGTATTTCGACAGATTTACCTTTATACAGTATCGAATATATTCAAAAACAATTTCTATCCAATACTGTTTGCGTACCCGGCAGGATGGATTGTATGCAGTATTGTAATATATATTTACTATCGTAAATCTGACTGGGAACATCGGAGCTTTATCGTTAATAGCAATAATATGGATGGGGTAGAAGACTGACAAATATTAACTTAACAAAAAACCGGCTTTAATTAAGCCGGTTTTTTATTTGGCTGCGGACTAAGGATTCGAACCCTAACTAAATGAGCCAGAGTCATCTGTGCTACCATTACACCAGTCCGCAACGACTTGAGCAAGTACTATTATAATACATCTTGATAAATTTCGCAAGAGTTTTTTTAACTGCTGTTTTTCAACAAAACTTCTTCAAATTCCCTCATGGATTTTACACGGAACTCTACATCCAGATCCGGGAAAAAATTATCCGGGTCGAAAAGGCATCCGCTAACCTTAGCATTATGCCCCGAAAGAATATCAATATCCCTGTCCCCCACCATAATAACGGTGTTTTTATCCATATTATGTTTTTTAATAAGATGAAGAATTGCATCGGGAGCCGGCTTCAAAGGAAAATTATCCTCTTTGGTTATCCAGTCACAAAAAAAGTCCTCCAGTTTAAATTCCCGGATATACTCTATTGTGCTTTTACCTCTATGGGTGTAAATGTAATTCTTACCTCCTGTTTCAGTTATTTTTTTCAATACTTCTCTCAGGTACGGGTATGGTTTTATTGGAATAGTATTCTCATTCTTTTCATAATATTTATATCTTTCACTAAGCTCTTCACCCAGCCCGTATTTTTCCTGGTAATACCTTATGCATGTATTAATTGAAGTTTTCATATGTAATAATATCTCATTGGTTGTATGGCTATATCCAAAGTCTTTTAAAGCGCGCTGAAAAGAAAGGGACAAATGAGGGTAAGAATCAAATAATGTACCGTCAAAATCCCATATATAATGTAGAAACATAGATTTGCTCCTTTCAGATAAGCGGGATAACCTGGCCTGAAGAAAGTTACCCCGCTTAATATTACTTCTGTTCAATCAGTGATATTATATCACGCTTCTTCAGTATCTCACATAAAGCAACTGCCTGTGCCGGCTTAAGCTCGTGATCTATAACGGGTATTCTGTACCGTTTGTTGTTTATAAAGCTTCTGCCAAGTAAGCCGATGTTTTGTCGTATTTCAGGGTAATCCCTGAAAATTTTGCGTTTTACATAAGTGTTCAGCTTAAATGACATCAGTGCGTTTATAAATTTCTCCTCTGTTAAATCCAGTTTTTCCATCAATGTGTCCGACATGGTTTTAAGGGATATATAAAGATGATCCGCAGGTTTGAGGACTATTTGTTCAAAAGTCAGCTGTAAGGTTTTTTCATCGTACCTGTGATTAACATGAACATTTTCACCGTTTATTTTTACCGTGACAGAACACGGGTTTTTAACGCTTTTAAAAACCAGCTCATATTCTCTTTGACCTGGAATTACCGAAGAATCTCCGGCTGCAGGTTTTATTGAAAAGTCAGCATAATTGTCGTGCCAGTTAAGGATAAATTCAGTGCTGCAGTATTTGCCCTTTTTGTATAACTGCGTTTCTCCGTCATCTTCATACAGGCTGAAGATATTGGTTTGTCCCGGGAAAATGTTGATTTGTAATTTTTCAGGATTTTCAACACCGCCCCATTCTGTTTTGGGACCAAGCGGTATTATTGCTCCTGCTTTTGCAAAAACGGGTATATCCTTCAGATTGCCATAAACAGCATATTTCCCGCCGCCTTCGTAATGCTCGCCGGTTCTGAAATCAAACCAGTCGCCTTCGGGCAGCCAGACAATCTGCCTTGCCAGACCTGTGTCTTCGTC
>JAAYNA010000058.1 GCA_012521105.1 Clostridiaceae bacterium
CTCACTAACTTATCCACTTCCTGTTCATTCGGAAACATACATGCTTCTACTCCCCAAAAACCAGATCTGAAATCCCTTTTATACTTGAATTCATCAAACTTACCATACATACCTATAAGAAAATTATCCATTCTCGGATTACCCCTCCCATTTCAATAATCTCAAATTTTTTCAAGTATTAAATCAGTGCTTTTATAAGCCAATAAGTGAATGAATGGAGCGGCAAAAAACCGCTCCATCCACTCTTATAGTCACTATAAACGTTTGCCTAAAAAAATATCCGGTTTTCCTATTCCGTTTGCATCAGGCATTACCCCGATAATCTTATATCCCAGCTTCAAGTAAAAACCCGATTGATGCGTACCAGGAGAAAAGCTTTTAATCTTTCCTGGTAAATCATCAAATAAATCAACATTTGCAAAAGATGTTTCACCGTCACCTCTTTCATCATCGGCGCCCACATGTATTGTCAAGCCGCCTAGCTTTCTTGCTTCATTCTCCAATGCCGCAACAATTGCTCTGCCAATACCTTGCTTTCGCCTATCACTTCGAACGGCTAACGGATGTATTTCAAAGACATTTCCATTATACTCCGGAAGTATGCCTCCCCAGCCAAGCACAATATCGTTTTCAACAGCCGCAAGTAAAGTGTTTTCCGGAATCAGAAGCTTTTTTATTTCATCCAGGGCGTCCTGAAGCGTCGGCCAACCAATCGGAATACTGTCAGTCAGTATTTGCGCGGCTTGGATTATCTGGTGTTCGTTTAGCTGAATCATGTTGATAATTTCCATTTGGAATCCTCCTATTTTCTTTAAGGAATGCTCCATAAAAGTATTGTTTGCACTCTTATGGCAGACCGTTGGTTTGGTGTGGGTCAATTATATCCCGGCGTATCCCAAATAGGATTGATGCCTTATTCTCATGCCAGTATCTATAGCAATCTGAATCTAAATATATTGTAATTTCTGTTTCCGATAAGTGATCTGCATAACCCCTTGAAAGCCCCTCATTTAAAGTGATACCAACAACACCTTTCAGTAATGCTAATTTTGGTAACAATTTGTTTAGATGACCTAGTAGTATATCGCTTTGATTATTATGATTAATACTCACATATGGTCTCCCCATTAATCTCACCTTTTTCTTTTATGACTCTACTCTTATAACTCTGTTATAAATGTTAATTTTTACTATCCAATCTAATCCTATTATTTAATATATCTGTCATTTTTCTATGAAGTCAATGCATATAATAATTATAACAAACTTTCCATTTGAACATAGTAAAACAAGACTTTCACCCTCGTCATCCTCACCACACATTCTGCATGGAACAAGCCGCTCGGATTGATGTCTTGGGCTGATTTTTTGAACCTTGCTGGTCATGGGAAAATATCAATGGGTTTTTGGCTGTTTTTTTACTAACATTTTGATAGTGTTTTGCCAAGTGGCGTAAAATGATTTCTGCTTTATCTTTTCTTTCACCTCATTTATGTGGTAAAGCTACTGGTGTGGAGGCATTATTGTTATTTATCTGTGAAAATTGACAACAGATGCCTTTGAACAGTAAAATATTTACTAAGAAGGATAATAAGCATACACTTAATTTTATTTACACTGCCAAATATAAAAACAGGTATATTTTATGAGAAAAGCTATTGTGCCCATCATCAGTGTGATTTTAATATTCAGTCTTTTCCCGTTACCTGTATACTCTTCACAGGAATATACCGTTATCCTGCCTTTTGTCTTCGACCAAAGAATCATAGATATAAACGACGATCTAGTTATGACAGAGGATGAAAACGGCACAAATTATATTTATACCACTGAAGGTATTCCGGTGAAATTAGAACCATATGATATGGCCTCCCTGGAGAATGGTTATATTAAAATCCGTCCGAAAGGATGCCTGCAGTGGACTGTCTGCCGAAAAGACGGCAGCCGTGTATTCGAAGAATGCTACGATGACGTAATAGTTACCGATCAAAATATTGCTTTTGTTGGAATCGGTAACTGGCGTCCTCCCGGCAATTTCTTCGGGCAATATGGTGCAATTGATCTTCTTACCGGCGAAATCCTGATTAGTCCGTCTAACAGTAATCTGCAGATGAGCGCAGACGGGAAATATATTGTTGATAATGCATACAGTTCGGTCCGCGTGTTCGATTTGAACGGAAACGAAGTAACTGACACCGTCGATTATATCGCGGTACATTCCTATAAAAACGGATATTACGGAGTCCGAAGTACGAAAACGGTCTGGTGGACAGCGAAGGAACACTCTGCGTTCCGTTATTGTATGATCAGCTCGGCGACTTGTTAAGCGGTGCACTCCTTGTGAGAAAGGACGGAAAATGGGGTGTATCTTCGATTGACGCATCCGGAGAACTTCTGCAGCCTGTCGAATATAATGATGCCAGGGCCTTTTCCGGTGATATTTACGCATTGTCAAAATGGGACTGGGTCACACATGCCGTAGATTCGAATTTCATTACCATCCATTACGGCAACGGAAGGCAGGCATTTTCAGCGGAATCGTATAACGCAGTAGAAGACGTATGCGGCGATGTTATTTATGTCAGCAGAAGGGGGGACAATGCCCTTGTCGGACTTTCAAAAACCGGGGAAGTTCTGGTCCCGCCGGTTGCAGACAGTTATTTGCCCGGCTCTTACGGTGATTTTGTGCTAGTTGGGGGAATATACAGTACGAGAAACATGGTTCCTGTTAGTATTGTGGTAAACCGCTGGGGTGAAGTCATTGCCCCATACGGAGCATATGCTTTGCTTTCTGACGGAGGTTTCGTCGGAAAAGGGTTCACCCTGATTAATAAGGAAACAGGGCAAATCACCCGTATGATGATAGACGGATATGAGCTTAGATTGCCGAATACGCCTTGGTCAGTGGATTATAATCGCGGCTGGGTGATATACAATGATAACGGCAGCGCCTGGATTACCGATTTATTCGGCAATATTATTATTCCTGAAGGCGAATATGTCATGATGTCTTTCAGTATGTACAGTCCCAACTTAACTGTTTTAAAACATCCGTACATAATTGCACAGGATAAAAACGGGAAATACGGGGTACTGTCGTTAGCGGAAAAACCATATCTTATTCCTCCCCATGACTGGGCAATTGAGGATATTACCGAAGCAGTTTCAGCAGGTCTCGTGCCTGAAAATCAACAGCGTGACTGGCGGGATTCCTGTACCCGGGGTGACTTTTGCCGGCTGCTTGCACCTTTACTGGAAACAGCAGGTGTGCAAAGCCCGAAACAGGCAGCTTTCACTGATACACATGATGAAGACATATTGCTTGCGGCATCGTTGGGTATTGTAAATGGCACAGGCAACGGCAAATTTTCACCGAATCAGCCAATCTCAAGGCAGGAAGCTGCGGTAATAATGATCAGCGCGTTATGCAGGGTGTATCCGACGGGCGGTTTATGCCTCATGGTATTTACACAAGGGAGCAGGCCATCTTGACCATTCTTCGTATTTATCGCGCGTATTTATTGAATCAGCCGGGGAACAGCCATTGACCTATAATGGAAAGCATCTGTGTTTCGATCATTTACATACCGAAGTGATCTCTGATATGCCGTCCCTTTTCCAAAGGAAGAGGACATCAGCTCCCACCTTCGGTCTGAAAGAACCCTTATTAAAGTCTTTGCTTAGCTTTGCCGGAATTGATAATTCCC
>JAAYNA010000010.1 GCA_012521105.1 Clostridiaceae bacterium
CAATAACACCATCCTTCATCGGTCTTATTGCAGTTATATTACCGGGGGTGCGTCCTATCATGTTTTTTGCTTCAAGCCCTACCGCCAGTACTTCACCCGTATTATTGTTTATTGCAACCACCGACGGTTCTCTTATTACAATACCTTTTGATTTCATATGAACCAGGGTATTTGCAGTTCCTAAATCTATCCCTATATCTTTTGTAAACATAGTCCCTCTCCTTTTCTGATCTTTTGTAACGAATTAATTATGTAATACAGCATTCTGATTTAGTCCAATACAGTCTTAATACCAAACTGTGATAACATAAGTGAAACACTGTATAAAGGGAGACCTACAACATTATAATAACAACCATCTATTTTCTCAACCAATAGTCCTCCTATGCCCTGTATTCCGTAAGCACCAGCCTTGTCAAGAGGCTCCCGTGTTTCAATGTATCGCCTTATCTCGTCTGATGTAAGCTTTCTTATTTTAACTCTGGTTGTTTCAACGTTGGTAAGCTTTCTTTCCTCATCACCATCTACAACAGAAACCCCTGTTATTACATCATGCCAGTTGCCTGAAAGCTTCTTCAGCATGTCGAAGGCCTGGTTTTCATCGTCAGGTTTTCCAAGAATCATCCCTTCCAGTACAACTACAGTATCTGCCGCAAGCACAACAAAAGAATTACATCCGTTCAAACAAAGGTATTCTTTAACACTTAATGCCTTTCTTTCTGAAATAGAACGAACGTAATCCTCTGGTTCTGCATTTTCCATTATTGATTCGTCAATATCTGAAGGATAAGTCTTAAAACTAACTCCTATCTGGTTTAGTAACATTTTACGTCTTGGAGATTGTGAAGCTAATATCAATTGTTTCATAGTTACCTTCTTATACAGTGATCTTTTATTCTACATTATACACCAGTGCAAGGATTTATGGGAATATTTTTTTTCACAGGTTTTTATGTTATACTTCAATCAGCATTATTGTTCCTTATTATTTGATTAACCATTCGTTTTATGGGGAAATATGATATATATATAATATGCGAAATCCTTAATTACTTAAAAATTATTCACAAATTGGTACTTCTCAATATAGTAATTACAAAGTATAATGGTATTAAGGATGACGTATTATTTGATATACAAATATTTTAGTAGAGGATACTGATATGAGAATTGAGAAAATAAACGAAAACAAGATACGTATTTTCGTCTCCTTTGATGACCTTGAAGAACGGGACATAGACCTATCTTCCTTTAACTATAACTCACCCGAGACTCAGGAGTTGTTTTGGGATTTAATGGAGCAGGCAGAATTGGAGCTGGGGTTTGAAACCCATGAATCCCAGTTGTGTATTGAAGCAGTTACAGATGTTGAACACGGGTTTGTTATTACAATAACAAAAATTGAAGATGACGGTGATTTTGAATCCATCCATAAATTCATTAAGAACAGGTACAAGCGTAATGATTTGAAGTTTAAAAAGAAGTCCGGTGGTATTGGTTCTACTGTAATGATTTATAACCTGGAAACCTTTGACGATTTATGTTCCTTATGTGCCAGGTTAAAGCCTTTATATATAGGGGACAGCTCAGTGTACCAATGTGAGGGTTCTTATTATCTTGTTCTTAAGAGAATGGATGATATTGAGCACAACCCTGCCAGAATTGAG
Source organism: Clostridiaceae bacterium (assembly GCA_012521105.1). Classification (GTDB taxonomy): domain Bacteria; phylum Bacillota; class Clostridia; order DSM-8532; family DSM-8532; genus Thermoclostridium. The sequence goes on from JAAYNA010000010.1 coordinate 1,668, forward strand.
AGTATTTTGTCTGAATACGGGGATAGGATCTTAAATGTTATGTTTTTTGAAGGATATCTGAACGAGTATGGAATTCTGATGGTAGAGAATGACGCCATAGGATATTTTGGCGATTTAGCTTAGTAGAATTCTTGTTCTAAAATTATTATAGTCAGGTGGTACAGCTCCACCTGACTATGGTTTTTATTTTTGATCTGCAAAACCAGGGGATTTAATTTTTTAATATTTCTTCGAGCCATACTCTGAAATCGTCTTTCAGATCTTCCCGATCCAGAGCAAATTCTACGGTTGCCTGTAAGAAACCCATTTTATTTCCCACATCATACCTTTTTCCTATAAAATCATAGGCATATACTGCTTCATGGAGCATCATTTCTCTAATTGCATCAGTCAGCTGGATTTCTCCGCCTTTTCCAGGAGGAATATTCTCAAGATACCTGAAAATAGAAGGAGAAAGAATATACCTGCCCAATATGGCTATATTCGACGGTGCCTCATCAATTTCAGGTTTTTCTATCATCTCATTCACTTTTATAACCCGGTCATCTACCTGCTTCCCAGCAACAATTCCGTATTTTGATACATCACTTTGGGGCACTTTTTGCACTCCAAGTACTGTTGTTTTATATTCGTTGTATACATCTATAAGCTGTTTAAGACATGGAACATCTGATTTTACGATGTCGTCTCCAAGCAATACTGCAAAAGGCTCATTTCCTATAAAAGCTTTAGCGCAATAGATTGCGTGCCCCAGCCCTCTGGGTTCCTTTTGCCTGATATAGTGAATATTAACCAGATTTGATATGTCCCTTACCAAAGCCAGTAATTCCTCTTTGTTGCTCCTTTTAAGTTCCTCTTCAAGCTCGTAGGATTTATCGAAGTGATCTTCTATTGCCCTTTTGCTTCTTCCGGTAACAATAATTATATCTTCTATTCCCGAAGCAACCGCCTCTTCAACAATAAACTGTATAGTTGGCTTATCCACAATGGGCAGCATTTCCTTTGGCTGTGCCTTTGTCGCCGGCAAAAACCTGGTCCCCAATCCTGCTGCAGGAATAATCGCTTTATGTACCTTCATAATCCTTAACCTCCAGTATTAATCCTAAATCTTATTATACAAAAATAACTTAACTTTTATCCAATTATTATAAATATTTTTACTGATAATGTCCTGATCTATACTATAACATTCTTTACAATGCCGGGAACTATCAAGTTCCCTTTTCTTTTATTCTACTGTATCCTGATTTTATATAACGGTAAATTTTCCAATACCCGTATACTGCCAATAAAGTCAGCACACTATAGTAAGCTCCTTTATACCTGGTTGCAGTTTCAAAGATCATATATAGCATTATTGAGCCAATCAAATAAAAGGAGATTGTTTTCATTGTAAGGGGGGCCTTCTTGTCCAGGGACAGAAAAACCAATGCTGAAATAGCACCCAGAACAATAAAAAGGTTATACGAGTTTGTTATTAAAAAAAAGATTTGCCCCAAATCTCCAGACTGAAACCTTGTATACCGGGTCTGCCATTCGGTGACAACTGTTGAAACATAGTTTTCATCAAACCATATACCCAGTTTTCTTTTAAAGTGAGGGATTACTTTTATGCCCATGTTCTTATAACGTTCAATTCCCAGCTTAAAGAAGTGCTCCTGAACTTTTGAAGGGTCCCTGTAATCATCCTTGACCAAACTAAACAGTTCTCCGTCCTGTTCATTCCATTTTCCCTGTGACAGTTCATTCGCTCCAACAAATAAATTCCAGCCATAGCTATGAAAGGGACTTTTATAGCCGCTTACCGAAGCGGTAACCGTACTTAAAAACGCTGCAGCTATAGTATATGATAAAACTATTGTAATAATTGATGATAGTTTCCGGGTTGTTTTAAAATTACTGTAAAACAGTATAATCAGTACTGACGCGATTATAAGAATGAGAGCTGTGGGCCTGAAAAAATTTCCGATCCCACAGATAAACCCAAAGGCAGCTAAGAACAGGTAAGGCCTTTCCTTATCAATCCCCGATACCAAAATGAATAAAGCGCAAAGAATAACTGAAGAATATATAGGTTCTCCACCCGAAAGTAAAGTAAATATGATGACTGATGGGTTAAGCGCTACAGCAAGCCCACCCACTATCCCTATTCGGGAATTTGTACATTTTTCCATAATATATGTACCAAATCCTGCTTCCATTACACCAAATAGTAAATTAATCACCCTGGTCAGCCAGGTTTTTTCTCCTATTACCTTATAGAAAAAAGATATAAAAATTGGATAATTAAGAGCATGGGGAAATATTCCGTAGTATAATTTATTTTCATCGCTGAGGGTGCCGGCTGCTATTTTTCTTGCCGTGGATAAATAAATAGCATAATCCCCCTGCTGTGTCAGAGCTATAAAATAAATAACCAGAAAACGTATTATAAATGCAATTAACATAGTAAATGCAACTCGTTTTATGACAGAACCCGTGCAAATACGATCTTTAAAAATATAAACCGGAAGGAAGCCGGTTATGCAAAAAGCTAAGTAAAGTGCCACTACAAGAAAGGGCTTGGGAAATACAGAGAATATGTTACACAAGAGCAGAATACAAATTAAAAATATAAATATTATTTCAGCATAATAAACTGTTTTCCTTAAAATATAATCCAGCTTTGAAAGCATTTAAACTACTCCCTTCTTAAAAGCATTAACAAATACAGAACCATTATAATACAACGACTTATTACAAGAAAGGAGTATAGTTGATTTCCCGTTTTGGAAAGCTTTATTCTAAAATTTTCCTATCTTTACCAAACCCTGAGCATTCTTAATCCACTGCTTATAAAATAAACAGAAAAAGCTGTAATAAATATGCCAAGGACCAGAATAATTTTACAGTAAACAGCATCACTTATCAGCTTTCTGCCTTTGGCAGAGGCTATGGAAACTGATGAATACCATGCGAAATCAGACAGAATATGACCTGCGAAAAAGAACAGAACACCTGTAAAGCCAATAGCAAAAGCCTGGCGTATTGATTCTATTCCCGTTGAAGCCCACCACAGAATAAAATAGGGATTAGTAGCGCTTACAATAACTCCAGCCATAACAAGATTTTTCATTCCTGAACTGTTTCCTGACCCCTGATTATCCAGGGAAACTGTCTTATTTATGCCCGACTTTATCATTCCATACCCCATCCATGCGAGAAAAGCGCCGCCAAACAACCCTATAATTCCTGCAATTGTTGGGTTGGCAAAGAAATCTCTAAGTCCAAAAGTCATGGCAATAATTAAAATAAGTTCCAGAATTCCATGCCCCAATACTATTAATGGGCCGGCTGTCCACTTCTTTTTCTTCAGGCTGGCTTCAATTGTAACCCCTAACATAGGTCCCGGCATCATTGCCCCTGAAAAGCCAATAAAAAAAGAACTGATAAAAATCCTCAACAAAGACATATTATATTACCTTTCCTCTACTATTCCGTACCCCTCATTAACCAATGCCTCTATTGCATTGTTAATATCCTTGCTCTTTACAAGAATGTAGTCTGTATCATATGTAGAAATAGCAAAGATACTTATTCTGTTTCGTGATAATACTGTACTTATTGAAGAAAGTATACCAATCAGTGAAAAATCCAACGGACCTTCAACCTTTAAAATCCTCCAGTCTTTTTCACATTTTATGTTATTGGGAATACACTCTTCATTACAAACAACCGACAACTCATCCAATGTTCTGGTGATTGATATAAATCCGCCCCGTTGCCCCCAATCCGGTATTAAATCGGTGCTATCTAATCTGCATACTCCAAATTTTCCTTTCAGCAGTCTCATAGTCAGGCCATTATTCGGTATATTGTTTATCATTATTGCAATCTCCAATCATAAAAGACTTAAGCTTGTATCCTGAAATCGTACCAATGCAAACAGTCCTCATAACATACCCGTAACATACCAGCTACGTTTCAGAAGGTGATACAGTACTTGGTATTTTGATTTATATATTATACCATAAACTAGAATTTCGGAAGTGTTTTTTATATTAATCTAATGTTTTTAAATCTATATATTAACCTAAAATAAATCAAAGTCTATAATGCTATTTACTTTAGCAACTTCTTCGGGCAATTTATTTGCCATATCCTCGATGAATTCTTTCGGAAGATTCAGCAGTTTCTTTGTCCTTTCAGTATAAATAAAAGTAGTATCGGTTCCCAATAACCTTTCGTAATAATTGCTGCTTACAGAATCCGCCAAATATATAATCTTAATTTCATCACCGGCATTACCGTTTTTAAACGGATAATGATGGCACCCTACAATTTCTTTTATCTCATCGGGTAAACCCCATTCATCACATAACCACATTCCAATCTCTGAATGAGTTATTCCGCCCAGTACAATTTTCTCTGCTGCTATTTGATGTATTCCCCGCTCTATCTGCATTGTATAAATTCTATCTAAATGATCGGGCAGACATATATCTAAAACAGTTATTCCAATATCATGTATTAGTCCATAGGTGAAAATTCTGTCCCTGTCACATAAACCTGTCTTTGCAGCAATCATATGGCTTGCAATGGAGGTACCAATACAGTGCTTCCAGTATGTTCTGTTATTGAATATTTTCGCCCGCCCGCTGCTGTTTGGCAGTAATAATCTGGTTATGTATGCAATGGCAATCATTCTTATATTTTTAGCGCCCAAATACAAAACTGCATCCTTTAAGGTTAAAAATTCCCTGTTTAATGTTGAGGTATAGTTCAGAACCTGTATTAAAGCCGTTTCAAGACCCGGAACATTATTTAACCTTTCAATACATTCATCCATACTAAATTCAAAGGGTTCTAACAGCATATTTAAAGCTTCCCCAAATGCTTTCGGAATTTCGGGTATGTAATTTGACTGCTGAATCAGTTTAATAACCGGATGATTTTGCATTATATAGCCCCCCTGACAGCAATATCCCAATGTTTGGAATTTACTGCAAAGTTTGTTCCAATAAATGTCTGTTTATCTGTGTATCATATAAAAATGTTCCTGGGTTCTATTGCTTTGCTTTAATAAATATATAACACAAATAACAGCAATTAAACTCATTCTTCGCCTTATTTTTTAATTTAGCATCTCATAATTTCAAAAGATTATCCGGTAGGGTGTATAAAAGTCACTTTTTCAATAGAATTCTTATCCCCTGGATAAATTCACCATTAGCCATAGCCAGAATGCCTTTGAAAAATTTTTCTTTAATACCGCTGGAAATCTGCAGACTGCGAAGGGGGCTGCCCGCACTGGTCTCCAAAAGCATTCTGTACTCTGCTGTATCTGGCTTCGTGCCTTTGGAAATTATCCTTTTCACTACAAGGTACATAATCCGCATGACCAAAGAATGCCTTTTCATATCCGTAACAGTATCGTTCATTGTAAACTTGCCTTTTTGCGAGGTATAGGGCACATATTTTCTTCCAAGCATTGTCTCCCATTGCTCTAATGATGGAGAGCCCTTCGGGTTTTCATACCATGATCCTGGCTGCCAATCCGGGATTTTCACCACTTCACCGGATTTTTCAACAGCACCGGCCACTATCAGTTTGTCAGGGTTACCGCCTGCAAGAATTGTATAGCTGCCCGACGGAACCTTCCAGCCGTTATCCCAAACTGAAAAACAGCGCTCATCCAGGCTGAAGCTGACTTCTTTACTCTCCCCGGGCTCAAGATGAACTTTTGTGAAACGTTTTAATTCCCGGACCGGACGGTGTATTCCGTCCTGGGGTGGGGCAACATAAAGCTGTACCACTTCAGCTCCGGGACAATTTCCTGTGTTTGTTACCGTAACGCGGACCATTTCGCCGTCGAGTTGTGGGTTTGAATAGGCAAAATCAGTATAACTCAGTCCAAAACCAAATTTCCAGCGCACCCGAACATCAGCCTTATCATAATAGCGGTAGCCAACATAGATTCCCTCGCGGTACTGGGCATCCCATTGGGGATAATAGGTTGCCGATGGACAGTCGCTATATTGTATGGGCCAGGTTTCAGCAAGCTTACCCGAAGGATTAGCTACGCCGTATAGTAAATTTCTCACTGCCTCGCCCCCTGCCTGCCCCGGCAGACCCATATACAAAATCCCTTTAACCTTGTCTGCCCATGGTGTTTCAACAGGTGCGCCGCAAAAAAGCACTACCACCGTGTTTGGATTTTTAGCCGCAGTCTCTTCTATGAGCTTTACCTGCTCCTGTGGCATCTTCATATTTTCACGGTCGAAGCCCTCACTCTCATACTCGGATGGCAACCCGGCAAACACTACTGCCACATCTGCTTGTTCTACACTTACACTGCTTCCCAGGACATCTGCAGGATGAACCAACCTGGTCGGGTTAATGTGGCTTGAGCCCGCACCCTGATAGCGCATATCCTTTGCCATGTCCCCCACGAATGCAATTTTCTGTTCTTTCTTAAGTGGCAGAATATTATCCACATTTTTAAGGAGCACCGCACTTTGTTCAGCAACAATACGAGCCAGTTCGTGATGGGCATCATAGTCACAGCAGGTCTTGTTTTTTAACACTTGCTGTGCCTCCAGCACCATTTTTTTTACACGTTGCACGCTCCGGTCAATATCGGCCTCATCCAGTTCTCCCCGGGCAACAGCGTCCAGAACCTTCTGTTCCATGTAGTTGCTTCCACCAGGCATGTTCAGGTCGCAACCTGCCTTAAAAGAAGCAATGCGGTCATGCATAGCACCCCAGTCGGTCACAACCAGACCTTCAAAGCCCCACTCACCACGTAAAATATTGGTGAGAAGTTCCTTATTGTCACTGCAGTATACACCGTTTATCTTATTGTAAGCGCACATTACAGTCTTGGGTTTCCCCTCACGTACTGCAATTTCAAAAGGTGTCAGGTAAATCTCCCTCAGAGTTCTTTCATCAAGTATGGAGTCAGAGCTAAGACGCTTAAATTCCTGGTTGTTACAGGCAAAGTGCTTAAGACTGGTACCAATACCGTTTTTTTGAGCATTTTTTATGAAGCTTGCAGCCAGTTTTCCGGCAAGATAAGGGTCTTCTGAAAAATATTCAAAATTCCTGCCACACAAAGGATTACGTTTGATGTTCACTCCAGGACCAAGAAATATACCCACACCCTGGTCAGCCGCTTCCTCGGCGATAGCTGAACCAATCTTTCCGACCAGTTCCACATCCCAACTACAGGCTGTTGACACTGCTGCAGGAAAGCAGGTAGCCGGTCGCGAATCGTTCACACCCAGATAATCTTTATTAACCCCCTCCTGCTTACGCAGCCCGTGTGGCCCATCACACATAAACATTGATGGGATACCATACTGCGGAAATTCCTTGGTTTCCCAGAAGTTTTTGCCCTCACAGAAAGCAATTTTGCTTTTTAACTCCATAAAAACCCGCAACCTTCCTGTTAATAACTGTACTCATATTTGCCTGTATTCATTTTTTTGGTCAGCACTTCCATCCCCTGCTGGTTTCTTATGCATGATTTAATATATTATAACCTTTTTTCACAGGGAATGGTGTTATATTATTATATTCCATTGGAATAAGTTTTTTACATTTTATAGTTTTCTCAACAAATATGTCTGTCGGGCTTAGTATTAAACTTTTCAAAGTATCATCTGATTTTGCCGTTTATATTAAACTTTAAACCTGTTTACAAGCTTCATTTGTATTTTCGGCTTCTGAACGACTATGCATAATATCATTTCTAAAATTAAAATTATTCTTTGATTCAATTGTATGTATCCCCTTTTACAACAGTTTAGTCAATGATAATCTGTATGGACTAACTGTTATATCGATGCTACTGATATAAACTGAACTAAAAAAAACAGCAAATAAATACTGCTTACCATAAACTATACATCACAAAATCCATGTCTTCAACTATTTTATTACAATTTTGCACCTTTAATGCAACCTGTCTGGTATTCTTGTAATCTTCATAAACAGCATGGTAAAGTAAGTAATGAAAAGCAATTTTTCTCATATGACTTCTATTGCAAGAAGGTTGTACTGCTGTATTTCAACGCTGTGGAAGTGTATTTCCACAATACATTGAATACGACTGGCACCATCAATTTAGCTGCTTCATATATTATCTGGTCCCATACCTGCTATTGCAGCAAGATATATAATCGTTCCGAATCCTTCCCCTTTTCATATTTTCAAATATGCAAAAATGAACGGCCATACCCCTGGAGTCCGATAAAAATTGACAGGCTCAAGATTTAGAGACTTCAGTATTTGAAGATTTATAAATCCGACATTATATGTCAATAAAGCAAACATTGAAACCAGTCTAACTACATAGCACAGAGCAGGATGTTACATGCACAAAAAATGATAAAGAAACTGACTATTCTATTAAAAGAATAGCAGAGCTATTGAGGTATTCGAACTATAAATACTTTTGTGCGATAATTCAAAAAGTATTTTGGAAAAACCCCTAATAGCTACAGGCGAGAAGTAACAGGATAGGGTTTTCCACTCCTTTTAACTTATGATAAAGTATTTCAGGTAATATGCCTGCAAAAATCAACATATAGTCAGCCCCTAAAAAAGTCCTGATAGTGTCTCCTTACTCTTTTCGAAACAGCTTATCGGATAGATACCATAACTAAACATACTTATAATGCCCCTCGGGTTTTAAATCGGGTAGATCCAGTCCCAGCTCCAAAACCAAATAGTTCCTGATATTATAGCAGAGATCGCATTTTCCGGCATACTCCGCTTTTGGTATGTATCCATATTCCTTTTTTGCCAGCTGAACTAAACCTCTTATGCCTATGGACTCCAAACTGTTAAAAATACGGTATTTATCAGGGTCAGCCCCATGCACCAGCTCCTTTAACCGAATTGAAAATCCCGGACAGGACTGAGGAATAAAACTTCCGTACAAGTCAACATGAAAGTGATAAATACCTGACAACAGTTTACAGGGCTTTGATTCTTCCAATATTCGTTCAAAAGGCTGCTTTTTCATCATAGATTTATATGTCTTCAGAGCCCGTCCTTTCAAATTGATACCATACCTTTTCAGCAGCTTCAAAGGATAGTCCTGTCCGAAAAGCTGCGTGTACTCATCAAAAGAATGGAGAATACGATCATCCATCGCATCAAGATCGTTCCAAAATTCAATTTGCCAGGGAAAAACCTTCATCTTCGCTTTTGAACAAGCCTGAATTAAAGCCTTTACCTTCCAAAACGGTATGTACTCATTGTGGTATGGATCTATAGAAATAAGCAGAGTGTGTACTCCATGGTCTTTAAGTTCCTTAAGGACCGCCGTTGTTGATCCTTCATCCCTGTACCAGGATGCATTGGTTTCAATATATTCAATTTTAATATTGTTTCTTCGTGCAACTTCAAGAACATCCAGAATTTTATCGGGTTTAAGAAGCGGTTCACCACCACCGATATGAACAGAAAAACATCCCAAGCTCTTTAGAATGGAAAATATATCATCGGCCATTGACGGCGTCATGTAATCATCAGGCCACTTTGGAGAACTGGAATAGCTGCAATGCCTGCACTTCGACGAGCATATATAATTTGTGATTATTCCACCGGATACCAGGTAGCTGATTTTTAGCACGATTGAGCCTCCTAACTTTTCCTCTGAATGTTCACCTTGCCTGCCTTGTCAATACGCTTTTTCAGGACTTTGTGTTTCACCCAATATCTATAAAATCTTTTTATATCCTTGTTTTTTTAAATAACTAAACTGACTCTAAAAAGAAGCTGAAACTTTAATAATAATTCTTCACAATATGCTGCTGTTATTACGTTAATATAACATAACTTTGCCATATATAAAAGTAACTTTCTGTTTTTATATTATCGTTTGTTATATCGTGTTCCCTGCCCTTTTCTCATAATAAAATTCGAATACCGCAGCAAATTAAGATTACTTCTGCACATGCTACGGGATTTTTGATCAAATTTTATATTATTAAGGCGAAGTAGCGTTCAGCGTGGCTAATTGGAAAGCGTAATTACTGATATTTCCGGCCGGTTAAATACCCTAATTCCAAAATCACCATTGCCTAATCCTCTGTTTACAATTAATATTTTTCCGTTAACTTGATACTTACCGGCATCATATTTAGGAAAAAACTCTCTTTCAGGAGAAAGCAATCCACCAATAAAAGGCACTCTTATCATTCCACCATGCATATGTCCGGATAGAATTAAATCTGCTCCCCAATCTGAATAGGTATCAGCATAAAGCGGATTGTGAGTTAGTAAGATGTTATATGAATCAGTATCCAAATTACCCAAAATACTTTGAATTTGATCTGCTCCAAAAAACACATCCTTTGTATATTCATTGTTCAAATCTTTATAATATCTAAGATTAAACCATAACCCGTATAAATTTATACTGTCGGTGCCTCTTGTGATCATAACTTTTTCATTATCCAGTACTCTGATTCCAATTTCATTAAGATTATCTATTAATATTTTTCGTTTATCATCACTTAAATTCTGTTCATGGTTACCAACAATATAATATATATCATAGCTTTTGCTTATCTGTCGGGCAAAATTAATAAAGACTTCAAAATCTGTATCTCTTGAATTAACCATGTCACCTGTCATAACAACAATATCAGGATTTTCACCGGTAATTTTCTTTACAAGTCTTTTGTTGTAATTTCCAAATTCCTTGCTGTGCAAATCTGATATTTGAAGTATTTTAAAACCTTTAAACAAAGGGGGAATTTTATTTGATGCTGCTGAATATTGCAGCACTTCCAAAAAATTATTATCAAAATAAATCTTTGCTATAGCAATTATAACCAGCAAAAACATTATGATTAATATGTTTTTCCTTCTAACTTTCAATTCTTTTCCATCGTTCTTTCAGTACATTTTGTCTTATTCTACTATATATACTTTATTTATTACAGCTTCGATATTCTTGGCAAAAGCTTTTTTATCAACCCTAATTACTTACCCGAACCTACAATTGAATATTTTCGTCCATAGCTGATTATCTTAAATCACAGCTCTAATAAAAGGATTAGGTTAAAAATAAAAGCCATGTTGAAGGTCACGGCAAAACCCTGTTATCATATTCCTTTTCTCTACCACTTTTCCCGTAAAATTTCCTCACGCTTTTTCTGGAATTCTTCTTCAGTAATCAAACCATCTTCCTTAAGTCTGTTTAATTTTCTAAGCCTTATTTCGAAATCACCACTTACAGATGTTGACTGAATATTTTTCTCTTCATTGGAACCATTGTCTATGTCTATCTCCCATGACGCAACACCCTTGTCTCCAAAAAAGTTATAAGCCTGATACCCTGTTATACCAACTGCAACAAGTGTCCATAATACGCCCAAAATACCGAAAATGGGAATTGCTATAAATAATCCGATCAACACAAAAATAATACCTATTATCATCCCAAACAGTGATGATGGCTTACTTGGTTTAACTCTTACTCTTTTTGCCATATACCTGCTCCTTAAAAAATAATTGATTTTTCAATTAACTTCTCAACTAATATCGGCCATTTCTACCTTTTGTTTATCAAGTACCTGATTTTCTTTTCTCTATTTAGTTAAATATATATTGCTTTTTTTAAGAATTTGTTCATAATTTAACGCTTATTAAATTTTACGAAATTCCCACAGGTTCTATTGACATAGACAAATATCCAAAAGTTAGAAACAGCACAGTAAGCACAATCA
>JAAYNA010000059.1 GCA_012521105.1 Clostridiaceae bacterium
CATTCTTTGAATTCAAAGGTGATAAAATCTCATGCCTGGATGAGTATTGGGGCGATGATGGAATTGCACCACAGTGGAGGTTGGATAAGCAAATAGGTCAGCCCATCCGCTAACTATACCAATCATTATTTGTAACACATCAAAAGGGATGTATTAGAATGGAAACATACAAAGACAAAAAATATGAATAGAAATTCAAAGTTTTTTACCAGAACAGGAATGCATTTTCTTTATATTCTAAACAGTATTAATGGCAAAATAAAGCTGCCGATGAAAATGGTTGTAAATATGAAAGCCATAGTAAACAACAAAGAAATGAACTATTATTAAAAGATGACAGGTCTTCTGGAGCAAGGGTGCCTGTCGAATTTCTAACCTCAATGATAGACTATGCTCCAGACGCAGACCAGAGAATTATAAAGGCAGTAGGGTTTTACTGGTTCATCCCGAGGACGACAGTAATTGATACATGCATTATTTCATGCACAACCACCTGTAGGAATTCAATATAAGTTGACGGTAACTTTCGTTCTTAAAGACATCTGCGGTATGCCCCGGCATTAGATATACTATTTTTCCAAGGCAATAATCCACAGTCCAGCCAGCAGGATATTTTTTCCCTTCCATTTCATATTCAATGAATACCTGTCTTGGCGTATGCGAGGTAAGTTCAAATATATAGGGCTCATCAAATACAGTAAAATCCTCAATGCCTTTTGTAATTTGGTGATTTTTATCACCGTGGAAGGTGAGATCTCTTATTTCGGGGTGATGATCGAACTTTCCGCCGGCCATTTGAAAATACTCGTAACCATTATAGAAGGAGATACCGTTGTGAAGAATCAAAAGCTTTCCTCCACAGGCAACGTATGATAACACCGAAGCTGTATGCTCTGCTTTAACATCGGTATCAAGATTATCCTTATAAAGAATGAGAAGTTCTGTTTTCTGTAACGTATCGGAATTAAAAACATTCAAATCTTCTGTTGAATGAATATCCAAATATGAATTGAAAATGGATTTAATCTCCTCATCAACTCCCTTAAGGGGATGATATAAATAATTTGAATAGTTTCCGTATAAAATAGCCTTATTCATATTAACCTCCTTATTACCATGGCAGGATTTCACTATTATCGTTATTGATATAGGGCGGAAGGTACCCTTTATGGTCTTTAAAACTGTCAATGTGGTAAATTATTCTTTCTGCAGCTTCTTCCGGCAGTGTAGGGGCTTTTTCGTTCAGTTTGCCTTCCATCATTGTTTTCAACCATCCCGGGTGAAATAAAAGAATCCGGACACCCCTGTCGCGAAGCTCATTCTGCAGTAATGCTGATTCCATATTCAAGGCACATTTAGACATTGTATACCCAAACCAGTTCTTCCTGTAGCAATTACCTATGCTGCCTGCCTCTGACGAAATATTTACAATCAGCTTTCTGTTTCCTTTTAAGATTAAAGGAAGGAAATAATTAACCATTCTTAAAGGCCCGAGTGCATTCACCTGAAAAGTGCGTACTATGTCGTCGTAATCTATCTCGTCATAAATGGTTTTGGTTATATCACCAAGAATACCTGCGTTATTAATAAGAATATCAAGGTGGCTGAATTTACTTTTAAAACATGAATACGCATTTTTTACACTCTCGGTTTCAGATACGTCAAGATTTATTATTTCCAGACTGTCAGAATAAACCCTTTTTAACTCAATAAGATTAACGCTATCTTCAAAAAACTTACCGGCAGCGACAGAAAAACCAAGCTGCAGATATTTTTCACAAAGAGCATAACCAAGCCCATGATCTGCACCCGTTACGAAAACAATTCCACTCATACAGCGCCCCCCTGATAACTGATTAAATCCGAGGTGAAATAAACGTAAATGATAATACTATTATTTATTTTACCAAAGTTAGTCAGAGAATAAACAGATGATCTGCTTTATTTTAAAACATATACACTAATTGTTTACTTTCTCAAATGACGGGAAGAATAGTGTGTAAGAAAAAAAAATAAAATCAGATATTGACAGTTTACCAATATTATGCATATAATATTTAAAACCCATTGGAGGGTACAATATGAATAAGCTCAATGCAGCAGTTGTTGTTTTTATATTTTTTTACTATTATTTTAGCCTGGCTTTTTACTTTTGGTATATTAGCTCGGGTAACTTAATATTGTAAAAAAATATAAACACAATCAATGGGTAAAATCTAATAGGTAAAAACTTACAGAGGCTCGATTGTGAGCCTCTTATTTTTTATAAGTATTAAAATCAATCTGGTAAAGGAGGGTTAACATGGTGGTAGTTCTAAAACCAAACACACCAATTGAAAAAAGAAATGCTTTAATAGCTGAGATCGAGTCAATGGGGGTTACAGTTCAGGTGACTGAAGGAACTGAAACTTCGATCCTCGGTCTGATAGGTGATACGACTCATATAAACCAATTCAGGATTTCTTCAAATGAAATAGTTGCCAATATTTTACGTGTACAGGAACCTTTTAAAAAAGCGAACAAAATGTTTAAGCCCGAAGATACAATTATTGAAGTTAATGGGCGGAAAATTGGTGAAGGCTATTTTAGTGTTATAACCGGACCCTGTTCTGTGGAAAGTGAAGAGCAGATAGAGTCTATCGCCGAGGAAGTGAAGAAGAATGGAGCTACTTTCCTGCGCGGAGGGGCTTACAAACCCAGAACTTCACCATATGCTTTTCAGGGACTTGGACTTGAAGGCCTTGAATACCTAAAGCATGCAAGAGAAAAAACCGGGCTGCCCATTGTATCGGAAATTATGTCACCTGATATGGTGGAAAGGTTTGTCGAAGACGTAGACATAATACAGGTTGGTGCAAGGAACATGCAAAATTTTGTTCTGCTCAAGGAACTGGGTAAAACAAGGAAACCAATTCTGTTAAAGCGCGGTCTTTCAGCAACAATTGAAGAATGGCTGATGTCGGCAGAATATATTCTGAATGAAGGAAACGAACAGATTATTCTGTGCGAAAGGGGTATCAGGACATTTGAAACATACACAAGAAATACCCTTGACCTGAGTTCTGTGCTTGCTGTTAAAAAATTAAGCCATCTTCCTGTTATAGTGGATCCAAGCCATGGTACAGGTAAGGCATGGATGGTTGAGGCCATGTCGAAAGCTGCTGTTGTTGCAGGTGCTGACGGAGTAATTATTGAAGTTCACAATAATCCTGCACGTGCGTTATGCGACGGGCAGCAATCAATTACGCCGAGTCAGTTCTCACAATTAATGGATAAGCTGAAAAAGCTGATAGAGATTGAAGGTAAAAAACTGGAGGGCTGATTATGCAGGAGATTCGGGTAAATACTTCAGCAAAAAAGTACCCCCTTAAAATCAGAAACGGCCTTTTCAATAAAGACGATGCTTATTTGGTGCTGAAAAACAGAAAAGCCGTTATAGTTTCGGATAGTAATGTTGCTCCATTATATGGTAAGGACTTATTAGAAAAGCTACGCAATTTGGGCATTGATACCGATATTTATATTATCCCTGCAGGGGAAATCAGCAAAAGCCATGAAGAGCTGATAAAGCTTTATAATTACCTGAGTGAAATAAACATCACAAGAAATGATTTCATTATTGCTTTAGGTGGGGGAGTAACTGGCGATTTAGCCGGCTTTGCTGCTTCCACCTATCTCCGCGGGATAAATCTCGTACAAATACCAACTTCACTGTTAGCAATGGTGGACTCGAGTATAGGTGGAAAGGTTGCTGTTAATCTGACTGCAGGGAAAAATCTTGTGGGAAGTTTTTATCAGCCAGAAGAAGTATTAATAGATCCTATGCTGCTAAATACACTTCCGGACAGGCATTTTGCTGATGGTATGGCAGAGGTTATAAAATACGGATGCATCCGCGACAGAGAACTGTTTTTCATGCTTGAAACCTTAGAAAACAGGGAAAAAGTAATGGAGAATATTGAAGAGGTTATATTCCGCTGCTGCACTGTTAAAAAAGATATTGTAGAACAGGATGAAAGGGAGAAAAGCCTTCGGATGATATTAAACTTTGGACATACTTTTGGCCATGCTATAGAAAAATGCTTCGAATACAAAACATATACCCATGGCGAAGCCGTTGCAATGGGCATGGTTTTTATATCAGACTTGTCACATAAGTTGGGTTTTTGCCAAAAGGATGTGGCAGAAAGAATTAAAAAACTATTGCAGAAATTTAATTTGCCGGCTGATTTTCCAAAGCTTAAAACCGAGGATGTTTTTGATGCGGTTATAAAAGATAAGAAGGTAAGGACAAACAGTGTAAATCTTGTTTTAATTGAAAATATTGGTATAGTAAGAATAGAAGCTTTCAGCAAAGAAAGAATTGGAGGACTTATCAATGAAATGCTTGGAAATTAGGCCCTCTAGACTATCAGGTACAGTTAATATACCACCCTCTAAAAGCATGACTCACCGTGCGATAATGTGCGCTTTTCTGGCCTGTGGGATAAGCGAAATTGATAATATTGAATTATCCGAGGACATAATGTCAACATGTCAGGCTGTAACGACATTAGGTGGTAGGATTGATATTTCAGAAAGTACCATACCCAACCGCAAAAAACTTATAATATACGGAAGCGGAACAGTTTTAGTAGAAAAAGACAGGATAAACTGTGGTGAGTCAGGAACAACAGCAAGGTTTATAATGCCTGTTTCAAGGCTTACAGAAGATGCCATTACAATAGAAGGGAAGGGTAAACTCGTTTCAAGGCCTTTCGATGTTTTTTTTCCGATATTTGAAAGCTGCAATATAGAATACAAAACTTGTGACGGGAAATTACCGTTAACCCTTAAAGGCAGATTAAAACCCGGGAATTACTTTATGAGGGGAGATATCAGTTCTCAATTTATATCAGGCCTGTTACTTGCTCTGCCTCTACTTAATGCAGACTCAACAATTCAGGTTACAACCAGGCTTCAGTCTGAAGCATATATTGATATGACTATTTATATGCAAAAAATTTTCGGGGTAAATATTTATTTTAATAAAGAAGATAATAAACTGTTTATTCCGGGAGGTCAAAAATACATACCACAGAAATATTTCGTTGAGGGGGACTGGTCGCAATCGGCTTTCTGGCTTACTGCAGGAGTTATGTCCGGTCCTGTTGCTATAACAGGGTTAAACAGGGATTCACTGCAGGGAGATAAAATAATAGAAAACATCATTATAAGCATGGGTGGGAAGGTCTATTGGGAGGATAACACTCTTTTGGCTGAAAAAAGCCATCTAAGGGGAATTCCTGTTGACGTTTCCCAGTGTCCTGACCTGGCCCCGGTTTTAGCTGCCTTAGGCTCTGTTTGTGACGGAAAAATGGAGATACTGAATGGTGCAAGACTAAGGCTTAAGGAAAGTGACCGGATTAAAGCCATTGTTACCGAAATGAAAAATTTAGGAGCCGACATTTTTGAAACAGGTGACAACATTGTTATAAACGGTCGTGAAAAGCTTTCAGGGGGAACTGCAAACAGCTGGAATGACCACCGTATAGTTATGTCTGTTGCCATTGCAGCTGTTTTATGTGAAAATAATGTTATTATTGAAGGTTTTAATGCTGTAAACAAGTCATATCCTTCTTTCTGGGAGCATTATAAGAGTTTGGGAGGTAATATAATTGAGCAGTGTCTGGGGTGAGCATATTAAAATATCGGTATTTGGAGAGTCTCATGGTTCTTGTATTGGTGTTGTAGTCGATGGTTTACCTGCCGGAATTCAACTGGATCTTGCTAAAATTAACCAGGAAATGGCCAGAAGAAGACCGGGCCAGGATATATACACCACACAACGAAAGGAAGCAGACAGAGTTGAAATTGTAAGCGGCTTTTTTAACGGGTGCACCACCGGTGCACCACTTTGCGGTATCATAAAAAACAGTGACAAAAGATCGGTAGATTATGAAGATATAAAGAATATAATGCGCCCCGGCCATGCAGACTATACAGGTTTTATACGTTACAAAGGTTTTGCAGACTACCGCGGAGGAGGTCATTTCTCTGGAAGGCTTACCGCACCTGTTGTATTTGCAGGAGCTATTGCAAATCAATACCTGGAACAAAAACGGATAATTATAGGCACTCATTTACTAAGAATTGGGCAGGTACAGGATGCTCCTGTTGACCCTGTTAACATATCAGCAGGTGAATTACTGAACTTCAGAAGCATGCGTTTTCCTGTTTTTTCATCTGAAACAGCAGAACAAATGAAAGAGGAAATAAATAACGCACGCATGGACTGCGATTCGGTTGGTGGGATTTTGGAAACTGTTATATTAAATTTACCTGCAGGCCTTGGTTCACCTATGTTTAAGTCGGTTGAAAGCCGAATGGCAGCCTTTGTTTTTTCAATTCCTGCTGTTAAGGGAATAGAGTTTGGCAGTGGATTTAATTTAGCTTCCATGCGGGGAAGTGAAGCAAATGATGAATTCTATATTGTAAAAGAAGGAAATGAAAAAATACCCTGTACCAGAACAAACCACTCTGGCGGAATAAACGGAGGTATTACTAACGGTATGCCGGTTCTTTTCAGAACCTGTATAAAACCTACCTCAACAATATCTAAACCACAGCATACCATTAATATAAACACAATGGAAGAAACAGAGCATGTTTTTAAAGGAAGACATGACCCGTGCATTGCAGTTAGGGCTGTACCTGTTATCGATGCAGCGTCTGCCCTTGTAGTAATGGATTTATTACTGGAAAGAGGGGGATAGGTTAAATGAACAGGGGTGGAATGGTGGAATATAATATTTCAAAATTAAGGAGCAGAATAAATTCCATTGATGAAGAACTTGTGAAACTATTTGAAGAACGCATGGAGACGGTAGCCCAAATAGCTGAATATAAAAAACGTAATAATATTGGTATAGTTGATTCGGACAGGGAAAAGGAAGTCATTGACAGGGCAGTTTCACTGCTGGCGAACAAAAATCTGAAAGAATATGTGACCTTTTTTATAGAAGATTTAATGACCATTTCAAAGCATTATCAGATTGAAAGAATGGGTGATAGTAATTTATCTGACAGTAAAAAGAGCAGTGAAATTTTTGCCCAAAAGGCTCCTGTCGGTTTTTATGGCCAGGTGGGCTCCTTCTCAGAGGAAGCAGCCATTAAATATTTCGGCGCAGACTGTTTGATGAAAGGATATGTCAGATTTGATGAGGTAATATCAGCGCTTCTTAATAATGAAATCAGCGCGGGTGTGCTGCCCGTTGAAAATTCTTCAACAGGTACAATTGCTGAGGTAATGGATTTAATTCGTGATAATAATGTTTACATCACAGGTGAGCACATTGAAAGAATAAGGCATCATTTGTTGGTTATTCCGGGTACAAAGCTATCCGATATTAAAACTGTTTATTCACATCACCAGGGTATTGAGCAGAGCAATCAATTTTTAAAGCAATATCCCTTTGAACAGATTATATATAAAAGTACAGCAGACAGCGCAAAGCTGATAAAAGAGCTTGGTGACAAAACAAAGGCTGCTATTGGCTCGGAGCGCTGCGCTCAAATTTATGGATTGGAAATTCTGGTACCAGATATACATTACAATAAAAACAACTATACCCGGTTTATAATAATTGAAAAAAATTTATCTGTTAATAGCAAATGTAATAAAATCAGCATTATTATGGACATTAAGCATAGAACAGGGGCTCTTTTTGATGTTTTAAGGCTATTTAAGCAAAGAAATATAAACCTGTTAAAAATTGAGTCAAGGCCTATAATTGGTAAACCGTGGGAATACATGTTTTTCTTTGACTTTGAAGGAAACATTGAAGAAGAAAGGATTAAAAAACTAATTGAAAGCCTGAAATGCCAGTCTAACAATTTCCGTTTACTGGGAAATTATGCGTCCCATGAAGCTAACAGCTAACTCAACGGGATGTTTTCTAATGGTTAACATAATTAATTAACTCGCAGAAAAAGCAAAGCAAAGCTGGAGGGTTACTGATGAAGTATGGTTTATTAGGCGAAAAACTGGGGCATAGTTATTCTCATGAAATACACAGGGTTATATTTGAACTTTCGGGAACAGATGGGGAGTACAGACTTATTGAACTAAAAAAATCCGAGTTGCAAAACTTCCTTAAAAATGCAACTAAACATGAATATAGGGGCTTAAATGTAACAATTCCATATAAAACTGCGGTTATTCCGTTTATGGATGAGATCTCTAAAGAGGCACAAAAAATTGGAGCTGTTAATACAATAAGCTTTAAAAATGGAATAAAAGGCTTTAACACCGATTATTTTGGTATTGAATATACCTTTTTGAAAAGCCGGATAAGTACTTCAGGAAAAAATGTGCTTATAGCCGGAAGCGGAGGAGCTTGCAAATCGGTTGTCGCATACCTTATGGATAGAAATGCCAATAACATTTATATTGCAAGCAGAAACCCTGATCAGATTGCAGTAAAATCCGGGAGGACTAAATTAATTAGTTATGAAGAAATAAACGGGTACACACCTTTTGATATAGTCATTAATACAACGCCGGTTGGAATGTTTCCGAATATTGGAGTTTCGCCGTTAAAACAAAAACATATTAAAGGTGCTAAATTCTTGTTTGATTTAATTTATAATCCGGGCAAAACAGAACTTATGAAGATTGCCGAAAATCTTGGAATACCAAATGTAAACGGGCTGTATATGTTAGTGGTTCAGGCTGTGAAAGCCCAGGAGATTTGGAACGATAAAGAATTCGATAATGACTTTATAGAAGGAGTTTACAATGAAGTAAATAAACTTTTCAAGACACAATAGCTGATAGTTAAAGAAAGGGTTTCAGGTATGAAATACAGTAACATAGTTTTAACTGGAATTATGGGATGCGGAAAAACCACTATTGGAAAAATGCTATCAGAAAAGCTTAATATGGGTTTTGTTGATATTGACAGGTTTATAGAGGGGAAATATGGAAAAATCCCCGACCTTTTTAAAAAGGGAGAGAATTATTTCAGAGAAATAGAACACAATGCTGTTCTAGAGGTAAGTGATATGGAAGGTTTTGTTATTGCTACCGGAGGAGGCGTTGTTAAAAGAGAGGATAATATAGCTTTACTGAAAAGAAAGGGGATTGTTTTTTTTCTGGACAGGCCTTTGGATAATATACTTTCAGATATTAAAATATCCAACAGGCCTTTACTGAAAGAGGGGACAAATAAACTTATTGAGATATACCATGAAAGATATCCACTGTACACGGCAACCTGTGACGTGCATATAAAAAACGCATCAACCCCCGAAAAAGCAGTTTCAGATATTTTAGGCCACTGGGCAGAACTTGGAGATGCAATTACAGACTGAAACTTGCCTGTATCCATTAAAGGAATCACTCCAGAAGGCTTTCCTCATATTGTTTTATCAGTTTTTCCCAGGTACTGATGTTTACAATACCAGTTTGGGCAAGTCCTGTGTCTTTTTGGTATGCCAGAACTGCTTTTTTTGTGCTTTCTCCGAATTTTCCGTCACACCAGTTGTTAAAATAGCCCAGGGCTTTAAGGGCAATTTGTACTTTATAAACATCTGAGCCGAAATCCCCGTCTTTTATATTTCTGAAGGGCTGGTTTTCATAAACAATTGTTACTTTGGTTCCATGCGGAATATATTCATATAACTCATTTACATCCTCATTTTTCATTCTGATGCATCCACCCGACACATTTTGCTGTCCAATTGCCCAGGGCTTGTTTGTACCATGAATTCCATACTTTCCCCAAGGAACATTAAGGCCCATCCATGCCCCACCAAAATTCCCACCCCATCTCGATTTATAAACTATTATCCATTCGCCTGTTGGTGACGGAGAATTGCTTTTTCCACCCGAAACAGGATATGTTTTAAATAGCTCCTCGTTTTTAAATACATACATAATCTGTTCGTCCAGATTAATATGGATCCGGTACAGACTATTTTCAGATATATGTTTTATTGCCATCATTTCATCAAGACTGAAATTTACCTGAATAATCAAATTTTTTACCAAAAGTATGGTTAAAAGAAATATTCCAAGACTTGACAAATCTAGTATAATTTTTTGCTTTAATCTGTTATTAATAAAGGATACCATACTATCCACCTCTATTAACTAACTATATGTAAGAGAGTGCACTTAAATATCTTAATCAGATATTTTATAAGGTTGTACTATTCTTTTTTTAAAATCAATATATATGTTTATAGGCTGTTTTTTATTGTTTATATAAAGTTAAGTAGGTGGATGGTTTTGAAAAAAATACTCACCGTTGTAGTAATATTAATGACTTTATTTCTGACTGTTATATATGCAGATGATATAAATGAAGAAGTGCCGGCTTCTTCGATTTTTGAAGATTTGTCTATAGAAACTTATAATAATGAGGACCTGAATATAAATGCCCGTTCTGCAATTGTTATGGATTTTGAGTCGGGCCGTGTTTTATTTGAAAAGAACGCATATCAAAAAAGACCAATGGCAAGTACAACAAAAGTAATGACAGCAATTGTCGCTCTTGAAAACGGTAATCTGGATGATCATGTTACAGTCAGTAGAAATGCTGCATCCATACATGGCTCGCTTATGCATCTCAGGGCTGGTGAAACTCTGACATTACGCGAACTAATGTATGGCCTTCTGTTATGCTCGGGGAATGATGCTGCCATTGCAATTGCAGAGCATATTGGCGGAAGTGTGGATGGCTTTCTCGAGATGATGAATAATAAAGCAAAAGAAATTGGGGCTATAAACACAAATTTTACAAGTCCTCATGGCCTGGATGGAGTTGGACATTATTCCACAGCATATGATATGGCACTGATTACGAGGTATGCGTTAAAAATCCCTGTATTTAACGAAATTGTAAAAACAACATCTATACAAATAGGCAATAGGTATTTGCACAATACAAACGAGATGCTTACAAGCTATCAGGGTGCCGATGGGGTAAAAACCGGCTATACCGGTAAAGCAGGCCGCTGCCTGATAACTTCTGCTACAAGGGATGGCAGGCGTTTTATTTCAGTAGTGCTTTTCTGCGACAGTCGTGCTCAGAGAGCTTTAAGCAGTAAAAAAATATTGGACTATGCTTTTTCCATGTACAGCATGCGCACATTAATAAAAAGTGAATATTTGGGTACATTACCTGTAAATAAAGGTTTTGAAAAGTCTTTACCGGTATACGTTGAAAAAACAATAACATTGCCTTTGTCAGATACAGAAATGGCAAATTTATATACAAAGGTATCTCTTCCTGAATATATACAGGCACCGGTAACAGAAAAATCGGTAGTAGGTACCTTATCTGTCTATTTAGGTGATAAAATACTCTGTGAATCGCCTATAAGAGCCGGCAAATCTATAAAGCAGAAAACAGTACTTCAATATTTTATTGATGTGTTTATTGCATGGCTGGAACTTATAAAATAATAGACATATTCAATAATCACAAATCAAAAATCAGGTTCAAAATGAAATTTTGTCATTTCTAACTTGCAAATCCAGATAAAATATATTATCATATTGTAAAACTAATAATCCGGAGTAAAACTGTATATAATTACATACATGGGGGAATAAATGATGAAGTTATACGAAGGTTTCGCCCTGGAACAGCTTATTGAGCGGAAAAAAGCCCTTGAATTGAAATTTGAAGGCTATAAGAAAGAAAACTTCAATCTTGATATGTCAAGAGGGAAACCATGTGTTGATCAATTAAACCTTTCCAATGAGATATACAAGGAAGCATTGAGTTCGGATTTCATATCCGAGGATGGTGTGGATTGTAGAAATTATGGGCTTGTTGATGGGCTTCCTGAAATGAAGAGAATATTTGCACATATGTTGGATGTAAGTGAAGAAGAGATTATACTTGGTGATAGTTCCAGCCTTAGTCTGATGTACGGTACAATTGAAAAGGCATTTAACCATGGCCTTTACAATTCTGTTCCGTGGAATAAACTGGGGAAAGTAAAATTTTTATGTCCAAGCCCCGGATATGATCGCCATTTTGCTATCTGTGAACTTTTTAACATTGAAATGATAACAGTTCCCATGAAGAATGACGGTCCCGATATGGATACGGTAGAAAAGCTGGTGGCAGAAGATGAGTTAATTAAGGGTATTTGGTGCACACCAATATACAGTAACCCTACCGGTGTTACTTATTCAGATGAAGTGGTTAAAAGGTTTGCAAATATGAAAACAAAGGCAAAAGACTTTAAAATATTCTGGGATGTTGCTTATATTGTTCACCATTTGAATGGGGAAGAAAAACTTCTGAATATTTTAAGCGAATGCAAAAAAGCCGGTACTCCCGACAGGGTTTTTATTTTTACATCAACATCAAAAATAACCTTCCCGGGTGCAGGGGTTGCAGCAATGGCATGCAGTGTTGAAAATGCGCAATATTTAAAAAAATTAATATCCATTCAAACAATAGGTCCAAACAAGATCAATCACCTGCTCCATGCACGATTTTTTAAAGATATCGACGGCGTAAATGCTCATATGAGAAAGCATGCTGAAATATTAAAGCCTAAATTCGAAATGGTTATTAACGTATTAGAAAGCAATTTGGGACATCTAAATATAGCTCAATGGACCAGACCAAAAGGTGGTTATTTTATAAGCCTGGATGTACCCAAAGGGTGTGCAAGAGAAGTTGTTGCAAAGGCACAGGAAGCAGGTGTTAAATTAACGGCTGCAGGTGCCACTTTTCCTTATGGCAGTGATCCCGAAGACAGAAACATTCGTATAGCACCCACATTTCCACCCATTGATGAACTAAAACAGGCAATAGAAGTATTATGTACCTGCATTGAACTTGTTGTAATAAACAAGATATTATTAACAAAGGAAATTGCTTTGTCAATTACTCCCGCACTAGTGACAGAACAATAAGGAATTAAATGATTGGATTATTTTTTGGTAAGAAGCATTAAACAGGTATCTGGTTTCTTACCCTTTTTTTATGCTTATTTTGACGAAAAATGTAATGATAAAAATACTGCTAACATATGGATCTTTAATAAAAAAGATTATATAATAATTAAAGTGAACAGAAAATTGGAGATTATGTAAGGATGACCTATTGTCTTTACATCTCTTCTTTATAATTTATCTTTCGGAGGATGGTACCTTGCAGAAAAATACGTATGAAAGTCCTTTATGTACAAGATATGCCAGCAAAGAAATGCAAACTCTTTTTTCTCCTGACATGAAGTTCAGAACATGGCGTTTTCTCTGGATTACTCTTGCTGAAGCAGAAAAAGAGTTAGATCTTCCAATAAGCCAGGAGCAAATTGATGAATTAAAACAATTTCAAAATGATATAAATTATGAATATGCAGAGAAGGTTGAAAAAGAAGTCAGACACGATGTAATGGCTCATGTTCACGCTTATGGTGCCCAGTGTAAAAAGGCAAAGGGTATTATACATCTTGGTGCTACTTCATGCTTTGTCACCGACAATGCTGATATTATTATTTTTTCAAAGGCTTTAAAGCTTATTAAAACAAAGGTTATAAATGTCATTAAAAAGCTTTCTTCCTTTGCTTATGAATATAAAGATTTGCCAACCCTTGGCTTTACTCATTTTCAGCCTGCCCAGCTTGTTACGGTTGGGAAAAGAGCGTGCCTGTGGATTCAGGAGCTTTTATTTGATCTTGATGAACTAAACTTTGTAACAGAGAACTTATATATTCTTGGTAATAAAGGAACAACAGGAACCCAGGCAAGCTTTTTAAAACTTTTTAACGGGGATCATGAAAAGGTAAAAAAGCTTGAAAGACTGATAGCTGAAAAGGTTGGAATTAGTAAAGTTATTCCTGTTTCAGGACAGACATATACAAGAAAACAGGATTCCAGAATTTTAAACGTATTGAGCAGTATTGCCCAAAGTGCGTACAAATTCAGTAATGATTTAAGGCTTCTGCAGCACCTGAAGGAAATAGAGGAACCCTTTGAAAAAAAACAGATAGGTTCTTCGGCAATGGCATATAAGAGAAACCCGATGAGAAGTGAAAGAATATCCTCTCTTGCCCGTTATGTGATCGTTAATGCATTAAACGCCCCAATTACCGCTTCCACTCAATGGTTTGAAAGAACCCTTGACGATTCGGCCAATAGAAGAATCAGTATACCTGAGGCTTTCCTTGCAGTGGACGCTATTTTAAACCTTTATATAAATATAGCCGATGGTCTGGTTGTTTACCCCAAAATGATAGAAAAAAGAGTAAATGAAGAACTTCCCTTTATGGCCACCGAGAATATTCTTATGGAAGCTGTAAAAAAAGGGGCGGACAGGCAGGAACTTCACGAGAGAATTCGCATACATTCGATGGCAGCTGCAGAAAGGGTTAAAAATGAAGGGCTTAACAATGACCTTATTGAAAGGATTTCTCAGGATAGCGCATTTGGTATGGATATTAACGAATTAAAGGAAGTGCTCAATCCAAAGCTGTACATTGGCAGAAGTGCCGAGCAGGTCGAAGAGTTTCTTAGAGATTATGTAAAACCAGTATTAGATACAAACCCTGTTGATGATATTCAGGTTAGTTTGAATGTTTAGAATTTTATAAATTTCTAGGACTAAAGTCCTAATATACTGTGCCAATAGTCCTAGTTAACTTGATTTTTTTCAGCAAAACAGTTAAGATGTAAGAACATAATAACGTAATAACAGCCATAAGAGTATTTCTCACCTGGCTGAATCGGCTGAGCGCAAGCTTTTTAGCTCGTCTGTCATGGGTGTATTGAAATTGACAAGCAATTTCTTCCAAATAATATAAATTTATTTTATTTGCAGACTATAATAAAGGAACTGGGGGTATAAAGTGTGGCAAGCATTAACAGATACAGTAATGTACCACTGTATTGTCAGCTCAAAAACATAATTCTGGAGAAAATCGAATCAGGTGAGTATAAGGAAGATACAAAAATCCCCTCCGAACAAGATTTATGTGAGCAGTACAACATCAGTAGGCCTACTGTCAGACAAGCTATAAATGAGTTAACAAATAACGGCCATTTATATAAATTAAAGGGAAAAGGCACATTTGTATCAAAAAGAAAATCCTGTATCAATATTAAAGATTATACCGGTTTTACTGATTCAATTCTTGATAGCCTTGAACCTGAAAAAAAAGAAATCCTTTCAATTTCTTCGGTAACAGCAAAGGAATTTGGTGTATTAAAAGAAATATTCAATCTTAAAACAGATAATTCACAGTTTACATGCATTACATATCTAAATACACGCAATGGTGAAGTGTTTTCTGTTAACACTTCATATATTCCACAAAGCCTTTTTCCTGACATAGGAGAAGATATTAAAAATAAAAAGCCTTCTTATGAAATTTTAAGAGGAAAATACCCCCTGGTACCATGTACTTCAAAAAGTACACTGGAGGTAGATTATTCAAGCGCTATGGATGCACCTCAATTGCAGGTTCAACCAGGACAAGCATTAATAAAAGTATATAATATTCTTTATTCCAAAAGCGGACAGGCAGTAGAATATGTCGTGTCTAAATACAGGGCTGATAAATGCAGGCTGATGTTTGAGAACCATAAATAGTTGGGATATATATTAACGGTGAAAATAAGATAATTGTCTTATTATACAAATACAACGACAATAATATAATTACCGATAAATAGTGCAAATAGAAAGTTGTATTTACATTATCAGACATGTTAAAATAATAACAAACAAATGAATAGTAATCTGAGTTGTAATTGGTTCAATTACAGCAAGGATTTCTATTTTACATAACCTGAAGTCATGGAGAAATCCGTGAGGAGGGGAAGGTAAATCAATGTTGCCCATCCTTTCAGGTGGGTTTTTTTAATGGAGGTTTATTGTTATGAAAAAAAGAGTTTTTATTCTTATTACATTACTATCATTTGTATTATTATCTGTAGCCTGCACAACAAATAATATAACAGAACAAAATAAAAGCGTAAAAACTGAACAGATCAAAGTGGTAGCACCTGCAGGTGCTACAGCTATCAGTATCTCGAAAGCCATGAAGGACACCACTGAGATTAATGGGACATCTGTACAGTATGAAGTAGTTCCTACAACAGATTTAATTGTAGCCCGTATTACTTCAAAAGAAGCTGATTTTGCAGTTGTACCTGTTAACCTGGCAGCTCAGCTTTACCAAAAAAATATACCCTATAAACTTACATCTGTTGTTACATGGGGCAATCTTTATATTGCTTCATCCGAGAACATTGAGGGGTGGGAAGCGCTTAAAGGACAGGATATATATCTAATGGGCAAGGGTCTGGTTCCCGATATAGTGTTCAGAACACTTTTAAAGGAAAACCGACTGAATCCTGATGAAGATGTTAACCTGGTATATCTTTCGGGTGCAACAGAGCTTGCGCCTAATTTCCTTAACGGAAATGCAAAAATATCCATGTTACCCGAACCGGTTTTATCAACTGTAAAAACAAAAAAGCCTGATACAAATGTTTTCCTTGACTTGCAGGAGGAATGGAAAAAAGCATTTGGTCTGTCGCAGGGATATCCACAGGCAGGTATACTGGTCCGGGAAGACTTAATAAACAGCGATCCGAAGCTGGTAAAAGACTATATTAAGGTTTTAGCTGATGGTATGGACTGGATAAATGAAAATCCCGAAGAAGCAGGTGTAATTGCCGAAGAACTTGAATTAGGACTTGCCGCTGATATTGTTGCTAAATCAATGCCAGGTAATAACATAAGGCATGAATATGCAGCAGATGTTATAGAAGAACTTAATCAGCTTTATGAAATAATGTATGAGTTCAATCCCGAAACAATTGGCGGAAAAATACCCGATGACGGGCTTTATTACCAGATTAATTAAATATATATTATAAAAAGCAGGTACTTTACGTGAAAAAAAACATTCAAACTGTGTTTTTAGTTATTTTTATAATAGCATTCATTATTGTATGGCACTTTTTATCGCTGGGAAGGAAAACTTTAATTTTTCCTTCCCCTTATGAAGTTTTTGTTTCTTTATATTCAATAATAAGCAGCCCATCTTTTTTACCCACTGTTTTTAATACTGTGCGGGCTGTTTTTCTAAGTTTTGCCGCAGCCTTTATACCTGCGCTGATCCTTGGAATTATAAGTAAACTTGTTCCCTTCATACACAGATTAATGGAATTTGTATCAGGGTTCATAAGATCTGTTCCTACTGTTGCAATAATATTGATGGCACTATTGCTGTTACCTGTGTCATATACTCCGGTTATTATCTGCTATTTTGTTGTGTTTCCGGTGCTTTATACGAATATATCCGAAGGGCTGCAAAATGTAGATGTGAAACTCATAGAAATGGCCCGGATTTACAAATTCAGTAACGCCAAGATTATACATAACATATATGTTCCTTCTCTAAAAACTTATATAATTGCAGGAGCCCGTTCGGCACTGGGATTAAATTTCAAAGTAATGGTCACAGCTGAAGTTTTCAATTTTGTGAACCATAGGACAATAGGTGCACAGATGTACATGCATAAAATTCAGATTGATCTTGCCGGGATCATGGCCTGGGCATTAATTGTAGTTGCTGTTTCTATTATTTTTGACTTATTAATAAAAATACTTTTCAGGGAGAATACTCAAAATGATTAAGCTTTTAAACATTAAAAAAAGCTTTAATAATACAATTGTTCTGGATAACATTAATATGGTGTTTGAAGAAGAATCCATCACTGCAATTTTAGGTCCGTCGGGTTGTGGAAAAACAACACTTCTTAGAATAGCGGCAGGCTTAATAAATGCAGATGAAGGTGAAAAAAAAGGTGTTGACCAGAAAAAGTTATCTTTTCTTTTTCAGGAACCAAGGCTTCTTCCATGGAAAAATGCCTGGAAAAACCTTGAACTGGTTTTACCGGACAGCATTGAAAAAGAGACCAAAAAAAAGTTATGCTTCGAGATGCTTGAACTGGTCGGTCTTAAAGGGTATGAAAACCACTTGCCTTCTGAACTAAGTGGTGGAATGTGTCAACGCCTTTCTATGGCAAGAGCTTTTATTATACAAGCTGATATTCTTTTTATGGATGAGCCTTTTCAGTCCCTCGATCTGAAAAGACGGGATCAGATGATAAACCTGCTGAAAAGTTTATGGATTAAGAAAAAGCCTGTGGTAATTATGGTTACCCATGATGTGCAGGAAGCTCTTCTGCTTTCTGACAAAATATATATTTTTTCCGACAAGCCCACCAAGATATTAAAGGAAATACAAAATCCCATGCCCTTTGAAGAACGTACCGTAAAAAATGAGCGTTTATATGAGCTTGAACGGGAGATAATTAACAAATATATAGTATAGGGATAATTTTACTGACCCACATCTATAAGCTGCATTCTGCTAAAAGTTTCCTTGCATTGCACAATGACTTCACAATATTAATCCGTGGGTTCCGCTCCGGGTGTTTTGTCTCCTTTAGCAACAAAGCACCTGCTAAACTCCCGCTCTGAGCTATAATATAGGCCGACACAGTGGGTCTCCATATTCCGGGCCGCTCAGTTTCACGCTCTCAACTACCCGTGATGCAGCATGGCTTCGAAGTGTGATTTTCGTCGGCTAAATCACCCGAATCACCCGCTTGATGAACTCCTTGAAGGAAACAAGATTAATATAATTCTCCTTCTGCCGGATACTGAAGCTATTGTGCAATGCCGGAAACAGACTTTAGTGTAGGGAAGACCTGTTCTCTCCTGCTTATGGCATATATCCTGCCTGCCCGTCTGATGCACTTCAAAATTCCCCCCCTTGTATAAGTTGCGGATTTTCTGTATTATAGCAAGTAGCAAAAAGAGTTATTGTGTTTTAAACAAAGGAAATGGTTATTATGCAGCTTAAAGATTTTTATTATGATTTGCCAAAATCACTCATAGCGCAAAGCCCATTGCAAAAAAGAGACATGTCAAGATTACTGTTACTTGACAGGAAAACTGGAAAAACAACACATTTACATTTTCATGATATAAAAAATTATATAAATCCCGGAGACTGCCTTGTATTAAACAACACACGGGTCATTCCTGCCCGTCTTTTGGGTGAGAGGGAGGACACAGGTGGAAAAATTGAGTTTGTACTTCTGAAAAAATTCGATAAGGATGTTTGGGAGGTTATATTAAAACCGGGTAAAAGGGCGAAGGTTGGAACAAGGTTTGTTTTCGGCGATAATTTGCTAATAGCCGAAGTTTTGAAAATCGTAGACGGGGGAAACCGTCTTGTTAAGTTTTATTATAAAGGAATATTTGAAGAAGTACTCGACAGGGTTGGTATTGTGCCGTTACCGCCGTATATAACCAAAGATCTTCAGGACAAAGAACGGTATCAGACAGTGTATTCCAAATATGACGGTTCTGCAGCTGCACCTACTGCCGGTCTCCACTTCACCGAAGAGCTTATTAATGACCTTAAAAGTAATGGTGTTCAATTTGCTGAGTTAACACTCCATGTTGGTATTGGAACTTTCAGACCTGTAAAAACCGAAAACATCGAAGAACACCACATGCACTCCGAATATTTTAAAATAGACCAGGAAGCCTGTGACATTATAAACAAAACAAGAAGTCAAAAGAAAAGGGTTATTGCAGTTGGAACAACAAGCTGCCGGGTTCTGGAATCGGTTGCTGCAGAAGACCGAACAGTAAAGCCAACCGAAGGCGAAACTGATATTTTTATATATCCGGGTTACAGGTTTAAGGCCATTGACGGGCTAATTACAAATTTTCACCTGCCCGAATCTACACTGTTAATGCTTGTAAGTGCTTTTGCAGGCAGAGAGAATATTCTTGCTGCCTACAAAGAGGCAATAGACATGAAATATCGTTTTTTTAGTTTTGGAGATGCAATGCTCATAATTTAATAATTTAATATTTTAAATATACTGGGGGTAAACAAATGATTAATAGAAAAATTAAGATATGGGATGGGATTTCAACTGAAAAAAAACAGGATGGTTATGAGCCCTATCTTGAAACCTATATCCTGTCAGGAGATAAAAAGCGAGGGGCAGTTTTAATTTGTCCCGGTGGAGGATATGCACACACCTCAGAGAGAGAAGCTGAGCCTGTTGCAATGCAATTTACAGCCAAGGGCTACCATACTTTTATTCTTTATTACAGCGTGGCACCAAACCGTCATCCACAACCACTTCTTGATATTTCCAGGGCTATGTGCATTATAAGAGAGAATTCTGATAATTGGAATATTGACAGAAATAAAATAGCTGTATGTGGATTTTCTGCAGGTGCTCATCTGGCTGCAAGCCTTGGGGTACATTTTGATAAAGCTTACCTTAATACAGAAGGTATAGTTACAGGGGAAAACAAGCCCAATGCAATGATTCTTGCTTACCCGGTTATAACAATGAAGGAGTTCGGTCATAAAGGTTCAAGAGAAAACCTGTTAGGTGAAAATGCTGATACGACTTTAATAAATGAAATGTCTCTTGAAACCCAAGTATCTGAAAAAACGCCCCCGGCGTTTATATGGCATACAGTTGAAGACCAGTCAGTACCGGTAGAAAATAGCCTTATGTTTGCCTCGGCACTTCGAAAGAATAAAATACCTTTTGAATTACACATTTATCCATACGGACCTCATGGCCTTGCGTTAGCAAACAAAGAAACAGACAACGGCAAAGGTACATATCCACATGTATCAGGTTGGATTAACCTATGTATCGAGTGGCTCAATGGTATTTTTTCTGAAAGCAGTAGATTTTAATTAAATTCTAATGAATGACTAAGGGGTTTTTCATAATAACAGTGTAAAATATTATCCATATAGATTGTCCATTTGGGAGGTTTATAATATGGATAAAGGAAGAAACAGCAAGTTCGGGTTAGGAGTTACATTGATTTGTATAGGTGTTTTGCTGATACTTAGTACTTTCGGTGTAATTCCAAGTTTAGGCAGACTTATGGCTACATTCTGGCCAATGATCCTAATATTTATTTCATTATTTTTTCATGCCGGTTACTATTCAAACAGAAAAAACGTGGGGCTTTTAGTTCCGGGTGGAATTCTGCTAACCTTGGGAGTTGTTTTTCAAACATCAGAGTTGTGGAATATGTACAATGTGATGTGGCCTGGGGTTATTCTTGCGCCTGCAGTCGGGCTTTTTGAGCTGTATTATTTCGGGGACAGGGAGAAGGGACTGTTAATTCCTATTGGAATACTATCCTGCACATCACTGTTTTTCTTCACATTTACAATAAGAAATTTAAGAGGATTGTCAAAATTTATTCTGCCTGCAGTTTTAATCCTGGCAGGAATGATTATACTAATTAAAGATAAAAGAAAAGATAACGGTTCAAACGAGGATTATGATGACATTTAATAAGGATTTAGGCGTTGACCATATTAATAAACTGGGCTAATATAATACAGGCAACAATGTTATTTGTAAAGGATGTATTAAATGGCAGCAGTAACATATGAATTGATACATGTATGCAGGCAGACCGGAGCACGCCTTGGTAAGGTGCATACACCCCATGGCAGCTTCGATACTCCTGCATTTATGCCTGTAGGAACCCAGGCAACGGTTAAGGGTATGTCGCCCGATGAACTGAAAGAAATAGGTGCAGGTATTATTCTCAGTAATACATATCATCTGTACCTTCGTCCGGGGCATGAACTTGTAAGCAAAGCCGGAGGGCTGCACAGCTTTATGAACTGGGACAGGCCAATTCTTACAGACAGTGGCGGGTTCCAGGTGTTTAGCCTTGCCGACTTACGCGATATAAAGGAAGAAGGAGTTACCTTTAAATCTCATATAGACGGATCCAGACATTTTCTTTCACCAGAAAAATCAATAGAAATCCAAAACGCACTTGGTTCAGATATAATAATGGCATTTGATGAATGCGCTCCTTACCCGTGTGATTATGACTATGCGAAAAAATCCATGGAAATGACTACACGATGGGCCGAAAGGTGTAAAAAAGCACATAAGAATCCTGATAGACAGGCACTTTTCGGGATTGTTCAGGGCAGCGTATATGCTGATTTGCGTCAGGAAAGTGCAAAACAGATAACAGACCTTGACTTTCCCGGTTACGCTATTGGAGGTTTAAGTGTTGGTGAACCAGGGGATATAATGATGGACATTTTAGAAAAAACAATACCTTTCCTCCCGGAGAATAAACCCCGCTATCTTATGGGGGTTGGAAGCCCCGATTATCTTATTGATGGAAGCATACGTGGTGTTGACATGTTTGATTGTGTTCTGCCGACACGTATTGGCAGGAATGGAACGGTGTTTACATCTAACGGCAGAATTATTATCAGGGATGCAAAATATGCTGAAGACTTCTCTCCGATAGATCCTGAATGCGATTGTTATGCATGCAGAAATTTCACAAGAGCATATATCAGACATCTTTTTAAAGCAGGGGAGATGCTTGGGCTAAGGCTTGCTACTTGGCATAACCTGCGTTTCCTGGTCAAACTTATGGAGGATGTCAGAGAGGCAATCAGAAATGACTGTCTGGCTGATTTCAGAAATGAGTTTTTCAGAAAATTTGGTTATGATACTAAAACAGGTATGTAAGCATATATTACCCGAATTACTAACCAACAGAGTATGAAACAATTATATCAGGAATTTTGTAAGGCAGTAAATGACTGCCTGAGAGACAGTTGAAGCGAGTTGGCATGGGTATAGTTCGAAGTGAAATAAATGGTTGAATTGGGTGTATTAATTGTGTATAATGTTTCTATGCTTACAGATATAAGCTTTGTATGATATATGTGCAGAAAAATTTTTCTTATTTATTGAAAGGAGAAAAAACATGAACTGGTTGTTAACGGCATTTGCCGAGAGTGCTGCAGGAGCAGAGGTTCCCGAGGTAAATAGTTTTTATCTGTTTTTAGTGCAGTTTGGGCCTTTGATTTTAATTTTTGTATTAATGTATTTTATTCTTATAAGGCCTCAAAGAAAAAAAGAAAAGCAAACCCGCGAAATGATTGAAAATGCCATTGTAGGTGATAAGGTAATTACCATAGGCGGTATTGCAGGTAAAATTATTAATATTAAAGACGATGAGTTTACTATTGAAAGCGGGAACGAAAGAACAAAAGTAACAATTAAAAAATGGGCTGTCAAGGAAGTTGATAAACCTATCTCAGATTAAGATATAATAACCCCGGCCGACAAATAAAGGTCGGGGTTTTATTAACGGAGGGATAAGTTTGGTCGAGTATCTTACCGTTGGTAAAATAACAAATACCCACGGTGTTCGGGGAGAGATGAAAGTTATTCCGGCAACTTCAGATATTAGCCGTTTCGATTATCTGAAAATTGTATGGGTTGAGAAGGATGATAAGCTTACCGAATATTTTGTTGAAAAGGTACGATATCATAAGAATTTTGTGTTAGTTAAGCTTCATGGCATTGATACCATGGATAAAGCTGCTGAATTTAAAAACTGTTATTTGAAGGTTGACAGAAGAAATGCACGCCCCCTCGATGAATATGAATATTTTATTGCAGACCTCATAGGGTGCGAAGTGTACGAACAGGATGTGCTTTTGGGCAAAATAACCAACGTATTGCAAACAGGCAGCAATGATGTATACGTTGTTAATGGGGATAAATACCGAGAATTACTTATACCTGCATTAAAACATGTTGTTTTAAATATTGATATTGAAAACAGGAAAATTCAGGTCATTCTCCCGGAAGGGCTGATAGATTTATGATATTTGACGTGTTAACCCTTTTTCCAGAGAGTGTTGACTCATATTTATCCGAAAGTATTATTGGCAGGGCACGGGAGAGAGGCATTTTAACTATCAGGACTCATAACATCAGAGATTTTTCGAAGGACAAACACAGAAAAACCGACGATTATCCTTATGGAGGCGGCAGTGGTATGGTTATGACACCACAGCCTATTTATGATGCCTGGAGTCATGTAAAAAAAGATCTTCGGTATAAACCTGTTACAATCTATATGAGTCCCCAGGGAAAGGTTCTAAATCAGGAGATTGCGAAAAGGCTTTCTAAGGAAAAACACATTATAATTTTATGCGGCCATTATGAAGGCGTGGATGAACGTGTTCTTGAAGAAATTGTTGATGAGGAGATTTCCATAGGTGATTATGTCTTAACAGGTGGGGAATTACCTGCAATGGTGCTGATAGACTGTGTGAGCAGGTTGGTTGAAGGTGTACTTCCGTCCGAAGAAGCATATTCTGACGAATCTCATTATGACGGTCTGTTGGAGTACCCTCAATATACCCGTCCTCCTGTATTCATGTCAAGAAGAGTACCTGACATCCTGTTGTCAGGACATCATGCCAATATTCAAAAATGGCGTTTTGAAAAAAAACTGGAAAGGACCCGACAAAAAAGGCCTGATTTGTATGAAAAATATCTGAAAAGAAAAGAGAACAAGTAGTTAATCCTCAGCCATGTTTACCAGTATGCAAAGATTTGTTGGCCCGAAACAGAACCTGTAAAAGGTGAAGAACATCTTCAAACTTCGTTATGGGAAAGGTGGTTTAATTGCCAAAAAACAGAAAAAGAGAACCGTTAGCATACAGAATGATGCCAAGGACCCTTGATGAATTTATTGGACAAGAGCATATTGTGGGGAAAGGTAAGTTATTAAACAGGATGATACAAGCAGATCAGATAGCGTCCATAATTCTTTATGGGCCTCCCGGAACCGGAAAGACATCTTTGGCAAAAATCATTGCTAATAGTACCAAATCTGTGTTTCGGCAACTGAATGCTGTTACGGCTGGTGTTAAGGATATTAAGGATATTGTAGAAGAGACATCCAATGAGTTTTTAAATCCGTCGGGACGGTGTGTTCTTTTCATAGACGAAATTCACAGATTCAACAAATCTCAGCAGGATGCACTGCTGCCATACGTTGAAAATGGCCTTATAGTTCTTATAGGTGCAACAACTGAAAATCCTTTTTTTGAGGTTAATAAAGCTCTTATTTCAAGATCTACAGTGTTTATGCTGAAACCATTAACCGAACAAAGTATTATAACTATAATACAGAATGCTCTTGGTGACACTGAGCGTGGTTACGGTAAGCTTAAAATCAATATATCCGATGATGCACTCGGGTTGCTTGCTGCATTATCGGGCGGTGATGCAAGAATTGCACTGAATGCCCTTGAACTTGCAGTTTTAACTTCGGAAACCGACAGTAACGGTTATTATATAATAGACACAAAAGTTGTTGAAGAATGTGTTCAAAAAAAGGCAATCAGGTTTGATAAATCCTCGGATGCCCATTATGATAATATCAGTGCTTTTATCAAGTCAATGCGCGGCAGCG
Source organism: Clostridiaceae bacterium (assembly GCA_012521105.1). Classification (GTDB taxonomy): domain Bacteria; phylum Bacillota; class Clostridia; order DSM-8532; family DSM-8532; genus Thermoclostridium. The sequence goes on from JAAYNA010000059.1 coordinate 25,356, forward strand.
ATCCCGACGCTGCATTATTTTACCTTGGAAGAGCACTTTATGCCGGTGAAACTCCGGAATACCTTATAAGAAGAATAATTATCTGTGCGGCCGAAGATGTGGGCATGGCAAATCCGCATGCGCTTACCGTTGCAGTATCGGCAGCGCAAGCAATTGAGCGCATTGGAATGCCTGAAGCAAGGATTATACTTGCCCAGGCTGCAGTTATGGTTGCTACCAGTCCAAAATCAAATTCTTGTTATAAAGGTATAGAACAAGTTCTTTCTGATGTTGAAAATAAATATACCGGTGAGGTTCCTATGCACCTTAGAAATGCGCCTGTGAAAGGTATGTCCGACCTGGGCTACGGAAAAGGGTATTTATATGCCCATGATTTCCCCGGGAATATTGTTGACCAGGAGTATCTGCCTGAAGAATTAAGAGGTACTATTTATTATGAGCCAACCAGAAACGGATATGAAGCCAAAATACATGATTGGCTTTTATCCCGCAGAGACGGTAAAAAAAGTAATAGTTAGTTTTATTGAGGTGAATGTGCATTGAGAAAACGAATACTGGCATGGATAGCACTGATAGTATTTCTTTTGCTTTTTGTGAATGTTCTGTTTATACATTACCGGGTTACAGAATCGGTAACAATTTTAATGCTTTATGTGTTATTCTTCTTTTATTATAAAAGACGGCAGGATAAAACAGAAGACAATACAGAGTTTAATAAAGACAAAAACAAGCCTAAAGAATCGGATGCGTCAGATGAGAATACTCCGGAATCTTAAAACTGTTTCCAGGAAGCAGAATACTTATGCCCTCCGGTTGTTAAAAGGAAAAAGTAATGTGCACCTGTTATCGGAGATAAAGAAGTTATATACTTTTTTATAAAAAAGCCTTAAAAGGCTTTATTTTTTTGTAATAAATAGTGGACTTGTTCAATATATTATAGAAGGATTGGGTGACCCGTTATAACAATTGAACAGAGGGGGATACGCCGTGGAAAGAGATTACAGGATCTATGAAGATATAGCAGAAAGAACGAATGGCGACATTTATATTGGTGTAGTTGGCCCTGTCAGGACAGGAAAATCAACTTTTATTAAAAGGTTTATGGAGGGCCTGGTAATTCCGAACATCCAAAATCCTTATGACCGCGAACGAGCCATTGATGAGACACCTCAAAGCGGTTCCGGCCGTACTATAATGACCACAGAGCCTAAATTTGTACCTAATGAGGCAGTGAAGGTTGTAATGGACGACAATGCAACAATGAATGTAAGGCTTGTTGATTGTGTAGGATATCTGGTGAAAAGTGCACTTGGTTATATGGAAGGTGAAGTACCCAGAATGGTCCATACGCCATGGTTTGAAGATCCAATTCCCTTCGAGGAGGCAGCCGAAACAGGTACAAGGAAGGTAATACGGGAACATTCAACCATTGCAATTGCACTGACAAGCGATGGCTCCTTCACAAATGTACCCAGGGAAGAGTATGAAGAGGCAGAAGAAAAGGTAATAGCTGAACTTGAGAATAACAGAAAACCTTATATTATTATTCTGAATTCTGCATTTCCCGAACAGACCGAGACCAGACAGCTGGCTGAAAGACTGTCTGAAAAATACAACAAACCCGTTCTCCCATTGGATTGTCTTAATATGACAGTTCGGGATATACACGACACAATGCAGACAATTCTTTATGAGTTCCCTGTTCGCGAGGTTGCTGTAGATATCCCACGATGGGTTACCAGACTTGATCCGCAGCACTGGCTGAGAAATGATATAATAAATGCCCTTCGTGAAGTTATGGTTGAAAATGCTACAATAAGACAGGTCAACAATAATATATGCAGTTTAAATGATTATGACTTTGTTAAAAATGGCAGAATATCCGAAATGCAACTGGGCAGGGGACGTGTTAATGTAGAGATTAATATGGCAGACGGCCTGTTTTATCAGATTCTTAATTCAGAAACGGGACTTAATATTCAGGGTGAGCATGAATTGTTCAGTGTACTGAAAGAACTTGCAAGAATACGAAGAGAATATAAAAAAATTGAATATGCGCTGCATGAAGTTAAAGTTAAAGGTTATGGGGTAGTAGCACCGCAGCTTGATGAATTATCTCTGGAACCTCCTGAAATTATACGCCAGGGCAGCAGGTTTGGTGTAAAACTGAGGGCAAGTGCACCTTCCATACATATGATA
>JAAYNA010000060.1 GCA_012521105.1 Clostridiaceae bacterium
GAACATGGCATATATTTCTGGTCAACAAGGATAGAAGGGTATAATTTAGAAAATCAAAATAAGAAATTGTTTTTATATGTAGGATTCTTCCTGGGAGTCATATTCTTTTTGGGGGCCAGCAGTTTCTTGTATTTCAGACTATATACCGACTTGAATCTATATAAGAGCAAATACATGGGCCTATCAAAGCTTGGCTTGAGTTTTAGCGAAATGACAAAAGTTGCCAGCATTCAAATCGCAGTGTTGTTTTTTGTTCCTTATATTCTTGCAAGCATTCACACTTATTTTGCTATAAGCGTGCTGCAAACAGTATTGTATTCGTCAGTTCTAAATCAGTTCTTAATCGTTATAGGGGTTTTTTTGATTTTGAATATTATTTTTTACATCTCCGTTTGCTCGCGGTATATAAATTATTTGAAAAGATTTATTGTACAATAATTAATGCTTTCTTTGTTTTATCATTGAACTAACCTGACATCAGGTAAAAACTAATTGTGCCCCGTGGGAAAGCTATCAATTGAGCTTCTCACGGGGTTTTTCTAACCTTCTGCAAACTTTACTGGTTTTTTGCTTATCGGTTGGGAAATTTTTATATTGAATCTAAATAAAGAATATTGTCGAATATTGGTCCGGCAGAAGGCTACAAAGTGGAAGCTGGAGTAGAACAGGTAACGATAGTTGATGCACAAGTGGCTGCAAATGCAGAACCAGGCGTCTACACTATTAAAGCCGAAGTTAAGTCGGGAAACACGGTTCTTGCCAGCAGCATACTGACCCTGACTGTGAAAGAAAAGAAGAAAGTGTCGCCGGAAGCGGAGGCAGCAGCACATCACCTTTGAGAATCGATACAAACAATCCTCCCGATGGTGTCGTTGGCGAAGACTACACCCATTCCTTCAAGGCAAGGGGAGGGCGAAAACCATATACCTTTACGCTGACGAAAGGAAATCTCCCCGATGGCTTAAACCTTGCAGAAGACGGTACGCTGAGCGGAACTCCCAGCCAAGCGGGAACATTCAAATACACGGTAACCGTTACTGATAGAAGAAATAGGACCTCGAGCCACGAATTTACCCACGTGATAAAAGAACCGGCAGAAGAACAATGCAAGGAATGGATTGAAATCATCCTGACCATAGATAGTTTTGAAGCAACCGTAAACGGGCAGTTATATATTCTTGATGCTGTGCCATACATTGAAGATGAAACCGGTTTGATAAGGGTGCCCATCAGGTTTATAAGTGAAAACTTGCTCGCCTATGTGGAGTGGATTCACGATAACTGGCAGGTCGTAATAAAGTATGACGGCGATACAGAGATTGTCTTGACAATAGGTTTAAAAGAAATCTTGGTTAACGGAGAAAGAATTGATATCGAAGCTGTACCGGTTCTTCGGAAACCTGGCCGCACCTTTGTGCCCTTAAGCTTTGTAAGGGATGTCCTTGGTGCCGAAGTGAACTACAATCCTGAAACCGGTCAGGTCATCATTCGTCGCTGTTTGCACTAATCTTTTTAAGCAGGTAGTTTCAAGGGAAAAGCCCCGTGAGAAAGCAACAATTTAGCGTCTCACGTGGCGATGTACATTACAATCTAAGGTAATAACATGAGATATTCAAAACTATGGGGAGCTATATACTAAACTTGCAAAGCTGCAGGTAATCGAGGCAATGATTGGCAATGAATATGAGGATAATGCAGTAATGACCATCAATAATGCAAATATCTTTGCAGCGATGAGAAAAGCCGTTGAAGACGAAGATATCACAGCAGCTTTGGGTCTGGAACTTACCGATTACTCTACTTTAAACAATCAGGAATAGAATCTTGTAGCTTCCCTCCTTATAGACCGAAGGCCCGAGTTAGGTTACAGCAAAGCCGAGGAAAAAGATGCTTTTGATAAAACGGTGGAAGAAGTGAAAGCAAACAGTAGTGAAAGCCTGCAGCAGTTATTTATGGAAGAGTTTGAAATGGAACAGGAGGAAAACAATTTAGAAGACAAGCCAATAGCACTAAATCACCGCTTTTGTATGGCAGGCTGGAAGTAGAGGACACCGTTATTGAAAGGCAGGTTCTGCAAACACAAATAATCAATTGAGCCTTTTGAATTAGCTGCAAAAGGGGAACAGTTTGCTTGTTCCCCTATGTTTTTTGATTCTAACTGTATGAGATAAAAGCTGTATCACAGCTGAAACATTTAGATCTTTCTACGATCGCTTTCTGTTAAAACCAGATACAACAACAGGCCAAAGCCCGCTAAGAAGAAAACCATTAGAGAAGCAACAGAAACGTACATTTCACCAGTAGCAAACCAAGAAGCTGCCGATGTAAAAAAACTAAAAAGTATCACTCCAACTGACAGGGCATACAGTCCTGCGCGTATCTTATTCATAGCATATTTTCTGCTAGTTTCTCTTGTTAATACACTATAAGTTAGCAGCGCACTACCCGCTATTACGAATACTCCATTACCTAAAACTGACAAATTATCTTCTGACATAAAATACAACATTAAAGCTGTAAAGATGCCGAACAATATTAGCAGTGAGCCGGCCACTATTCCTGCTGTTGATATGCGTGCAGCCATTGTTGAATAAACGGTTTGCCTTGCCGCGTCCTGTCCGAGCTTGCGCATATCATCTACCAATCCGCTCAAATCACCCATAGATATAATTGCCTCTTTGTAAGCTTGTTCTTCGTCCATTCCACGGGCAATGTAATCGGCAATTTTTTCTTTAATATTTGTAGCTAACTCTTCTTTCAAGTCATAAAGCTGTTGAGTTGGTCCAACACCTGAAAACAGATTGTCAATGTATGCATTCACTTTTTTATCTAAATGATCACTAATCTTTGGCATTTTCCAGACCTCCTTGGATAAGTTTATCTAAAACCACTTTGGCAAAGTTCCATGCTTGTTTGCTTTCTTCATAATTTTTTCTTCCTTCCTCTGTTATGCGGTAGTACTTGCGCCTTCCACCCTGTGTTTCATCCCCCCAGTAAGATACTAAATACCCGTCCTTCTCCAAACGGCGGAAAGCTGTGTATAAGGTCGCTTCCTTCAATTCATACTGGTTGCCGCTCAATTTAATTATCTTTTTATATATCTCATATCCATAGCTGTCGCCTTGACGGAGCACATTGAGTATAATCGCGTCGGTATGACCGCGGATTAGATCTGTTGAAATTGTATTGTTCATCGTTAGTCACCTCCACTATAAATGCTAACTTATCAGTACCTGCACTTTTACTATTATTCAAATTTGAAAAAAGCTCTAGTGTCATACATTCTTCCACATGCGGCATCTTTAGTCACAAAGTATATCATATGTCATAATAAACTTTATCACATATTACTATGTCTGTCAAGATACTATGATATAAAAATAAGAAAAGCATAAACATATCTTCAAGGGTAAAACTCCTTCCGTTTGGGTAATTATCTGCATCGCTGCCTTGCTATACGGCAGCATACCACGTATCGCTCTATAATCAACTGGCTTATAAAGAAATATTGCGGAAAAATAAGATAGGAGATGATAACATGAAGTTGGCCTCTTTAAAACAATATGACAAGCAACTGGGAGGATTATTTTTTCTCCTAATTATTCTGTTTATCATTTTAGCCATGACGAACAAAAGCTTTTTTAACTGGGCGTATGAACGACATCAGAACCTGCTTAGCTGGTATATACGGCCATTGTTTATTATTCCTTTCTGCTATTTTGCATATAAGAAGAGTTGGGCTGGAATTATGGGGACTATGTTTATGGTTTTAACGAGTATGTTTTGGTTTCCAAAGCCTGCTGAGGTCAGCGATCAGGTTGTTGAA
>JAAYNA010000011.1 GCA_012521105.1 Clostridiaceae bacterium
GAACACCAAGTTTTTCACAAAACTCAAAATTAGCTTCTACCTTTGCCTTCGCCAGATCCATCGGATCGGTAATATGATCCCAGGGTCTTATTGCTGAACCATCGGCCCCAAAAGGATCACTCCCTCTGCCCTGGAATGTATGCCAGTACGCTACTGCAAAACGCAGGTGCTCTTTCATTGTTTTTCCGCCTATTACCTCATCGGGATTGTAGAACTTAAACGCAAGAGGATTATCGGATTTCGGACCTTCATATTGAATCTTTGGCACATTTTTGAAATATTCACTCATAACTCTAACCTCCTGTTAAATATTTTATCAGCCAAGTAATGGCTTATATTACTTTCTAAATATTTTTCGAATTGGAATCATTGCCGCGCCCAGCGCTGATGAATTCATTCCAAACTCTGAAGTAAATATCTTAACTTTAGATACAGGATATTTTAAAGCATTTTCATTAACGGTTTTAATCAGTGTATCCATTACCAAAGGCGCGTACTCTTTAAAGCATTTCCCCAGCACAATGGCTTCGGGGTTTAATGTATTAATGAGGAAAGCAACAGCGTATCCGGTATAAATTGCCCCCTTTTTGAGGACCTGGAGGCATAATTCATCACCTTTATAAGCTGCTTCCACTATTTTGTCCCATGATAGTGTACCCATACCGGGGTTTATTATATCTGACGAATATCCCTTTTGAACTCTTTCATTTATTTCCCGAAGCATATGGCGTATGGATGCATATGTTTCAAGACACCCTCTATTGCCACATCCACATAGTCTGCCATTTTCTTTAACTATTAAATGTCCAATTTCTCCAGCGCTTCCACTGTATCCACGGTATATGGATTCACCGATAAAGATTCCGGCCCCAATCCCCGATTCAATATTAATGCAGATAAAGTTTTCAATATTTGAGCATTTTCCAATCCAGTGCTCGCATATTGCAGAACACATTGCTTCATTTTCAATATAAGCAGGCATGCCCAAAGCTTCACTGATTTCTGTGCCCAAATCAACTTCGTTCCAGGCGAGATTCGGAGCTATAATGATTTTGTTTGTCCTTCTGTCCAGAATACCCGGAATGGACAGGCCACTGCCTATAAACTTATCCACACTTAACTTCTCATTACTTATAACTTCAAAAAATTTTTCGCCAATAAATTTAATTACTTTTTCAACTGAAATTCCGGGACTGTATTCAAACTGTTTCTGTACCAGAACCTTAGCAGTAATATCGGCTATAACCATTTTAAGTTCACTCATTCCGATATCAAAACCAACAGCATAGTACGAGTTTGGTTTCAGCTCAAGCATTACCGGCTTTCTTCCCCCGGTGGATTCTCCCTGCCCTGTCTCGTGCAAAAAACCATCTTTTATCAGCTCGCGAGTAATGCTGCCGCATGCTGTGGGTGAAAGCCCTGTTAAATCAGCCAGTTCCTTTCGGGACAGTCTTTTATTCTGCCTGATCAGATCCAAAACCGTAGCTTTATTTAGTTCTTTAAGATACTGGTTATTACCCGTTATTTTTATAGTCATAATTTTTTATACCAACTTCGCCAGACTCTTAAAATCGTCTTTCAATGAGCTGTATAAATTTTTATACAGTTCGTAATACCCGTTGTATATTTCATGTGCTTCACTGTTTGGCTTTTGCGTTGATTTAACCTTTATGGTTGCTTCGCAGGCTTCGGTAACACTACTGTATACTCCCGAGCCAACACCCGCGAGAATTGCCACTCCAAAGGCTGGCCCCTCACTGGCATTAATAGTGCACATATCGTAGTTAAAAACATCGGCCTGCATTTGTCGCCATAATGGGCTTTTTCCACCGCCACCCGATGCTCTTACCTGGTTAATTTCAACACCAAGTTCCTTAATAATTTCAAGACAATCCCTTAAGCTGAATACTACTCCTTCCATTACCGAACGAAGCATTTCCTGCTTTGTATGTTTGGCAGAAAGGCCAAAGAAAACGCCGCGGCAGTCGGGATCAAGATGTGGAGTACGCTCGCCCATTAAATAAGGCAGATATATTATTCCATTGCTTCCGGATTCAACTTTCTCTGCTGCCTGATCCATTAAGTAATATGGATCTACATCCATAAGTTCTGCTGTTGCAATTTCTTCCTTGCAGAAATTATTCCTGAACCATTGAAGGGAAAGCCCAGCACCCTGGGTAACGCCCATAATATGCCATTTATTGGGTACAGCATGACAGAACGTATGCACACGTCCCAAAGGATCGATACTGACATCGTCGCTGTATGCAAAAACAACGCCGGAGGTACCAATTGTAGAAGAAATAATTCCCGTTTTTACAATACCGTTTCCAACAGCACCTGCCGCCTGGTCACCGGCACCACCTACCACAGGAGTTCCCACATTAAGACCTGTCAGCTCAGCAGCTTTGCTATGAATTGTACCAGTAACTTCCTGAGACTCATAAACCTTGCCAAGCATTGATTTATCGAGGCCAAGTTTACTTATCACTTCGTCACTCCAACATCTGTTAGGGACATCTAAAAACTGCATACCGCTTGCATCGGATACTTCGGTTGCAAACTCTCCTGTTAAGCAATAGCGCACGTAATCCTTAGGTAAAAGAATTTTTCTTACTTTATCGAAGATTTCAGGTTCATGGTTTTTAACCCACATGACCTTGGACGCTGTGAAACCTGTTAATGCAGGATTCGCAGTGATTTCAATCAGCCTTTTTGCTCCTACCAGTTCTGTAATCTGTTCGCATTCAGCACTGCTTCTCTGATCGCACCAGATGATTGACCTTCTTAATACCTGGTTGTCCTTATCAAGCAGAACTGCACCGTGCATCTGCCCGGACAAACCCACACCCTTTACATCGCCTGGCGAAACACCACTTTTATCCAATACATTCCTGATTGAAACATAGGTAGCCCTCCACCAGTCTTCGGGGTCTTGTTCTGCCCAGCCAATTTTAGGCTGATACATTGGATACTCCTGCAGATCGCTGGCCACGGTATTACCAAGTTCGTCAAATAAAACTGTTTTAGTACCTGATGTGCCAATATCCACACCTAATAGATAAGCCATTTTTCTTTCACCTCCGACACTTTTTAAACTTATCTTAATAAGTCTACATTAATAAGTTTATCCTATGCTCCATAATAATGCAAGACAACATGATAAATTTTGTATTAAAGTTCTGAAGATGCAGTACAAAAATCATAACTGAAACCGCTAGTATAACAATTTTTAAAATTTTCTTTTTCATCTTTCTCCTTACCATCCCCTCTTTGGCTTAGGCTTAGGCTTATTTTTTCGTGTGCTTTTAATCTGTTTTGTTGAACTGACAATAAGTAATGTTGAAACAGCTGTTAAGACAAGGGAAACAACAGACAGTTCAGGATTTAACATACCTTTGACCGCAGGATTATGACTTCTGTAACCTATAATTGACAGACCTGCAGTCAGCGGATAAATATTCAAAAGCAGCTTATTGCCGCTTGTAAATATTGATGAATAGCCAAATACAAAGGCAAGAACCACCGTCATTAAATGGTTTATTCCTGCTTTGCCTGTAGTTTTACCGGCCCCATTCCTTCCCAAAAGTCCGTATATGGTATTCTTTCTTATGTGCATATCCACATCTTTAACTGCATATTGTTCACCATACCTTTTTGTCAGCCCCTTTGTTTCTATTATGAATTCGCTCATAAGTCTCACCCTTTCTTCTGTTATCCATGAACCCATTATAAAAAATCAGTCTTGCAAAAACCTTGCATTTATCTTGGAATAAATATGTTAAAAACCCCTGCTATTATAGGGGTTTTCAAACAGTTATCTATCTAATCCGAGGAAATGTAATTTTAAAGGCGGTACCTTTGTTTCTTTGGGTATCTAACGAAACTTCGCCATTCTGTTTTTCTACAAGAAGCCTGACTATGGACAGACCCAAACCACTTCCTGTACAACCCCGCGATCCGGAGCCTTTGTAAAACTTCTCAAATATCCTTTCCTTTAAGTCCGGCTCTATTCCGATACCGTCATCAGAAAATTCAAATATTATTCTGTCTTCTTCACCGATCACTTTCACTTCTACATTCTCTGCATTTGCGTGTTCTATTATGTTTTTAACAAGATTATTTATAATAATGTGATAGCTTATTTCATCAATATATCCATCCAGTGTGCACTCTGGAATATCAATATCATAGTTAATTTTCTTTTTTTCATCTCGGTTAATTCTCTGTTAACCCGTTTAACTGAGTTTTTTATCTGATTATTTTGTCTTTTCAATAACATCAGATGCAGGTTAACTGAATTTGTTAACGCTTTAATTCCATGTGTTTTCTAAAAAATTCAATGGCATCTTCTTCATCAAGGGGCTTGCTGATCAGATATCCCTGCACCCTGTCGCAGCCGTGTTCTTTTAAATATTTAAGCTGTATATCGTACTCAACTCCTTCTGCAACGATGTAATGCCCCAGTTTATGTGACATCGAAATAATATCGCTTGTTATTACTTTATCCGGGTCTGTATCTAAAAGATTATCGATAAAATACTTGTCAATTTTCATGCAGTCAACGTTCAATTCTTTCTCTCTTGCCAGAGAGGAATAGCCCGTTCCAAAGTCATCTATGGCAATATGAATTCCTTTATCCCTCAGTTTCCCAATAATATTATTTATATATTCAAAATCCGAGATAAAAACAGATTCGGTAATCTCAATGCAGACGTTCTGCGGATTGATTTTCATCTTACTCATCAAGTCAAACAACCTGCATGTGAAATCAGAATCCAACAGCTGAATAACAGAAATATTAATTGAAACGCAAATATTATCATATCCACACTCACTGAGCCTGTTCAAAAAATTAAATGCAGTGACAATAACTTTTTCACCAATGGGAAGTATGAGTTTTGTTTTTTCGGCTATGCCTATAAACTCTGCAGGGGAGACGAAGCCTAATTTTTCACTCCTTAATCTGGCCAGTGCCTCAAAGCTGCAGATTAAACCGGTTTTTAAATCTAGAATGGGCTGATACTGCAAAAAGAGCTCATTACCGGTATAATCATCTGCTGCTATCACGTTAAGAGCTTCCTCAATATCTATTTCACGATTAACCATGGCCTCCAGCTCTTCATCGTAAAAACAAATTACAAAGTCATTTTCATATAAACTGATGGATTTTTCTGAGGCAATCAAAAGTCTTCTAAAAAGTAAATCAATATCAACTTCATCCAGGTTCTGCTCAATTTCCAGAATCCCAATCCCGCCGTTTATTCTGTCTATAACAAATAAGGATTCCAAAGTTTTGACAATGCCGTTACTGAAATCGGCAAGTTCGTTTTTATCTTTATAGTCCAAAAGATAGAAAATAAAGCGATTTTCACGAACGTGGAACAACAGACAATTATTGGTACAATGATTACTAAGAGCTTCGGCTGTCTTTTTTATCAGTTTCTGAGTATACTGAAACCCATATTTGGTTGTTAACAACTGAACCGCACTCAGGTTAACGCCGATAAGTGCTTTCTTTGACATTTTCTTTAGTTTAATATCATTTTCAAGTAATGACACTAAATATTCGCGATTATACAGCCCTGTCCAACTATCGTGTTCATTATTGTATTTCAGGGTATCTTCAATTGCTTTTCTGTCCGATATATCAAGAACAATTCCTTCCAGCGCTTCAACTTCACCCTGTTCGTTATAAATCCCCTGGCCCAGTTCCATAACCCATTTTTTCTCACCTGTTGCAGTTATAATCTCATACTCATGTTTAAATGGCTGTCTTTTTGCAAGAACTTGCTTCCATTTACTCCATAAAGTTTGCCGGTATTCCGGAGAAATGATGTCATTATATGACAGGTCTCTGTTATATAACAGGCTCTCTGGCCGATAGCCGGTAAGATTATAACAGCCATCGGAAACATACTGCATTGTCCAGTCACGATCGTAATTGCACCTGTATGCGAGCCCTGGCAGGTGAGAAAGAAAAACAGATTTGCTGCGCTCACTTTCATGCAATGCCTCTTCAAACTCTTTACGCTCGGTAATATCCTGTACCAGGCAGATATAACTGTAGAGTTGATACTTTGACACATTAAGCGGTGCAACAACCATATGTACCCAAACGATTGAACCGTCTGGTTTAATATACCGCTTATCCATTGAATATATTCTGATTTTGCCTGATTTAAGTTTTTTAAGGTTTTTTCTGTCTTCTTGCAGGTCATCCGGATGAGTTATTTTTTCCCATCCCAGGCGATTCAGTTCTTCTTTTGTTCTGCCTGTAATTTTTTCAAACATTGGATTAATTTCCATAACCACTCTGCCTGAGTGTTCCGGAGCATGGGTTATTGCAATGCCTATAGGAGCCTGATTGAAAATCATGTAAAAGGTAAGTGCCTGTTCATCCGCCCGCTGCTCCAGTGCCTTCTCTGCACGTAACAGTGCAACATGAACATCAATCCTTGCCCTCAGCGATTCAATGTGAATTGGTTTTCGGATATAGTCAACTGCACCAAGCTTAAGACCCTTTATTTCATTTTCCAGTTCACCATAATTTGTCAATATTATAGTGCGCAGTTTCCGAAAACGCTCATCTTCTTTTAATGCCTCAAGGACTCGAAACCCATCCATGTTGGGCATGTTCAGATCAAGTATGAGTATGCTAATCCCGTTGTGCTCCTCAAGCACGCGCATAGCTTCCGTACCGTCGCAGGCGGTTAATATGTGATATTCATTTAGTGTATTTCTAATGTTCAATCTGTCAGATACTGAGTCATCTACAACCAAAATCTTAACTTGCATTGTAAAATCCTCCTTCTTTAACCCCTGGTTTAAGATTGCTTTATTTCCTCCAGACCTTTTCCTGATAATTTGTTGAGCAGCGCTTATTCATCTCTACAAATACTCTCCAAGTGTTCCTCTGCGCCTTGACCAAAGTGTAATGCATATAGAAGACTGTTAGTTAGCAAAGTTTGTTATCAGTAAATGTATACCCATTTTTGAATTCCTGTTACCAAGTTTCCGTATAGGCGCTTATTACATGTTTAAATCTGCCATTGACTGACCAGTCAAGTTTTTTTTGAAAACATAAAAAACAAAGTTGAAAAACATGTTTCAACCTCGCCATTAAGCCTACGTTCAGCTTATTATAATCATCTGCCTCCTGCCGGACCAAAGAAACAATCCCGCTGTAAAAAAGAAGCGGGAATAAATTTTTCTCCGCCAAAAAAAGCGGTATCAAGCTACCGGTAATAAACATGATATAAAAGTGAAGGGCTGTATCACCCACAATCTCCTCAAACAAGCTCACTTTAAGGGTAAAGTCTCCCATCGGCAGAAAAAAGCATAAAGCCATACCGATACAGCAATCCATACTCCAAAATACGGTAAGTTTTCCCTTGAAACAGCTTTGATGCTAAGCTTGATATACACACCCTCAAAAAAAGTGCATTTATTGTTTTGATGTAATTTTGCACAAAGAAATTTATATAAAAATAAAAAAATATGTTGACAAGTTCCAACGATATATTTATAATAAAAATACGTTAACGTTTACGTAAACCTTTTCGTAAACAATTTCATTAATGAATATTTATAAAGGCAGGCCTTGTTAAGATGAAAGAAAAAAACATTACGTTAAAAGACATTGCCATACAGGCAGGCACTTCTGTAACAACCGTATACAGGGTATTGAATAATAAAGAAGGCGTTGGGGATGAGCTTCGCCAACGAATTCTAAGTATTTCGAAGGAACTTGGATATACTTTAAATTATGCAGCTTCCTCCTTAAGTAAAAAAGCAACCAATATAGTACTGTTTTTTCCGAAAAAGGATGAAACCAGCAAGTACTACACTAATTTAATTTATGAAGGATATGCCAGGTTCAAGGAAGAAATAGCCGGATTCAATATAACTTTTACAGAGTACTTCTACGAGTATGAGGCTGAGGATCTATCCTCCCGTTTAGAAGGGCTTTTTAATGACAAGTCTTTTAAGGTGGACGGAATGATAATCTTCCCTATGCGTTCCAGACAGATTATCAATCTGTTAAACCGATTTGCAGGGAGAGGAATTCCAATGGTTCTGATGGACAAAGATTTAACCGAAGTAGACAGGCTTACTTGTGTCAAACCGAATGAGGAACTGGCAGGCAGCTTATCTGGTGAACTTATGTGCAAATTGGTACGCACACCAGGTAAAATTCTTATTGCAGATTATGATATTACAGTTCTCGAATCAGACCTTAACATAATTGATGGAAACAGCAGCAACTTTGAGCAAATGATCCAAACAAAACGTAATGATTTGACAACTGAGAGGATTCATATTTCATACAGAGACAATCAACTATATCATTATATGAAAGACAGATTAGAGAGTGACGCAAATATCGTAGGTATTTATTCAACAACTGCACGCAATACTGTTTCAGTTGCAAAAGCCGTTTTTCAACTTAATTTACAAAAGAAAATAACGGTTATTGGAAGTGAGGTTTTTGAAGATAATATACAGATGCTTCAAAATGGGGTTATTGATGCCATTATTTATAAAAACCCATTTCTGATTGGTTATGAATCGTTAAAAATATTATTTAATTATGTTATAAAAGGTCAGGAAACCAGGAAACAGTATAATATTACACCAAGAATTATATTAGAAAGCAATGCTACTGTCTTAGCTGATTCTTATTAACCTTATGTAAAACATTTAAAAGGAGAAATACTATGAGAGTTTCAGAAGTGGAATATGTTAAGAATGTTAAAAATGCAAGACCCTTCAGTTTAAAAGATAAATTGGGTTATCTGTTGGGAGACCTTGGTTTTAACAGTTAGCAGGTTCTAGTGAACACCTACCTGATGTTATTCTGCGTAAATGTAATTGGAATCAAGGCTATACATTTTTCTATTATTATATTTATTTGTAGAGCCCTGGATGCTTTGAATGATACTTTTATCGGACGTGTAGTTGACTTAAGACCAGGATCAAAACACGGCAAATTTAAACCTTTTATTCTATGGTTTGCTATTCCCTATGCAATTTCAACTATTGTATTATTCATAAATATAGAATCAACCCCTTATTGGTTCAGGATTGCCTATTGTTTGGGAATTTATTTTATTTGGGGTATTGTTGGAACATTTATTAACGTACCATACGGTGCTATGGTAAACTCTATGACTTCCAATCAACTGGAAAGAACCGAACTTTCCAATGCCAGAAGCATCGGTTCTCTGGGTGCGAATGTTATTACAACTACAATCGCTCCGCTAATTTTATTTGATGCCATGAACAATCCTGTTGCCGGTAGATTTATTTCGTTAGCATTGATTCTTTCGGTTTTTACTCTTGTATGTTTATATCTAACGCATAATCTATGTCAGGAACGAATTGTTGTATCTGTAACAAAAGAGAATGCAAAAAAGCAAAAAATTGACTACATGAAAGTTATAAAATCATTTGCAAAGAACAGGCCTATGATTGCTGTTGTTTTGGCATACATTGTTGCTAAATTCTTCTTACAGACTACCGGTTTAACAAACCAATATGTTTTTATGTCCTACTATCATGATACAGGAAAATTAGCAGCCATCGGTCTTGGTACTTTAGTTCCAATGGTTTTAGCTATGGTTCTATTGAAACCTTTGGTAAAACGCTTTAGCAAGAAACAATTAATAACCTGGCCATTTATAATTGCATCAGCACTTTATTTGA
>JAAYNA010000012.1 GCA_012521105.1 Clostridiaceae bacterium
TAGATATTGCATCGGGGTTTTCAAGAATTTCCTTATGGGATTCGGCAGAACCAAAGGTGGTTACAACACCTTCACCTACGCGGGCGATAATGGTTTGTTCACCTGCGCCTCCTACTAAGCGGTCGATGTTTGCCCTAACTGTAACTCTCGCTTTTGCCTTCAATTCAATTCCGTCTTTTGCAATGGAAGCAATAATCGGTGTTTCTATAACTTTTGGGTTTACGCTCATCTGTACTGCTTCAAGCACATCCCTGCCGGCAAGATCTATTGCTGCCGCTCTTTCAAATCCGAGAGGAATATTTGCACGCTGTGCTGCGATTAAGGCATTAACAACCTTGTCCACATTACCACCCGCAAGATAGTGTGCTTCAAGCTGGTTAATTGAAACATCAAGCCCGGCTTTCTGAGCCTTAATTAATGGGTTTACTATCCTTGATGGTGTAACCCTCCTGAGTCTCATACCTACAAGGGTTATAATTCCAACCCTGACACCGGCTGCTGCCGCTGAAATCCATAAACCAACGGGAACAAAGCTGAAAAGCAATGATAAGAATAAGACAATAGCAACAATTATAACAAAAATTGCAATCATGCTTCCTGGCATATACAAAACCTCCTTAACAGAATTCAAATTAAATAATATAGGGTTTAAAACTCATTTGCGGGCAAAAAAGACTGTTTAATACTTTATTATGTTATTAAATTGATTTAACAACTATTCTGCGCCCTGCAACTTCAGTAATTCTTACTTTTGTGTTTTTGGGAATGTATTCACCTTCACTGACAACGTCCAGTCTTAATCCATCAAACTCGGCTGTGCCTGAAGGCCTTAAAACTGTAAGAGTTGTTCCTTCCTTACCGACAAAATATTCGAGATCATCGGTTCCAATATACCCGGCATTTTTAGTTAATGACTCGTTCAGAATCAGGGTTTTCGACAACCGTCCCTTTGTTGCCGAACGCAGAATTATTTGTAATGCCACACCCAGAATAATGAGTAAAAGCACTATCATAACAAGCGCCTCAAATGGGGTTGAGGCAGTCAGGATAATTCCCGCTATCAGCAAAACGATGCCAATCCCGCCCGAAACGCCAAACCCGGGAGTAAACATTTCAATTATTAGCAGAACCAGACCTAAAAGAAGAATTACCATCTGATATATTTGCATTCCATCCAAAAAACTAAACACATTCATTTACAGCACCCCCTCTTAATGGTTATTCCTCTAATTACATTATATTCTTAATATCTGTTAATTAAAGTTAACCCGCTAAATCATACAGTTTTCCGGTTCAAATGTCGTTTTTATCTGGATTCAGTTGTTCTGGTGGCAATTATTTTGGCACATATACTGTAAATACAGTCCAGTTATTATCTCTTTCCACTTTAATTTTACCGTTGTATTTTTGCATAATCTTCTTTGTTATAGCCAGCCCCATACCTTCGCCATTTTTTTTGGTTGTAAATCCTGGTTCAAATATTCTGTCTATAATGTTTTCAGGTATTCCGGATAATAATAAAAGCTTCCAAATCTTCTTTTAATTCAATCTGTAAAAGCCTGCTGTCAGGTTTTTCACAAAGCTCTGAAATTGCATTATCTATAATATTCCCAAGTATCCTGCACAACTCCCATGAAGGAACAGGAGGATTTTCAAAAGGGGAAGAGACAAGGATTTCAGTATTTATCCGGTTTTCCTCGCAAGTCATTAGCTTTGCCTGCAACAGGGCATTAACAGCAGGGTTTGCGGTTTTTAACACACGGCTGACAGTATATCATTATATACTTTATTAATATAGTTCCGTGCTTCACCATATTCATCCATCTCTATTAAACCATAAACGACCTGAAGATGATTTAAAAAATCGTGTCTTTGTGCCCTTAAGGAATTGTACAGGTTTTCAACCGAATCTAAGGCTTCCTTTATCATAATGTTCTGCAGATTGACGTCTATTATATGGTAAATATCACGCATGGAGAAAAAAACAGCCACAAATGACAGGACGGTAATTGATATAATAAATATCTGTTCACTGACATCAGAATCTGAAAAGAACGATTTGGGTGAAAAAAACAAATATAAAAGTAAAGCTATTAAAGCAGCAATTTGCATTATGTCTGTAAACAGTGTAATTATTACAGCCTTTCTTATTTTAAAGCGTATAGCTTTCACAAACTCCAACCCCTGAAGGATAATTAATTTTTATATGCATACCGGCTTTTATCTAATTATAGCACAGTTTGCAGAAAGGTACATTTGGAGTTTGCAAATCTGCCAGTGTATTAAGCACCTATCGTATGATTATCGGGTATCACAATGGGTTCAAGTTTTGGAAAATCGTACTGATTTATCCCGATATTTTTCAGAAATTCTATCGCGCCGTTCAGATTTTTTCTAAATGTAAGACCTTCCCCGCGCATAGCCATTATCAGCTGATTGTTTTCCCATTCAAGAAAACGAATATAATTCTCTCTTTCCCGTAAATAAGGCTTAAGCTTGTCCTTATAGTCCGGATTGTCAAGGATTTCAGAACATATAAAGAAATTGCAAACATATGATCGATAACGTGGTGAAAGTGTGCAACCCGAACCAGAACGGACAAAAGGGCATGTCCTGAAAAAGACAGAAGTATCTGTAACGTTACCACCCAAGGGTACAAGGCCATCCTTCATCATTTTTTCGTGAAGTATTATATCGTAACTTCCTTTTACAAGAATATGATCATCATGTATAACAGTATCAGGCATGCTGATAATACTGTCCAATACGGCCAATCCTTCTTCCGAATGGCACATTCTTTGGATCTCCACAGGGTAAAACTTGGGAGAGTAATAGCAGCAACCCCTGTTTTTTATTTGGCTTAAGCTAACACCTATTAAGCTTGAGCACCGTGAACACCCACTGTAAGCAAGACGTGGAATTCCCTCATCAAAATCTATATATATAAAAGCCATATTAACCCTCGATTTCATAACAAAGTCGTGTCAAAAAGAGAAATAATGGAGAATAAGCCATATTCAGAAAGCAAACGCCACATAAAGGCATAAAAAATTATATAAACTGTATTTATACCAAATCAATGACGATTTTTTCCGACATGGTTTGATTTTTTTAAACAATATTTCTCTTGCTTTTCTTTTCTTTTATTTCTTCAAAAATCTATTAATTTTGGATTTCAACATAAAAGGCATTATAGAGGGTTTAACTTGCCTTAAATATTATTTGGTATATAATATTTTAAGGAGGGGTTTACAAAATGCAGGCATCGAATTTCTATCCAATTTCTCTTGATGAAATAGAAGCAAGAGTTGCTAAAAGGTTTAAAAAAAATAAAACTCAAAGATTTGAAGATAACGAATCTCTTGATAATGTAAAAGAAATAATAAACGAGTTTGGTGAAAAGATAATACGGGTTGACGGGGAAATTCCCATAGATTTACCTGTTCAAAATGAGGATAGGTTTTTGTTTATCAGTTATGATCAGTCAAGTTTAACACATGGTTTACATAAATATCCCGCTAAATTTTTCCCGGAATTGCCCCGATGGCTGATTAAGCGTTATTCAAAAAAAGGAGATTTAATTATTGACCCGTTTTCAGGAAGTGCCACAACAAATGTAGAAGCGCTACTGGCAGGCAGGCATTCTGTAGGTATAGATGTTTCACCTTTTTCCAGATTTATTGCTAAAGTGAAAGTAACTCCCTTGGACGAATCTGAACTGGAAGACTGCAAAAACAGAATGATGAGTATGTTGGTTAAATATAATCCTGGAAAAGTGTCAGCTCTTGATATACCTTCTTTTCCTTATCGTGACAACTGGTTTAATAAAGAAATTGTTTTTGAACTTGCATATATTAAAAAATGTATTGAGAATCTTGATACTAATGAGGATATAAAAGATTTTTTCAGAGTTTGCTTTTCATCAATTATTCGGTCTGTCTCAAATGCAGATGATAATTGTACCAGAACGGTAATTCGTAAAAAGCTCAACAAGGTTGTGAATCCCTCTGATGCACTTGTAAAGTTTGCAGAGGCAATACTTACCAATGTATCTAAAATGACAGAATTTTCCCGTTTATGTCCTGATAATATAAATGTCACTTTTCCTGATAATATGGATGCCAGGGATATAAAATATGAAAAGGAGACATTTGATCTTGCACTGACTTCTCCACCTTATGCAAATGCAGTTGATTACCCAAGAACGCATCAACTGGAAACATACTGGCTGGAGTTTGCTCGAGGGTCCCTTACTCCATTAAAGAAAAAGCAGATTGGGACAGAGAGTGTGTCGGCTAAAGATTATAGGGAATTACATCTGATTGGGGTAAAAGCGGCTGACGAAGTTATTACAAAGATATACAATAAAGACCCGCGCCGTGCTTATATTGCGTATAAATATTTGAAGGATATGCAGAAGAATTTGCAGGAAGTTTATAAAGTTCTGAAATATAATGGCAAATACATAATAGTTGTTGGAAATAACAGAATTCGAGGCGAAGTATTTGAAAACTGGAAATATATACTAGCCATGGCCGAAAAAGTTGGATTCAGGTTAGAGAATTATTTTGCATCAGAAATCATTAAGCATTTTATTAAAGTTCCGCGGGAAGAGCGGATTGATACAGATTGGGTTCTGGTGCTGAATAAAGAATGAGTATGGAAGGAGATGCAGTGGGTTGAGCAGCGATGAATTGAGGGGACGACAGGCCTCTGTAGACGGGTTTGCCCATGAATATATAACTGTCGGAATACTGATGAAGAAATATCAAAACGTATCCCTTGTTGATCTGCCCCTGTCCCCTTATGATGTGATTGTTGTATTTAAAGCAGAAGATGGCTCGGAAGATATTATTCGTGGGCAGATTAAAACTGCAAAAGCTTCTATAAGTTTTACCGGCGGAACCAGGGGTGGTGTTGACAGAGCATATATATCAGGTGTTAAAGAGTATATTCAAACAACAAAAACATCTGACGTGGTAATTGGATTAACTCCTCTGTCCAACAACTCCTTTGATCTATATTTTGTTCCCACAGTTTTAATTGAAAAATTAAGTCAAAAAAGTATTTCTATAAACAGAATACAGGCATTGAAAAACAATTATGAAATCTTTGAGAGATGTAAAGACAGAGATTTTGTACTTAATAAATGCAAAGAGTATGGTATATTGTAATTAATCTATATTTAAGTCAAATCAATATAGTGAATAAATCATGTAAAGACCATTTCAAGGCTTCGAAGGCTTGACTTCATTAAACTATATGATATTATTGATATGCAACATCTAAATATTAAAACTAACGTCATCTCCAAATTCCTTTAGGAAGCGGGGGACCCGTTTTTGGGGTGAAGCCTGTGCATCAGGCAGGGCAACTTGGGTGCCCTAACCCGTCAGCTAACCTCGCAGGAGTTATCCAAGCGTTGTGTCTTTGTCGTTATGATAGGCCGGCGCTTTTTTTTGTGGGAAAATCCGGCTGTGCATAAATATCTTACAGGAGTGGTTTTTTTGAAAATATCATGGAAGCGATTACAGGGTGATATAATAGGTGGAATTACCGCAGCGGTTGTAGCACTTCCTCTTTCGCTGGCTTTTGGAATTGCCAGTGGGGCGGGTGCCGAGGCCGGCTTATATGCATCAATTTTCGGAGGACTTACCGCGGCTTTATTTGGCGGGTGTGGTGTACAGATTACCGGCCCTACAGGCGCAATGATAGGAGTTTTGGTGGCCATTGTCAGCCAGTATGGCGTAGGGGGTATGCTACTGGCCGGTGTATTGGCAGGTTTGATGCAGATTGTTTTCGGCTTGTTTCGTTTCGGTAAATTTGTAAAATACCTGCCTCAACCGGTAATCGCAGGCTTTACGAACGGAGTATCAATATTATTTTTTATGACAGCCATCGATGATGCCAGAAAGACTCTTTCTATTACTGTGATTACTGCTTTGTCGATCGTTTTGGCAATACGTTTTTTAAAAAAGGTGCCGGAATCTTTGTTTGGGCTTACTGTTGGTATAATTGCCAACGAGCTTTTCATTAAAAGCCCGCATGTTGTTGGTACTCTTTCCCTTCGTGCACCTAAACTGGCTTTTGACATCATGCCTCTTGGTAATATCGGTCATTTAATTATACCGGCCTTTACTATTTGTCTTTTAGGCAGCATCTCAGCTTTGCTATCCGCAGAGGTTACAGATGAAATGGTTGGTGCCCGGCATGACAGTAACAAGGAGCTTATAGGCCAGGGGTTGGGGAATATTGTATCTTCGTTGCTCGGCGGTTTACCCGTATCCGGGGCTGTGGCCCGTTCGGGAGTTAATGTACATAGCGGGGGCCGAACTCGCTTATCTGGTATCCTGCATTCTATCTTTCTGCTGATTTTGGTTCTGATTCTTGGTCCGATTGTCAGACGTATACCTTTAGCCTCATTGGCAGCAATTCTGATGATTGCTTCACTACGCACGGCTGATTGGAAAAGTTTGAAGCTTATGTCACGCGCCCGTTGGAGTTATGGGGCAATTATGACTGTTACCACTGTTCTGACAGTGATACGGGATTTAACCATTGCAGTGGCAGTAGGAGTTGTTTTATCGGGAATTTTTGCACTGGCTGAGTTGGCTTCTTCACCTCGTGTAAAAACAATCGGGGAGAAAATTATTGAATCATCTGTCAGCTCTTTTCACCCTGATGTTGATATAATTGCTTTTCATGGACCTTTGTTTTTTACCGGAGTAGAGCATATGAGGCGCTGTGTGAGCGAAGCATCTGAAAAACCAATTCTGGTATTTGATTTCTCTGATGTAGCCTTTATAGATGAAACCGGAGCTCTTGCAGTTAAAGACCTGGCTTGCCGGCTTAAGGCCGAAGGTAAGCGAGTATATATAGGAGGGCTTAGCAGAAAGCCTTTAAGAATATTGATGAGAATGGGTGTGGTAGACAATTTGGGCAGGAATTGTGTGTACAAAAGCTTGAACAGGGCTGTAAAAAGAGTATCAGACGAGGCAACTCAGGCTGAGCCCTTTGAACATGTATTAGTTCCCCGGGAGAATGCCTGAGTGATATGCAGGTTAACAACTTAAGCATTCTGCGTGCATTTTTAAAATTAAAAAGGAGGTTCTCATGCGCGGGCGAAGGTTAGTTTTGTTTATTCTGCTGTTAATATTTTGGTTTGTGATTTCTCAGGAAGCCGATCTGCAGCACATTCTGGCCGGTGTGCTTGTTGCCTTTATTACAGTTTGGTTTTGGCAGGATCTTGACACAAGGCAACCCGGTATTCTGTCTTTCAGGGCACTGCTTAAGCTATGCCGGTGCCTTGTGTTAATAGTCTGGTATATCATTCAATCCAATATTGCTGTAATTAAGACTTTGCTTTTTTCAAATCCGCCGGTGAACCCGGTTTTTGTGGAATTTGAACCTGGAATAAAGAGCAAATGGGGCAGAATACTTTTTGCAACCTGCATCACGATAACTCCGGGCTCGGTGACTGTTGATATTGACCCCGAAACGGGGAGATTTCTCGTACACGCTCTTACAGAAGAAACTGCAGATGGCATCGTTAATTGGCGGATGATTGATGAGATTAAAAGTTTGGAAACACAAATGCAAAGGGGGGCAGAGCATGTTGTGGATAATGGCAGGTTATATGGCTTTGATACTGGTAATACTCGTTCGGGCAATTATCGGTCCAACGGTGATTGATCGTCTTATTTCAATTAATGCCATCACCAGCAAGGTAAGTGTGATAATTCTGTTAATTGCGTTTATCAGAGGCGAGCATGGATTCATTGATATAGCCTTTGTCTTTGTGCTGTGCGGATTTGTTGGGGGGCTCTGGATACTTGGAGTGCTCACATCCGGTGACTGGAGGCTTGAAGAGAAAGGGTTGAAGTTTCAACCAAAAAGAAAGGGTAGTGTCGAATGATTAAGTGGATAGCGTATATCTGTTTCACAGGAGCGTTTTTGTCTTTTTCGTTGGGGACCTTAGGGCTGTTCAGATTTCCCGATCCATATACACGTATGCATGCTGTTAGCATAAGTGATACCCTGGGTGTGGGGTTAATTGTATGCGGATTGTTTATACTTAGCCCAAGCTGGATTCTTAGAATAAAACTGGCGGTAGTTTTATTTCTGTTCTGGATTCTTAATCCTACTATGTCGCATTTAGTGGCCAAAGCCGGTATTATACATGGGGTAAAACCTGTGAAAGGCAAAACTGGAAAGAGGTGAGGGTATGAATTTTGCAGCTGCTGATTATTGGATCATGACCCTTTTACTTATCCTAATTGTGGCTTCTTTAGCAATGTATTTTATAAAGGATTTATTACATGCGATTATTGTATATGGTGCGTATAGTTTAACTATGGCTCTTATATGGCTGCAGATGAATACTCCTGATCTTGCCATTACAGAAGCTGCTGCCGGGATATGCATGACTGTGTTCATGATGATAGTAATATTCCGTACAAGCCGGAAGGAGGAATAATTGTGAAGGTAAGAAATTTGCTGATTTTAATTATAGCTGTGCTTGCCGCCTATGGAATGCTGCTTGCGGTGGCAGAGCTGCCTCCCTACGGCATGCCCGACAATCCAATCCACAACAGTGTTTCGGAGCGTTACATCAACGAGGCATTGGAAGAGACCGGTGCTTTAAACATGGTCACATCAATTGTGCTTGATTACCGGGCATACGATACTATGTTCGAGACAATTGTACTTTTTACTGCAGCACTTGCTGTGGTTATTACCCTTAAAACTTCAGCAAGGGAGGGAAAGGGATAAATGAGGGATTTTATATTAAAACAGGTGGCTTCGATAATTTTGCCCTTTGTCTGTATATATGGGTTTTATGTTATTCTCCATGGCGCTGTTTCGCCGGGAGGTTCTTTTGCCGGAGGCATTATAGTAGGGCTTAGTTTTATTGCTTTTTCTACCGTTTACGGCATTGAAAAGTGCCGTGCAAAACTGCCAGAGAAAGCTCTTGTCTGGACAGAGAGCTTTGGTACTCTCTGGTATGGAATAATGGGTATGGCAGGTATTATAAAGGGAGCTCCCTTTTTGGCAAATAAACTGGCAGGCATTGACGTTGGAGTGCCGGGAAAGCTTATATCCGGGGGGCTTATTTCGTTTATAGGTATTGGCGTGGGTATCAGAGTAGCCAGTACAATAATAACTTTGTTCTTTACTATGATGGAGGAAGAGTTGTGAAAATATTATTAGAAAAACTGATCATTAACTATCCATATTTTGCTGCTGTGATTTTATTTATTATTGGAGCTCTTACAGTGTTAACCCGATCAAATCTGTTCAAGAAGCTGATTGGCATTAATATAATGGAAAGCGGTATTTTTCTTATGTTTGTTGCTGCAGGCAATATAAGGGGAGGAGCGGTACCAATTTTAGAGGAAGGCAGTTCCAGGTCTGTTTATATCAACCCGCTGCCGTCAGCGTTAATGCTTACCGGTATAGTTGTCAGTGTAAGTGTAACTGCTTTTGCATTGGCGCTTATTCTTCGGCTATACAAGGAATATGGTACCACTGATGCCCGGCGGATAGCAGAAATAAGAAGCGGGGTGCTAAAAAAATGATGACAGTGATAACAGATAACCTACCGGTATTTGTCGTTATTGCTCCTCTTTTCGTTGCCTTTATACTTCCAACATTTGCCCGAAGGCTGAGGTTGGTGGAGGGACTGGTTATCATTGCCAATACCTTATGGATTGCAGGTGCAGCATATTTGGCATCCATTGTTCTTTCACAGAATGGTATTCCAATTACCTATGCCCTCGGTGGCTGGCAGGCTCCATGGGGTATAGAGTTAAAGGCGGGAAGTCTTGGTGCCTTATTTATACTGATCATTGCAGGTGTCAGCTTGATGGTGTCTTTTTTTGCCAGAAACAATCTCACAGAAGAGGTGGGCAGTTATGAGCGGGTAGCCCGGTTCTACGTTCTTATTCTGCTTTTAGGTGGTGCTTTGGCGGGAATGGCGGTAACAAACGACCTTTTTAATGTCTATGTCCTTGTTGAAATAGCAACCCTGAGCTGCTGTGGTATGGTGAGTGCCCGAAAACATGCCCGTGCTGCTGAAGCTGCCTTTACATACCTGATCTTGGCTACTTTAGGCTCTATCCTCGTGATGGGTGGGATTGGTTTTATTTACATAATTACCGGACACCTGAATATGGCCTTCGCCTCTCAGGAACTGGGCAGAGTCTGGCAGAACAGCCCCCATGTGGTATGGATGGCGTTCAGCTTTTTTCTGGTTGGTTTTGGAGTTAAGGCGGCTGTTTTTCCATTGCATGTTTGGCTGCCCGATGCACATTCCACTGCTCCTGCTCCGGCCAGTGCAATTTTATCAGGACTCGCTGTTAAAGGCTATCTGATTTGTCTTTTGAAGATTTTATACAATGTATTTGGGCAGACATTGATGCAACAGTATGCTGTGCAAAGGATACTTGTAATTGTCGGCACATTAACGATAATGGCCGGTTCCATATTGGCTTTGACACAGGATGAGCTTAAACGCAGACTTGCTTTTTCTACTGTTGCACAGGTAGGATATATTTTCTTTGGTTTTAGTCTTATAAATACAAAAGGTTTGTCGGGCGCATTATTTTACCTGGTCAGCCACGCAGTGATTAAATCAACGCTGTTTTTAGCAGCAGGCGCAATGATTTCTGCAACGGGGGAGGGAAAAATCAGCGGCCTGGCAGGTATCGGCCGTAAAATGCCCATAACTGTGGCGGCATTTACAGTGGCAAGTCTGGGCCTTATAGGCATACCGCTGTTTTCGGGTTTTATAGGAAAATGGTATTTACTCCTTGGAAGCATGGAGGCAGGGAGCGTAATCCCGGCAGTTGTGATAATTGCAGGCAGTGTGCTTTGTGCTGCTTACCTTCTTCCGGTTATTCGGGTGGCTTACTTCGAACCGACACCGGAGGTTGATGTTAAGGATCCTGGTCTTTCACAAAAGGTTGCCTTAATTGTGCTGGCAGCGGCTGTGGTGATTTTGGGAATTTTGCCGGGACCTTTCATGGAGTTGGCTAATATGGCAGCTACTGAATTATTGGTACTCAAATAGGGGTAGGGGAGGGGAGTTGGGACAGTGCCTGATCTTATTTTTGCTTTATTAAGCGGAGTGGTTGGTAGTCTGATTATTGCGGTGATACCACAGGTTAGAAACCGTCTTAGAAACTTTGCTGTTTTGTTTTTCTGTGCAGCCGGTACTTTTTTCAGTTGGCGGGTTGCTATAGCTGTATTTGCAGGAGAAAGCGCCGAAATATCAGGTGAGATTGGAGGATTTCCCTTTGTTCTCAGCCCTGATCCATTAGGAGCAGTTTTTGGACTGATTGCTTCAACGCTCTGGCTTTTTGCTGCTGTATATTCTTTTGGATACATGGCAGGTAAGAATAGACAGCGAAGCTATTTCACCTTTTTTCTTCTGGCTTTAAGTGCGACTCTCGGAGTGGCTTTTTCAGGTAACCTGATAGCATTGTATCTGTTTTATGAACTGCTTACCTTTGCCACATATCCTTTAGTCATTCATGAACGCAGTGCCGAAGCTATGAAAGCAGGAAAAAGATATATTCTGTACAGTCTTTCGGGTGCAGGAGCAATTTTGATTGCAATTGTGGTAACGTATAGCCTGACAGGAAATGTTGATTTTTCCGGTGAACCAATATTAGCCGGTCATCGAAGTTCGGGATTAAACTTTCTGCTAATTCTTTTTATTATTGGATTTGGCGTTAAAGCAGCTATAATGCCCTTACACCGATGGCTGCCTGCGGCGATGGTTGCTCCGACACCGGTGAGTGCCTTGCTTCATGCAGTAGCGGTAGTATATTCAGGTGCCTATGGAATTTTACGTGTTGTGTATTCGGTGTTCGGACAGGAACTTATGAGGACGCTGAGTTTTAGATATATTTTTTCCTGGGTTATTGCTTTCACTATTCTGGCAGGAGTGATTATTGCCACAAGGCAGGATATTATGAAGCTTCGCCTGGCTTATCAGACTGTAAGCCACCTTTCATATATTCTGTTGGGTGCCTTTACACTTCAGCCATGGGGTTTAGCTGGAGCTGTGATGCATATGATCAGCTATTCCATGCTAAAAATTACCCTGTTCTTTTGTGCAGGGATTATTTCGGAACACTCTGGCAAAACCAGGGTCAGCAGCATGGGTGGTATAGGCAGGCAGTTTCCGGAAACTATGGCGGCCTTCGGCGTTGCTACCCTTGGAATGATTGGAATGCTGCCTTTGAATACCTTCTGGGGCAAATACTATTTAATGAAGGGAAGTGTTGCAGCGGGAATGTGGCCTTTCGCACTGGTATTAACGGGTAGTGGAATTATTAATGCTGTCTGTTTTATTCCCGTTGTTGTTAATGCCTTTCGTGGAGAAAAAGCTCACACAAACTCCGGGCAGAAAACCGGGGTTGCCCTTATGCTTGCCCCAACACTTATTTTGGTTGTAATTGCACTTTTTACAGGGCTTTGGCCGGGAATGGTCTGGCCGGCAGTTCAGGCTGTTGTTAACTGGTATTTTTAGAGAAGGGAGATACTTTTATGTTATTTGTAATTCTTCCGGTTATTCCCCTGATAGGAGTACTTTTGCTGTTATTAAAACGAAACAGGGCTATTAATTTACCCTTTGTTGCAGGTATTACGGTTCTTGTACTGGGAAGCCTGGGTCTTAAGAGCGTTTTTGCGGGAAATGGATTAACATTCAGATTACCGCTTCCGGGCCCGTTTCAGCCAACTTTTCAGGCTGATCCGCTATCTGCCATATTAGTTATTTTAACTGCTTTTCTTTTTTTCGTGGTCTCTGTATATACACCGAAATATATGAAACATGAAGGCGGGATAAAGGGATTTGAAGCCTGTATGCTACTGACTTTTTCTGCTGTTTTAGGAGTTTTTACGGCTGGTGATTTAGTAACCATGCTTCTTTTCTTTGAACTTATGACCATTACCTCCTGTTTCTGGGTTATTCACAGATGGAATGAAGAGGCAATTAGAGCAGTTTTTTTCTATTTGTTCTTCAGTATCATTGGTGGACTGTTCTTAGGCTTGGGAATTGTGATGATGGGGGCAGCAACAGATGTTCTGCCTGCTGTTGGTGGGGGAGTTGTTATTCCTTCGGATTCTAAAAAGTTTGTCCTTAGCATGGTACTTTTAGTAGCGGGCTTTGGAATAAAGGCAGGCATGGTGCCTCTGCATCTTTGGCTGCCCCATGCCCACTCGGCAGCACCTGCACCCGGCAGCGCACTATTATCGGGGCTGCTTATTAAGGTCGGAGCATATGGCCTGATAAGGGTGGGCGAGTTTGCTGGCTGGGGCATCAGAATGGAAAGTGAATTAAACCGGATGGGACCGGTTCTTTCAGTTTTAGGTGTTTGCACAATGGTGGCCGGTGTAACTGCAGCATTATTACAGAGTGATGCCAAGCGTCTTTTAGCATACCATAGTGTCAGCCAGATGGGCTACATTATTCTAAGTTTGGGTATTGCTGTTTTTATGGGCGCGGATGGAGGTCTTGCCCTTACAGGTGCTGTTTATCATATTGTTAATCATGCTCTGTTCAAAGCTGCGCTGTTTTTAGGTGTTGGTGTTATTTATATTCATACAAATGAAACTAATTTGTATAAACTCGGTGGTCTTTGGCGCCATTTCCCGGTTACAGCCGCACTCATGTTACCTGCTGTTCTGGGGATAGCCGGTGCACCGGGCTTTAATGGCTACGCCAGTAAGACTATGATGCATCACGCTGTCAGTGCTGCTGCGAAAACGGGCACAGGATGGATGTTATGGGTGGAACGGTTGTTTACTATGGTGGGTGTAGGCACAGCCGCATCTTTTACCAAGTTGTATTACCTGATGTTTCTTGGAAAGCCCGCCGGAATTAAGGTGGCAAAAAACAGAGCTCACAGCCTGCAAATAGCCATGGGTTTATTAGCAGTTGTTATGATTGCAATTGGAGTTGTACCACAGTTATTTCCTGATATTGCAGCAATACCGGCTGTACAGGCATTAGGTATGGAGAATGCTTCTAATACCTTAGCCGGCATATCATTCTGGAATTTTAGTGATATCTTCAGCATGCTCATTACCTTAATTCTAGGCATGCTGGTATGCTGGATTGGTCTTAAAAGCGGAGTATTTCACCGGCAGCCCCCTTCCTGGTTGACACTGGAAGGGTTGGGAAAGCTGGCAGGTCAGGGGATTTTGGCTCTGTCGAACAAGGCGGCAGAGTTGTACGGCTCTGTGGTAAAATGTATCCGCAATTCAGGCAGTATGATGATTCGTCGTATATACTCTGTCTTAGGTAAATTCGGGCAAAACAGAAATAGCACCACCGGTGGGGTTACGCTGTCATGGATTAGCGCTGATACTGCACTTATAATTATCGCATTAGCCTTCCTTATTGTATGGTATACCCTTATTAATCCCGGTTTGTCCGAACAGAGGCTAATCTATATGTGGATTGATAATTAGCCGGTTATGTAAAAAATACAGTAGCTATCAAAAAAACTATGGTATTATGGAATAAATACGAATGCCCTGCAGAACCCTTTGAAAGGATTGGTGTTGAATGTTAATAAGAAACTTACTGGGAGAAAGAATGAAAGAAAAACCCGGTGATGCCTCCCTTATAAGCCATATATACCTGCTTAGAGGTGGTTATATACGTCAGGTTTCCAATGGCATATATTCAATGCTTCTGCCTGCAAAAAGAGTTGCTTCAAAAATTGAGAATATTATTCGTGAAGAAATGGACGCAATAGGTGGCCAGGAAGTTTTATTTCCGGTTGTACTGCCTGCTGATTTACTGAAAGAATCAGGGCGGTATGACAGTATAGGCAGTGAATTGGTGCGCTTTCAGGATCGGACCGGTCATGACATGGTTCTTGGTATGACCCATGAAGAGGCTGCTGTTCATTTGGCAAGGAACGAAGCTTTATCATATACTAAATACCCTTTTATGATATATCAGATACAAACAAAATTCAGAGATGAACCCCGGTCAAGGGGCGGTCTTATTCGTGTCAGAGAGTTTACTATGAAAGACGCATATTCTTTTCACACATCACACGATGAGCTGAAGGAATACTACGATAGGGTTTTGGAGGCATACCATAGAATTTTTGAGAGAGTAGGTCTTTCCCAGGTCATATCGGTGCGTTCAGACTCTGGTATGATGGGTGGTGATGTAGCACATGAGTTTATGCTGCTGACCAATGCCGGAGAAGACACAATTGTTCTATGCGAAAAATGCGGTTACAAGGCTAATATGGAAGTTGCCGTATCAAATGTACCTTGTAGTACAGACAAAGAACAGCCACTTGAAGAGGTATATACTCCGGACATAAAGGATATAGATTCCCTTGCCGCATATTTGAACATACCTGCAAGCAAAACAATGAAAGCAACTGTTTTCTCAGTTGAAAACTCATCCAGGCCCCTGATTGTTTTTATACGTGGTGATTTGCAGGTAAACGAGGCAAAACTGAGGAAAGTTGTTAAATCTGACATTGCACCTTTCACAGCTTATGACGCAACTGATTTAAATTTTGGCTTTATTGGTGCTGTTGGATTGGACAAAAACAAGGTGGATGTACTGTTTGATTCATCCCTCAGGGGAGAAAACAATACTGTCTGCGGTGCAAATAAAGTTAACTATCACTTAAAAGGAGTAAGTATCAGCAGGGACATAAAGGATGCTGTTTTTGTTGATGTTGCCAAGGTTAATGAGAATGATTTGTGTATTCATTGCGGGGGTAAACTGTCACTTAGAAGGGGTATTGAGGTAGGGAATATATTTCAGCTGGGTACAAAATATACCGAGAGTATGAACATGACATATATTGATAAGGACGGCGAAAGGAAACACCCCGTAATGGGTTGTTATGGCATTGGCGTAGGAAGGCTTATTGGCTGTATTATTGAAGCACACCATGATGATTTTGGACCCATTTGGCCAAAGACAGTTGCACCGTGGCAGATTCATATCTGTATGCTGAATGGCAATATTGAAGAGGTAAATAAGGCTGGACAGGGTTTATATGATAAACTTGGCAGAAAGTTTGAAGTTATTTTTGATGACAGAAATGCAGCAGCGGGCATTCAATTTGCCGATGCCGATCTTTTGGGCGTACCTGTAAGGATTATAGTAAGTAAACGCAATGTTGAAAAAGGCGAAGTTGAGATTGTTACCCGCGATAAAAAAACAAAAATGGCTGTACCCATTGACCACGTGGAAAGCAGGGTCAAAGAACTGCTAAGTGAATAAAAAAGTTTTGAAAACTTGTTTTGTTCCCCGGCATCATTTATAATAGTTTAGAATATTAAAAGAATTCAGGAGAGCTATGTATAGACTGATTATAATAGATGATGAACAGAAAATTTTAGAGGGGCTGACCAATCTGTTCCCATGGGAACAGATTGGGTTTATCGTTGACGGGGCTTTTTCTTCTTCCGGAAAAGCCCTTGATTATCTGTCCAATAATCCAGTGGATGTAGTTATGAGCGACATAGAAATGCCGGAAATGAATGGTATAGAGCTTTGCAAAAGGCTGAAGGAAAAAGAAATAGAAACTAAAGTAATATTTTTCAGCAGCTATCAGAATTATGAGTATTTCCGCTCGGCGATAAAGTACCAGGTGTTTGACTACCTGTTGAAACCGATAAAATATGACGAACTGCTGCTATGTTTTGAAAGAGTTAAGGAAACACTGGATCAGGAACACCAGCAAAAGGACGAAAAATCAAAGACATATTACGAGAAAATCATTCAGAGTGTTATGGAATATCTGGAGGAAAATTACAGAAATGCGTCTCTTGATGAAGCTGCGTCCCATGTCAATTTAAGCTCCAGTTATTTATCGAAAATTTTCAAGGAAAAATCGGGTAAGGGTTTTGCCGAATGCCTGCTTGATATCAGGATGAAAAAAGCATGCGAAATGCTTGACGACATTAGATATAAGAATTATGAAATTGCGTATTATGTGGGTTATGATAATCCAAAAAACTTCTCAAGGGCTTTTAAGATGTATTATAATATGAGTCCTACCGAATATCGCAACAGAAAAAAGAACAGGGATAGTTAGATCATGCTCCATAAATTTTTTCTCAGAAGATTCAGAAATTATTTTTTACTAATGCTGATACCGGTAGTTATTGTTTTTATCGTTTTTTCTTTTATTTCTTCCAGACAACTGAATCAGCAGTTGAATCTGCAGTCTGAAAACACGCTGAAAAACATTAATACAGACCTGGATTTTGTAATCAGTAATCTGGTATACCAGAATAATTTTATCACAAGCAATGTAAGTACAGCACTTGCTCTGAAAAGAATACTTGCTTTGCCACAGGATATAGATTATCTTGATGCTGTGAATTTAAGGAATATCCAGAGTACTCTGCGCAGCATGTCAGAGTCTTATTCTTATATAGTATCGATTTATCTTTATCTTGACGATTACGAGTATCTTTTTACATCAGACAAGGGTGTCAGACATATTGACTCCTATTCCGACCATACATGGAGAAATTACTATGACAGAATGAGTGATAACTCGAATATGGTTATTAGGAGAGTTTTACCTAAAAATCATGGCGGTGCTGGTCAGGAAGTACTTACATTTTATCACAGCATTGATTTGATGAAAGGTGTAATTGTGGTCAATATTGATATAGAGAAGTATAAATCTATTTTGTCGGGTATTTTAAACAAGCAACATGAATCCCTGTATTTTTTCAACAGGGATAATGAACTTTTAATCGCCCTTGAGGCGGGCAGAGAAAATGTGGATATAGATATTGAAAAACTGATTGCCGATAAAACACGCGGTATTAATAGGCAATGGGTAAAACACAATAAAAGATGGTACCTGTTTAATTATGATTACAATGAAGAATACGGTATTTCCATTGTTTCGATGATTTCAATGGAAGCAATGCTGTATCAGTTCAAGCAGTACCTGGGTATATTCGGAATTGTTTTTGTTATCAATGTTTTTGTGGTATTGTGTATATCCTATATTACAACAGACAGGAACTTCAAACAGATTAATTACATGGTTGAAATATTTAATCAGGTAGAAAAAGGAATCTATCCCAAACAACCCAAAGGAAAGACAAAAGATGAGTACGATGTTGTTATGAATAACATTATCCATCTTTTCCTTGACACGGTAAGACTGAATTCCAAACTGAAGGAAAAGGAGTATCAGACAAATCTGGCAGAATTAAAGGCTTTACAGTCGCAGATTAATCCTCATTTCCTGTACAATACATTGCAGAGTTTTGCATTTGAAATTGCAAAAAGAGAAGGAAAAACAGACCAGACTTCAAAAGCCATTCTTGACTTGTCGGATATTCTTAAGTATTCCCTGGCAAATCCCACTAAGCTGGTTCCGCTAAGTGAAGAGGTTCTGTATTTACGTAAGTATGCAGAAATTCAAAGGTATCGTTTTGGAGATCAGTTTATTATTTATTACGAAATAGATGATGAATTAAGAGACTTTCCGGTATTCAGGCTTTTACTGCAGCCACTTGTTGAAAATAGCATTTTACACGGTATTCGTAATTCAAAAAAGAAAGGCTATATAAAAATTAAAGCTTTTATTCTGGACCGAATGGTGAAATTTCATGTAACCGATAATGGTGTGGGTATGTCAAAAACAGAACTTAACACATTAAGGGAAAACATAAATAAAAGCAATAGCAACAGTATAGGCCTATCTAATGTTAACAGCAGACTGGTTTTACACTATGGAGAGGAAAGCAGTCTGCATATACGTTCGGTAAAAGGCAGAGGAACAAGTATTTCCTTTCACATACCATATCAGATAGAGAATTAAAATAATAAAACGAGAAGAAATATCTTAAATGATGATACCTTGGCCTAAAAGAGACAAAAAACTGAAGAAAAAGAACAAGTCAAATCTCTTTTTTCATCTTGCCAAAGTACCCTATAATAACATACGTACAGTAATATAACTTATTAAGTAAGAGGAGGTCAATAAAATGAAAAGACTAATTTCTATTGTGCTGGTTTGTTTGATGATCATGGCTCTGGCTGCTTGTGGTAATACATCGGATAAGCCGGCAACAGGAACAACTCCAGATACAACACAGACTCCGACAGGTAAGGGGACTGTAACAGACAGAGGTTATACAATTCCCGACGAGGATGTAACAATCAGGTTTTCCTGGTGGGGTGGCGACGAAAGAGCTGAAGCAACACTTGCTGTTATTGATCAGTTTATGAAAATGTATCCTAACGTTACAATTGAAGGCGAGTATGGCAGCAGTGACGGATATCATGATAAACTGTCAACCCAGCTTGCATCGGGTACAGCAGCAGACATTGTACAGGTTGACCCTGAAACCTTCCCTACATATATAGGCGGAGATTATTTTCACGATTTCAAAGATTTCGGGTTCGATTTGTCGAATTTTGATGAATCCTACATCGGCCTTTCCATCAATGGACGCTATGATGGAAAACAGTTAGGTCTGCCAACTGGTATTTCGGGTGTTGGACTTCTTTACAACAAGGATTTAGCCGAAGAGATCGGAATTGATTTTACTCAGGATTATACATGGGAAGATTTAATTGAATGGGGCAGAAAGGTAAGAGAGTATGATGACAGCCTTTATCTGCTTTGCATGAACAAGGACTATATAACAAATGTGGTTGTTTATACCTATCTGAAACAGAAGATGGGCGACACCATGTTTAACATGAATGAAAGAACAATTAATCTGCAGAATGAGGATCTTTTGGAAGTATTAAATCTTGTTAAGGCTCTGTACGACAATGAGGTTATTCCTCCTGCATCCTATATGGCAGCATACAGTGGTGATGATATGCAGTCCGATCCGAACTGGA
This sequence comes from Clostridiaceae bacterium, assembly GCA_012521105.1. Classification (GTDB taxonomy): domain Bacteria; phylum Bacillota; class Clostridia; order DSM-8532; family DSM-8532; genus Thermoclostridium. Next base: position 19,886 of record JAAYNA010000012.1, read on the forward strand.
TTGCAGGCAAATATGTTGCATGCTTTACCTATGTATCTACAATAGATGTTATGGTAGCAGCAGCACCTGATCAAAACTATGCTATGGGTAACCTGGCTGTAATGAAAGATGCCAAGAATACAGGCTGGCAGAGTAACACTCCTCAGGTTCTTGCGATTACTAAAACAAGCAAATATCCGGAAGTATGTGCCGCATTCCTTGATTATTTCTTTAATAATGAAACCGCCATGGAAACTCTTGCATGTACACGTTCAGTACCTCCAACTGCAAAAGCCAGAGAGGTTTGCGAGAGAACAGGAACTTTAAGCACCCTTGCCATGGATGGTGCAAATATAACATCTAAAATGGCCGGTCTTGTAAATGATGGTATTTCTTCCTCACAGGAAGGTAAAGCAATTATTGCAGAAGCTGTTGAAAAAATCGGATATGCTGCAGGAACACCTGAAGATATAGCTGCAAGCACATATAGCCTGCTTAAGGGACTTGTTGACTAATAACCTGTCAAAGACAGCTTTACAGATAAATGATTAGCAGTGTTACAGTCACAATTCACATAAGTATTAATGAATCAATAACAGATGGGTGTCCCAATGGGACACCCATGATAATAAATAAGAAAGTTATGAGAAATTTTCCATAGAAACTTTTATTGAGAGGATGACCCTTAGTGGTGAATAAAAAGGCCAAGATAAGAAAATACAAGAAAAGAGACTATCAGGCATTTTTGTACCTGCTACCCTGGCTGGTGGGTTTTGCAGTCTTGCAATTATATCCGTTTATAACTTCTCTGTACTATTCCTTCACCGACTACAAAATTTCAGTAGCACCTAACTTTATAGGACTGAAGAATTATACGAAGCTTTTTACACAGGATCCGGAGTTTTGGAATTCACTTAAGGTAACGCTGTTGTACACTTTATATACCGTTCCGGGAAAACTGCTTATGGCACTTGCTGTTGCAGTGTTCCTTAACCGTGACATAAAAGGTATTAACTTAATCCGGACACTATATTATATTCCATCGTTGTTTGGTGGCAGTGTTGCTATAGCAATTCTGTGGAAGATATTGTTCGTGGATAACGGAGTTATTAATGCAATGCTGAATACAGTCGGACTTCCTTCACTGCAGTGGTGGGGCAGCACAAAACTGGCTCTGCGCACCATTTGTATGCTGGAAATATGGCAGTTTGGTTCGTCTATGGTTATGTTTCTGGCTGCTCTGAAAAATGTGCAAAAGGAATTATATGAAGCAGCATCAATTGATGGCGCCGGAAAAATTCGTATGTTTTTCAAAATAACAATACCTCATATTACCCCTATTATTTTCTTTAATTTAATTATGCAGACCATTCAGGCATTCCAAAACTTTACGTCGGCATTTGTTATTACAAAAGGGGGACCCTTGAAATCTACCTATGTTTTAGGAATGAAGCTTTACACCGAAGCATTCTCGTACTTCAAGATGGGATATGGCAGTGCCATTTCATGGGTTATATTTACTTTGATTATGACAGTTACATTAATTCTGTTCCGCTCATCTTCTGCCTGGGTTTATTATGAAGATAGCGGGGATTTTTAAAGGGGGGATAATCATGGGAAAAGAAATGAAAAAAATGTCGGGGATGGTTGTTCAATATCTGATAATCGCTATAATTGGTATCTTCCTGCTTTATCCGATTATATGGATGTTTTTTGCAACATTCAAAACCAATGAAGAGATTTTTGGCTCCATTAAGCTGCTGCCTAGCAAATTCAGCTTACAATATTATATTGAAGGCTGGAAAGGACGCGGAAATATAAGCTATACACAATTCTTTATTAATACATTTAAACTGGTTATACCAACAGTGTTCCTTACGGTTGCATCCTGTGCCCTGGTTGCTTACGGATTTGCAAGATTCAAGTTTCCGGGAAAAAAAATATTGTTTACTGTTCTGATTGCGACATTAATGCTGCCAAATGCAGTTATTATTATACCAAGATATACTCTGTACAATAGTTTTGGATGGATTAACTCATACCTGCCCTTTTATGTACCTGCTTTGTTGGCATGTTACCCGTTTTTTGTCTTTATGCTGATACAGTTCATGCGGGGTTTACCGAAAGAGCTGGATCAGTCGGCCTATATTGATGGCTGTGGAACTTTAAGAACATTTGTGCAGATTTTATTACCGCTTATGAAGCCTGCGCTGTTTTCTGCAGGGTTGTTCCAGTTCCTGTGGACATATAATGACTACTTTAATTCATTGATTTTTATAAACTCTGTAAGCAAGTACCCGATATCACTGGCACTGAAGCTATCCCTTGACTCAGAATCGGTGGTTGTCTGGGGAAGGATGATGGCTATGTCATTTGTTGCTGTATTGCCTGTTATGCTTCTGTTCTTTTTTGCGCAGAAATATTTTGTAGAGGGTATTGCTACAACCGGCATTAAAGGATAAAAAAATGTGTTTATAAGCCCCCTTTGGGGCTTTAATATTTTCGTATTGATTTTACGATATATACAGTATCAGTTAAACTTCTGAAAAGATTGAATATTCGGATGGTTTTAAGTTTAGAATATCAATAAAGGAAGTGGAGATATGGTAGTAAAAGTTAAAATTACAGGAGCAAACCGGGAGCCTGTTCCAGAGTATTTGCTTAATACCCTTTATGCAAGTGATCTTCATTTTGAGCCGGATATCCGGAAAAGCCGCATTATGCCCGATGGAACAGTGGAGCTTGAAGTTACAAAGAGTCCGTATATGCTGCATGCCAGGCTGAATATTCCACTGTACGGTAATATATGGGTTATGGCACATAATCAGGGGCAGGGTTATACAACCGATACAATAGATTTTGTTTCAGAAGCAGTTCAAACTTACATCTATGAGGCTGAAAGGATTGGAAAAGGCCTTAAACTTTCTGTTTATGCCAAAGGGCATTTGGACGCTGCTTATGAATACAAAGAGCTTTCTGAAAAAGGTATAGATCGGGATTACTGCAGGTTAAAGGCTCTTTCCCATGCGGTTTTTGCAGCTGAGGCTGCCTTGTTTGAGGCTTCTCAGGCAAAAATTGAAACAAATCCAAGGCCTGACATTCTTCTTGGATGTAATGCCTTTAAATATTCAGGGGATAATCTTTATTCCCATTATTTTAAAAATCTTTTTAATTTTGCAACCATTCCCTTTTATTATTACCAGGTTGTTCCCGAGGAGGGAGTATTTGATTATGCCCGCAGGGACGAGATTTTAAAATGGTGTGAATCGAATGGGATAAAGGCAAAAGGGCATCCTTTGTGGTTTGGTCATGAAGGGGTTAACCCCAAATGGATGTTTGGTAAAAGTTATAAGGAGTTGTCCGGGTTTGCTGCAGAATACATCAAGAAAACCGTTACCAGATACCGCAGGCGAATAGATGTGTGGGATTCAATTAATGAACCCCACGACTGGGCAAACTGCTTTGACTTCACCCAGGACCAGCTTATGGATCTGGCACGTATATGCTGCGATACGGTTCGCGAAAGCAACCCCTATGCTACATCTATAATAAATGTCTGTCTGCCTTTTGCAGAGTATGTTGCAGGGAAGTTTGTCTGCTATGGCCCGGTTTTCGATCAGCCCGTGTCACCATTGTCTTTCTTTGAAAGGGCTATAGAGAAAGGTATTGATTTTGACGTAATTGGTGTACAGTTCTATTTTCCTGCCCGGGATATGGTGGCAGTAAGTCTTCTTCTGGATGAATATGCCCGGTTTGGTAAACCTATTCATATAACCGAGATTGGAGTTCCAAGCGGTCCTGCACGCGGTGAGCGGGATAATGTAGAAACGGCTGATCCCCAGTCACAGATAGGTTTAACCAAAGGAATCTGGCATGCGCCATGGGATGAGCATATTCAGGCCGACTGGATGGAACAGTTTTATACAATTGCGGCAGCAAGGGCGGAAATAAAAGCCCTTACATGGTGGGATTTCCAGGACCCGGGTTTTATGAAGACATCCCCGTTTCTGTTTGAGGACTTTGTACCCCGTGAAATGTATTTTAGATTGAAGGCATTAAAGAATAAAATCATGGGTTTATAGATTGTGTAGAACAAAAATACCTTTGCCAAAGTTTTGGGCAGAGGTATTTTTTAATATTTTTAAAAAAGGCATTGACATTGACGTTACGTAAAGGTGTAGACTATTCCTGTCGGGAGGTTTGAAATGGAATACACGGTGCAAAAACTTGCAAAAGTGTCGGGAGTTACAGCAAGAACACTGCGTTACTATGATGAAATCGGTATTCTTAAGCCGGCAAGAATAAATTCATCAGGTTATCGAATATATGGAAGCAGGGAAGTTGACAGGCTGCAGCAAATTCTCTTTTCTGTAAAAAACTAACCCTATCTCTTAATATATTATTCGTTGACAGCTGAATTGGAATTTGTATATAGTTAATGTATATAATATAGAGGTAATGAAAATGGCAGACAAATCCTGGAAAGTATCTGTGTTGGCAAGGTTAATAATTTCATTTGTTATAATTCTCACACCCATTTATGGTCTGGGTATATTTATATATAACAGTGGGTTGCAAATTTTACGCAAAGAATTGTCAAATTCAATGATTTCACAGGTGTCTTATTATTTGGATAACCTTGAAAATGAGATACAGAGAATCCAGTTATTGCAATACGAGCTTCTGAATGATACCGACGTAAATCGAATGGCTACAATTTCCCGGATTCTTACAAACATTGAAAGCAGGGATAGCCTGTTGAGGATTAGAAACCGGTTGTTTGCTGTAAAAAACAGCAGTGAATATATCAAGTCTTCTACCGTAATGATTCCTGATGCGGGAAAGGAAATAACCGATAAAGATGTATCTGCATTTAACAGCGAGAAATTTGATAAAATGAAAATAATAGCAAAAGATGCAGATGCGTCCATTATACATGCTGACAACTCCATGTACCTTGTTGTTCCATACCCGTATTCGTATACAACCGGCAGAGATCCGATATTTATAATTATGTCCGAGCTGTCAAGGGAAGAATTTGAAATGGTGCTGAAAGCAATGGCAAGTAATCCTGATGAAGGTGTTGCTCTTTACAATACCGGAAGTGGCAGTATTATTGCCACTGATTATAATGATACATTTCATGAAGAGATAAGGAAGCAGATATTTGACGGTTCTGATACATTAACAGGGAATGCCAAAATTATATCAATTGATGGAACTAAGTTTTTAGTTGCATATAAAACTTCCGGGTACTTTGACTCTATTCTGTATAAGTATGTACCTGAAAAGGCTGTTTTTGAGCCTCTGAAGAATTTCAGAACCTGGTTTGCCGTATTTACAGCATTATCTCTGGCAGTTATTTTAATTTATTCCATATATTTATATAAATTTATCCATAAGCCACTTAATTTGTTGGTTTCTTCTTTCAGGGAAGTGAAGAAAGGAAACTTCGATATACACATTGAACACGACGTGGATGATGAGTTCAGGTTTATATACAGAAATTTCAACTCAATGGTCAGAGATTTAAAATCTCTGATTGAGCAGACGTTTACGCAGAAACTGCTGGTACAAAAGGCTAACATGAAACAACTTCAATCGCAAATAAATCCCCATTTTCTTTACAACAGTTTTTTTATACTTAATACAATGGCGCGTACCGGGGATTATGAAAACCTCGAAATATTTACCGAACAGTTGGGACGATATTTTCAGTTTATAACCCGAAGTGCCGCCGATGAAGTTACCCTGCAAAAAGAAGTAGACCACGCCAGGTTATATACCGAGATTCAGGCTATGCGTTTTTCAAACAGAATAAAGGTATCCTTTGATGAATTGCCCGGGGAATTCTCAAATATTATGGTGCCCCGGCTGATTCTGCAGCCATTAATTGAAAATGCATTTGAACATGGTTTAAGTATGAAAAAGAATAATGGCCTGCTGACAGTAAGTTTCGAGAAACTTGAGGATGAACTTCACATTATTGTAGAAAATAATGGAGAAGATATTACCGAAGATAAATTGGATTTTATCCGGAGGAAATTAGCCAATAAAAATGACAATAAAGAGGAAGTTACTGCTTTACAAAATATCCACCGGAGGCTTAATCTAAAATTCGGGCAGGAATATGGCCTGGCTGTTGGCAAAGGCAAAATGGGAGGATTTAAAGTTACCATTTCTATACCATATAAGGAATATATAAATTAGGGGATGATAACGGCATGTATACCTTATTGATTGTAGATGACGAGCCAATTATTACAGATGGGTTGTATGAGGTGTTTCAAAGCCTGAAAGATTTGGAGCTTGATGTGTATAAGGCATATTCCGGGGATGAGGCAATTGAGCTTTTGAAGAAAACACGTATAGACATTGTACTTACAGATATCCGTATGCCTGGAATGAGTGGACTGCAGCTTATGGAGCAAATTTACAGGCAATGGCCAAAATGTAGGGTAATTTTTTTAACGGGCTATAATGAATTTGATTATATATATACTGCCATTCAATACGAAGGGGTAAGCTATATCCTGAAAACCGAAGGATATGGTAAGGTAATTGAGGCTGTTGAAAATGCTGTTGAAGAAATTGAAAAAAGTTTCAGGCTGGATGCTTTACTTCAGGAAGCCGAAAAACAGGTGGACGCTGCAAAGGAATTATTACGTGGCAATTTTTTAAATGGAGTTGTTAAAGGAAGGTTTTATAAAAATGAGATAAACCAGCATCAGTTTGATGAACTGGGAATAAAACTCAGTGCGTCCAACGATATCATTATGCTTGTGGGGCGTTTGGATAATGTACCTAAGGGTATTCCATACTCCGAAAAAAATAGAAGAATTTACAGCGTAAGCTTAGTTGCTGGTGAGTTTTTCTCTCCATCTGTCAACTATATTTACTTCACCGATGAAAATTCATACCTAATCTGGTTAATACAGCCCGGCGAAGGTTTGGATATTGCAGATGACTCATCCTGGCAGGAATGCCTTACATTTGTAAAGGGAAATATTGAATTAATACAAAAATCCTGCATGGAATCAACTCAGACGTCGGTTTCTTTCGCATTGGATGACAGCCCTGCAGACTGGTTAGAGTTACCCGACAGGTTTAATACATTAAAAATGGTTTTAAACTACCGCTTTGGACAGGATTCGGTCATGCTTTTAACAGGGCGCGGGATCATAAAGGAAGATCTGAAAGATACGCAGGAAAAAGCTAACGAGAAATTATCAACAAACAGACTTCAGTTTGAAATACTTGCAGAAACCCTTGAGTATGGAAAAAAAGAAGATTTCTTTTCACTTATGAATGAGTTAACCGAAAACTTAAGAACAGTAAGAAGCATGCATAATATTGTAGCCCTCGAGCAGTATTCATCGATTGCGCTGGTGCTTTTATCCTACATTAACCGTTGGAACATTATAGAAAAGGTTGCCTTCAAAATAGGTATTCATAAACTTATGAGAGTTGACGAACATGAATCCTGGGATGATGCAGTAAATTATTTGTACAGCCTTGGCTCGATCCTTTTTGAAATTCAGGAACAGGAACAGGAAGAAAGGGCACAGGATGTTATTGGGTTTATACAAAAACATATTAATGATAATATACATATTCAGGATGAATTAACACTGATTCGCCTTGCAGAACTGGTTCATTTTAATCCTTCCTATCTTTCCAGGCTCTTTAAGCAGGTAGTTGGAATGAATATTTCAGATTATATCGGTGATATTCGTGTGAAGAAAGCAAAACAGATGCTTGAAAATCCAAATACCAAAATAAGTTCGGTGGCGGAGGCTCTTGGGTACGGAACAGCAACTAATTTTACCCGGTTTTTTAAAAAGATGACCAATATGACACCTCAGGAATACAGGGATTTTGTAAATGCAAAGCTTAAGGATACTCCTTAGTTTTCAAAGTTTCCTGCAGCTTCTTTATTAATAATAAATGTCTTTAAATTTTTTCGGATAGCCCGCAAAGTAAAAAGATGAATTAAAAGTAAAGAGATGAATATTGTATGGGTGGAAGAGCAGGTCTATAATTTTTTATAGAACGAACTTAGGTTATTGTGCAGATAAATAGCATCATTAGAAAGGATGGAATAAAAATGGCGGGCAATAAAAAATGGATAAGAGAGTTGCCTCTTCACATACTGCTTATTCCTGGTGTTATAGCAGTATTTATTTTTAACTATATACCGATGTTTGGAATTGTTATGGCATTCCAAAAGTTTGTGCCTGCAAAGGGATTTTTGGGTTCTGAATGGATTGGTCTGGACAATTTCAGATATATTTTCAATATGCCCAATATATGGAATGTAATACGTAACACTGTATTTATTGCTGTTATGAAAATAATAGCCAATTTAATTGTACCAATTATTTTTGCACTGCTTCTGAATGAAGTAAGAAAGAATGCTTTTAAAAGAACCATACAGACTATAATATATTTTCCACATTTTCTGTCATGGGTTATACTTGGTGGAATTTTAATTGACGTATTATCACCAACCAGCGGTATTGTTAATGAATTTATCGGCTTATTTGGAATTAAACCTATATATTTTCTCGGGGATTCAAAATGGTTCCCATTTACACTTGTTTTTACAAACACCTGGAAGGAGTTTGGATATAACACTATTGTATACCTGGCAGCTTTAACATCTATTGATCCTACACTGTATGAAGCTGCTGTTGTAGACGGCGCAGGGAGATTGAAGCAGACATGGCATATAACATTACCGGGAATTCTCCCAATTGTTACACTGATGACGGTTTTAAGCCTTGGCAATGTCCTAAACGCAGGGTTTGATCAGGTGTTTAACCTGTATAGTCCCTCTGTTTACAGCACGGGCGATATTATAGACACTTTGGTTTACAGAATTGGTATGGTAGAGGCACAGTTTAGTGTATCTGCTGCGGTAGGGCTGTTTAAGTCGGCAATATCTTTTGTTCTGGTGGTTATTTCAAATAAACTTGCCAATAAGTATGCCGGCTACAGAGTATTTTAACAGAGGAGGGATTTGAGATGCTGAAAAGAACAACGGGTGAAAAAATATTTGCAGTATTTAATTATATAATATTAGCTATAGCGGCATTTGCTTGTTTAGTCCCGATGCTTAACGTACTTGCAATATCATTCAGTTCAAGCTCTGCTGCTGCTGCGGGATATGTAAGGCTATGGCCGGTAGATTTTACTCTGGCATCATATAAATATGCATTGAGCAAACAGGAATTTCTGCAATCCTTTTTGGTTTCGATGAGAAGGGTCGCGTTGGGATATATTGTTAATATGGTTATGACAATATCGATTGCATATCCATTGTCCAAGGAGAAATCCACTTTCAGGGCCAGAAATTATTATGCATGGTTTTTTATCATTACAATGATGTTTAACGGTGGATTAATACCTACTTTTATGACTGTAAGAAAACTTGGACTTTTGGATAAAATATGGGCTTTGGTTCTTCCGGGAGCTGTACCTGTATTTAATGTTATTCTGCTGATGAACTTTTTCAGGGAGCTTCCAAAGGAAATAGAAGAAGCAGCCTATATAGACGGAGCAAGTCACTGGACTACACTGTTTAGAATATATCTTCCGTTGTCACTTCCGTCATTAGCCACCATTTCATTGTTTGTGATTGTTGGGCATTGGAATGGATGGTTTGATGGAATGATATATATGAACAGACCTAAGAATTGGCCCTTACAGACATATTTACGGACAATTCTTATCAATCCTGACCTGAACCATTATCAAACTTCTTCGGAAGAACTGGCAGGTATGAGAGAAGTATCCGAACGGACATTTAAGTCTGCTCAGGTTTTCCTGGGGGCAGCACCGATACTTGCAGTTTATCCCTTCCTGCAGAAATATTTCATGAAAGGGCTTGTTATGGGTAGTGTTAAAGGATAATGCTTATCTTTACAGAATATCCCACGGTTTATAAGTTATAGATTATATTCCGTGGGTTTATTTCTTTTAAAGGCATTATTAGTAGCAATTTTCTACGAGTCCGGTGTATTATTATGGTGCGCGTGTTATAATTAAAATATGACAGGCATTAGGAGGAGTGTTATGCAAATTGAAAAAAAACTGAAATCGGTTCAATACAAATGGGGAGATCTGGGTAATGGCTTCTATAGAAATCCTGTGTTGAATGCTGATTATTCGGATCCCGATATTGTTCGTGTGAACGATGATTTTTATATGGTTTGTTCCGAATTCCATTATATGGGCATGCCGGTGTTGCATTCGAAGGATTTGGTTAACTGGGCTATAATAGGAAAGGTATATGATTCTTTAAAACACGATCGGGTATACGATAATATGGATGCTTATGCGAAAGGCAGTTGGGCTCCGGCAATAAAGTACCATAACGGGAAATTCTATGTGTATTTCTGTACACCCGACGAAGGGTTGTATATGAGTACGGCAACAAATCCGGCCGGCCCCTGGAGTCCTCTTCATGAAGTAGTGCGTGTATCAGGCTGGGAAGACCCATGCCCTTTCTGGGATGACGACGGAAATGCATATTTAGGGCATAGTACTGTTGGAGCGGGACCTATTATTATCCATAGAATGAGCCCCGACGGAACCAAGCTTCTTGACGATGGTGTAATAGTTTATGTTGGAAAAATTGCCGAGGGAACAAAGATATATAAAAGAAACGGTTATTATTATTTAATCATTCCCGAAGGCGGAGTAAAAACAGGATGGCAGACAGTTCTGCGTTCAAGAAATATCTACGGGCCTTATGAGAGGAAGGTGGTGCTACAGACCGGCACTACGAACATAAATGGTCCTCATCAGGGTTCGCTGATTGAGTTAGAATCCGGTGAATCCTGGTTTATGCATTTTCAGGATGTGGGTACGCTTGGACGGGTATGCCATCTTCAACCTGTAACCTGGGTTGATGACTGGCCATTAATGGGGTGCGGTGGAGAACCGGTAAGCATATACAAAAAGCCCGATGTGGGAAAGGAATATGAAAGGAGACTTCCTCAGGCATCGGATGAATTTGACGAACCAAATCTTGGTTTGCAATGGCAGTGGAATCACAATCCGGTAAATGAAAACTGGTCCCTTACAAAACTACCCGGATATTTAAGTCTTGAAGCTCTATATGCAGAGAATATATTTAAGGCAAGGAATACGCTGACCCAAAAACTAATGGGTAATAGTGGAGTAATAACAACAGAGATGAATATAGAAAACATGGAACCCGGTCAAATAGCCGGATTGACTTTCTTAGCCGGCAGGGAAGAGAACTGGATTGGCATTGTAAAAGAAGGGGATTATTCGTTTATAAAAGCAGTTACCGGGGGAATTAGGTACCATGGTCCGAGGATTGGATCACGCAATGTATGGTTCAGAACAGTAATTGATCTGAATGGAACCACCGAATTTTACTTCAGCGTTGACAGTGAAAGCTTTATGCAGCTTGGTGGGCCTTGTAAATTAGAGGCAGGTTTCTGGAAAGGCGCCAGGATTGGGCTTTTTAGTTATAATACCATCAATGATGGCGGAACAGCCCATTTTAACTGGTTCAGGTATGAAATAGAATAGCCCGTTCGGCTTGTAATTTTTTATTCTTATGACTTGTAATCAGGTACAATAAAATATTTATATTATAAATACAATCTCTGGAGGACTGATTATGGCTATAAACAGATGCGAATTAGTGACAAGACACAATCCTGTAATAACCAAAGTTGATCCTTTTTCTCCATTGTCGGTGGGAAATGGTGAATTTGCCTTTACAGCTGATATCACCGGGCTTCAAACATTTCCCGAAATATACAATAAAGGTATTCCAACATGTACCCAGTCCCATTGGGGGTGGCATACCAAACCTGTCAGCGATGAAAGGGAAAGCTTTTCATTGGATGATTTTGAAAAAGAAATTTTCGAAACCCATGGCAGAAAGGTGGGGTATTCAACTTCAAGCAAGGGCCAGGAAGAGGTTTATAACTGGTTAAGACAAAACCCCCATCGTCTCCATCTGGGACAAATCGGTCTTGATATAAAAAAAGAGGACTTAAGTCCGGTAACTGTTGAAGATATAAAGGAACCCAGGCATTCACTGGATTTGTGGAGCGGTATAATGAACAGTTCCTTTACCGTTGAAGGAAATAAAGTTGAAACAGAAACCTTATGCCACCCAAATAAAGATCTTCTGGCTTTTAAGGTTAAATCCGGACTTTTTTCCAAAGGGAAGCTGAACATAAAAATCAGGTTCCCATATGGCTCGCCTGATATGACAGCAGCAGACTGGAACAATGATCACAGGCATAATACCGAAATAAAAGCCACGGGTGATGACTTTGTGTATTTACACCGCACTTTGGACAATGACGTGTATTTTGTAAAAATTGTTTTTTCCAAAGGTGCAAAGGTGGAACGGACGGGGAGAAACAGCTTCTTAATCACCACATCAGATCAGGATGAGTTGGAATTTCTGTGCTGTTTTTCACCGGAGGAAATAACCGAAAACCTTCCTTCCTACTCCGATACCCTTACCAGCAGCAAAACCTACTGGCAGAACTACTGGAACAATGGAGGCATCATTGATTTTAAGGGCAGTACCGATAAAAGAGCCCATGAGCTTGAAAGAAGGGTTATTCTTTCTATGTACCTTATGGCCATTCAATGTGCCGGTTCGCTTCCTCCGCAGGAAACAGGGCTTACATTTAACAGCTGGTACGGAAAATTCCATCTTGAAATGCACTGGTGGCACGGTGTGCATTTCCCATTGTGGGGCAGGGCTGAGTTATTTGAGAAAAGCCTCTGGTGGTATGGCTCAATTATGGACAAAGCCAGGGAACTGGCAAGATCCCAGGGCTATAAGGGAGCCCGATGGCCCAAGATGACTTCTTTAAGTGGGATCGACAGCCCGTCGCCAATAGGTCCGCTTTTGATTTGGCAGCAGCCGCATCCCATTTATTATGCAGAGCTTTTGTACAGTGTAAATCCATGTAATGAGGTACTTGACAAATACAAGGAAATAGTGTTTGAGACAGCCCTGTTTATGGAATCCTATGCTGAATACGACGAAGAAAATAAACGATATGTTTTAGGACCGGCGTTGATTCCCGCCCAGGAAAATCATAAACCACAAATTACATTAAATCCAACCTTCGAACTGGAATACTGGGCATTCGGTTTAAGAACCGCTAATGAATGGAGGAAACGTCTTGGCCTTGAAGTTAATAACAGATGGGATGAAATAGCAAATAATCTGGCAGAACTACCCATGAAAGACGGCCTGTACCTTGCCCATGAGAATTGTCCTGACACATTTACCCTATTTAACTATGACCATCCTTCAATGGTTGGAGCGTTAGGGATACTTCCCGGAACAAAGGTTGATCCTGAAATTATGTTAAAAACGCTTCAAACAATTTTAGACAGTTGGCAAATGGACAGGGTTTGGGGTTGGGATTTCCCAATGATGGCAATGACTGCAGCAAGACTTGGACGTCCTGATTTAGCCCTGGATTCACTATTGTTTGATTCACCGAAAAATGAGTATCTTGCAAACGGTCACAACAAGCAGCATGACAGGAGAGATCTTCCAATATACCTGCCAGGAAACGGTGGTTTATTAACTGCTGTTGCCATGATGGCAGCAGGGTGGAGAGGTTGTAATGAACCATTACCGGGATTCCCAAAAGACGGAACATGGAAGGTTGAGTGGGAAGGGCTAAATCCTATGCTGTAGTATAAAACATTAAGAAAGCATGATTTACCTTTGCTTTTAAAATAGCCAAAATTTTCAATCTGTTTAGCTTTAATTCAATAATGCCTATGTGCAAAGAACAGACAGAACAGCAGCGAAAAAATTAAAATTAGCTGCTGTTTTTGTCCATATTTCAACAAGTAAAGAAATGAATTCAAAGTAAAGATATGAATATTGTTTAGCATTTTGAGGGTTAATATAATTATAATTAATGAGATCTCATTATATTAAGTTAGTTACAATAAGATGTATTGGAGGAAGATTATGAAAACAAGAGTTGTAAAAAGGTTTTCAGTTTTTGCATTGGTTGTTATGATTGTATTGTCGTTAACAGCTTGTGGGCAATCTGGAACCAAAACTCCGGACGGAACTGCTGATCCTACCACAGCACCAACAAAACCGGCAGATTCCGATGATCTGCTTGCAAAATATGATCCACCAATTGAAATGACAGCCTGGAGATTCTTAAACGACGGAATTCAGTTTGCAGAAGGCGATGATATCGAAAATAATATCTGGATTGATTATTACAGAGAAGTTTTTGGAATTAATTTAAGTTATGTTTGGGTGGTTCCTCAGGAACAGTTTGAGCAGAAAATGAACATTGCGGTTGCATCAGGAGATCTGCCCGACTTAATGTGGCTCAACAACAAAAACTTAATTGAGCTTGCTGAAAACGACATGTTATATGATTTAACAGATCTTTATCAAACAAGAACATCTGATTTTACAAAGAGTATTCTCGAACAGGATATTACCAGCTTTAACACAGCAAAAGTAAATGGAAGGCTTATGGCTATTCCTCATACAGGATCTGCTATAGATTCACTCCAGATTTTATATGTAAGAACCGACTGGCTTGATAATCTTGGTCTGGAAGTGCCTACAACAATGCAGGAATTACTTGCAGTTATAGAGGCTTTTACCAATGATGATCCCGACCAGAACGGTAAAGATGATACCTATGGTTTAGGACTTACAAAGAACTTTATCAAAGATAACCATTTTGGAGCAACGGGATTCTTTGCAGGGTATCATGCATATATCAGGAGATGGATTGATGACGGCAATGGAAACATCGTATACGGAAGCATCCAGCCAGAAGTAAAAACAGCTTTACTGGAACTGCAGAGGATGTACAAAGAAGGGCAGATTGATCCTGAGTTCGGTGTAAAGGACAGGAATAAAGTTCAGGAATCTATTGCTGCTGGCAAAATTGGTGTTATGTATGGTGGTATGTCAACACCAGGAGCAGTTCTGAAATTCAACGCAGTAAACGATCCTGATGCTGAATGGACGGCAATTGAGTTGGTTTCAATAGATGACAAACCAGCAATGCCAATTACTAAAATGCCTGTAACAAGATACTATGCCATAAATAAAAACTATGAACACCCTGAAGCAATAATGAAACTGGTTGAAGCAGGTTCCGCAGGGTATTCAAGAGAAAGCAAGGAACAAGCTGATGAATGGTCAGACAAGCTCAGCTATGATGAAAACGGTATTGCTGTATGGCAGTATCAGGTACTTGGGTATGAGCCTGCAAAGAAGAACCTGATTGCTCACCAAAACGTTGTTAAGGCGCTTCAGACCGGCGATACTTCAATTCTGAATGCGGAAGAACAGGGATACTACGACAGAATTAAGCTATATGAAGCCGGAGACAGAAACTACTATGGTGATGCACATATCTTCGGTACCCCAAGCAGTTTCGATATAATTAACAAGTATGTTCAGTCTAATGATTACCTGTACGATAAATTCTATGGCTCACCTACACCTACCATGGTAGAAAGAAATGCAACCCTTGAAGCTATGGAAGAAGAAGTGTTTACAAAGATCATAATGGGAGATTCCATCGACCTGTTTGATAAGTTTGTACAGGATTGGAAGAACCTTGGCGGTGATCAAATCACTAAGGAAATAAATGAATGGTATGGTACTGTTAAATAATTCTAAACAGATGTTAAAAAGGGGCTTCTAAGACAGGCCCCTTTATTCTACATAGCGTAGTCTGACCGGTGTATGCCTGCATCAGGTGTGCCCTGATAGCGGGAAACATATACCGGTGTTTTTCTGCATTTTAAGAAATAATGAATTTCCATAGAATGACTTGTACAAAGCACAATATAATGTTAAAATGAAAAAAACATTAACTATATAAATTGCCTGTAAGATAGCAGGAAAGCGTATATATTTGTTACAGGCAGGTCTTGCATGACCAAACAGGAGGAACAATGGGTAAATCAAACCTGCTGAGACGAAGTGCTGAGATTCTGGCAGGACTGATAATTGTGGTTACAACGGTGGTATGTACAACGGTTGGTATCAGGAATGCCGGAAACACTACAGTACAGTTAATGTCGGATAGTGAAAGTGAAAACCTCAACGTAAATGAAGATGATGCATTTTTAGCTCAAGAAGGTACCGATGGTCTTTCTTCTGATGATATTTCATCAAATATGCATGAAGGCGATGCATACGATAATAGCCGGCAAATATCAAGTGCTTCCGGTACTCTGGAATATGATAATCCGCAAGAAATAACAGATATTCAATCTACAGAAGATGATACTTCATTACAGGAACAGCAGTCAATTTCTGATACCGTTACTCCTGTATATAAATATGTAAATGTAAGCCTCCTGAACGTCAGAAAGGGTCCCGGTTCTGAAACCGAAAAGGTTACTATGTTGCCCAAAGCTACCCGTGTCCAATGTTTTAGCGAAGACGGCGAATGGGTAAAAATAACCACCGACGATAATATTGAGGGCTATGTTTTTGCAGAGTACTTGTCGGATACTGCCCCGCCTGTATATAAATTTGTAATTGTAAATGCTGTAAATATACGTAAAGGACCAAGTACTGATACAGAAAAACTTGGAACAATTTCATTCGGTAATAAAATCCAGGTATTTGAACAGAGCAATGATTATGTCAGGATCTTAACCAATGACGGAGTTGAAGGCTATGTATGGAATGAATACATTGGTGATGAGATAGTTCTTGCATCGCGTTCTTCATCGGGCCAGTATTATAATTCCGACCTGGCTTCTAAAATTATCGATTATGCAAAACAGTTTGTTGGTGTTCCATATGTATGGGGGGGTTCAACCCCTAACGGTTTCGACTGTTCGGGATTTACCTGGTATGTGTTTAAAAAGTTTAACATTAATGTCCCAAGAACTGCTCAGGAGTACTCGGGTGTAGGAACAAAAATTTCAAGGGATAATTTAAAACCGGGGGATGTTCTTTTATTCGACCGCAACAACGACTACCGGCTCGGGCATGTGGGTATTTACCTGGGAAATGATAAGTTTATTCATGCTTCTTCCCGCAGAGGTAAGGTTGTAATAACAACTTTATCGAAGTACGGGGGTAATATTCTTGGCATCCGAAGGGTAATAAAATAGTTATAGAGTTTCTATTTTACCGTTTCTTAAAATATAGGTTGGTCCGAAATCTTTTTTAAGAACTTCGAATATTTCGTTTTGAATGGTGATCCTTACCATTGGGTAGATGTAATTTTTTACTATCACAGCTCCTTCACCGGGGGTTTTCAGGTAATTTGAAATGTTTAAGCATTGTGATTCCAGCCGTTTTATTTCTTCCTGCAAATGAAATATTTCCTGTTGAATTTTTTTAGCTTTGGATTTGCTTTTTTGAGCGTCTTTGTTGAAAGACTTAAGCATTTCTTTCATTTCTGACAACTGTTTCTTTTTGGCCTGAATAACCGATAGAAGCCCATCCATCTCAAATTTCATTAATTCACGGTTAAAACCTCGAATATTAATTATTGTTCTGTTTTCCATACGATTACCTATATCTGCGCTTTCAACACGTACATCGGCATCAATGAGCCCACCCACAATCTGCCCCCTGCCAGATTCAACTATGACCTGTGTTGCCCGGATACGGCTGTTTCGTATATAGAATCCTACATAAACCGAGCCTTCACATATTACCTCTGCATCGGCAATGAATTTAGCGTAGAGATTCCCCTTACATTTAATTTTTGCTTTATTTTTACCCGCAACACCACCACGTATATAAATGCTGCCCTCTGTGCTTTCAATCAGGTTCACACCGCCAATGCCGTATACTCCGCTTATTTCTACATCCTTTGTTGCCTTTACAATGAAATTATCTTCTACAGTACCTTTAATGTTAACATAACCATCAAAGTCTATATTTCCGGTGTTAAAATTCACATCACCTTTAATTTCTAAAACATCATAGACCGCAATAGTGTCTCCAACATAATGCACCGCACCATTCTTAAGAGAATATAAAACATCCTTGCCTTCTAGCCTTACCTGCGTGACAGAATGCTGGTCAAAAATAAGGGGATAAAGAATACCCTCATCCGGCTTGATTGATCTCATTGCCGTGTATGTCTATACCCGGGGTACCAGGTGTTGGATCGATTCTTTCTCCCAACCAATCCCCGGTTTTAACGTGATGAATCAGATTAAGATCGTAATAATTTACTCTCCCATTATCTACTATGCATGGTTTTGGTTCGGGTACCTGATACATTTTAACTACTGAATCGGTGCCATGTACCGGAGGCTTGCCCTTTGCTATTAAAATAGGAGTATTTAAGGGCAGTTCACTATGTAATACTTCCTCAATTATTCCATAGTTTACATTTGCCTCTTTAAGAGCAGACTTTATTGCTTTAATCAATTCTTCGGGATTATCTTTATATTCGTCAGGCAAAAAATGCAATGTTATATAGGCCTCAAGCCCATTGTTACAAATATCGACAGAGAACATCCGGTATTACCCCCCTTTTTTCTATTGTATACCCAAACTTTTGACTTCTCAATCATACAAGACCAAATCTGGCATTACTTATGGTGTTAATGTAGCGTTTTATTATTTTTCAAAATATTTCAAATTAAAACATAACACAACAACTGAAATGGGCAAGTTCACCAAAACGAGGAATATTAATAAACAGTGTTATGTGAAAAATATACCAATAATGTATTGACAGAGTTTTTGGTAAATGGTATTATTAACTAACAACATATTTCAACTTTTTATGAAGTATTTTAAATACTTCTGAAATAATAATTAAAGTTAAAATATTTTAAGTTAAAGGGGGATGCACCATGAAAAAATTCATACCTTTACTGCTCGTTTTTCTAATTTTGACATCTGTATGTGCAGGATGTGGAAACTCAGAAAAGACAGATGTTACAACGGGTACAAAAGAGGATAAGCCTGTATTGAACGTATCGGTTTTTGCTCAGGAACACGAACAGGCAATGTACAGGGAAGTTATTTCCCAGTTTGAACAAAAGTTTAATTGTACAGTTAACTTTCAGGTTGCAGGTGATCAATACTGGCCCGAGCTTGAAGCTGCATTAACGGCAAATGCTGCACCGGATGTTTTCTATCTTGGCCTTGGTGACATAAAAAGGCGGGTGTGGGCAGACAAAATAGTTGCACTTGACGATCTGTTAGATGTTTCTTCGTTGGACAGGATATGGCCTGAAGCATTGAACTTATATAAATATGACGTAGAAACAGACAAACTCGGAGAGGGCAAAATATGGGCTTTGCCAAAGGATTTTTCTGCTGTTTCAATGACTGTCAATAAAGCTATAATAGAAAAACGCCGTGACGAGATTGAGGCTCTTGTTAAAGACGGGACATTACCTTTCTTTCCGGAAATAGATGAGAACGGGAACCTTCCTGTTTATACATTTACCGAATTTGCAATTCTTTGTAAAACCCTTACATTCGAGGATCCTACTCTGCCTGATACTGCCGGCTCGAAACAGGTGTACGGCACACATCTTTGGGAAGACTTTTGTCTGCAGCCTTTTATCTGGGGTGCCGGCGGAGACTACCTGAATGAGGATGCTACAAGAGTTCTTTTCGACACTCCCGAGTTTATTGAAGGTTATGAAGGCTTCGCCAAAATAATTGAAATGGGTGGTTCGGGTCTTTCTACCGATGAAGTTACCGGTTACCTGAAGTTCCTGGCCGGACGCTGCGCATATTTCCCATGCGGAACATGGGATGTTGGTGCATTCCAGGCTATTGAGGATGATGAATCTATTAATCCGGGTAAATCATGGTTTGATTTTGACCTTGCTCCATGGCCTATAAGTGACAGATACTCTAACCTGTCTATTGAAGAACGACAGGATAAATGGGCCGGACGTGTTGATTCGATTGGATATTGCGTATCAAAGCAGTCTAAAAATCAAAAGCTTGCTGCAGAACTAGCCTATGTTCTTTCGGCAGACGAAGAGGTACAGCGTTTCCTGGCAAAACAGGGAGGACAGGTACCTAATATTGTTTCGATGGCCGAGGGTGAATACCTGAGCGATGATTCTTATTTCCCTGAATCACGTGTAGTCTTTGTGAGAATGCTTCAGGGTCAAAATGGGCACCGTGTTCCCACATCACTTACATTCAATGCAATTTGGCATACCGAAGGATTTATTTCGGGTGTTGACAGTGTATGGAGTTACTACGAAGGAATCGACAAGGGTGTTAAGCCCATGAGTGTCAGTGAATATTGCAGGAGTGTGCAGCCTAAAGCACAGGAGTTACTTGAACAGGCTATACAGGACGAAGCTGCTATAAATCCAAACAAGTAATCATTGATTAACTGATTTGGATATCTGATATACGGGAGGCGTTGTTGTTTTGAAAACTAAAACATATAAAAAAACATACTTTCGTGTATTGGACAATATCTGGGGATATGCTTTCGTGCTTATCCCCATTATTGGTTTAGTAGTTTTTGTGGTAATACCACTATGCATGTCAATATATGCCAGTTTTACAGCCTGGCCTCTTGGCCAGAAAATTACGTCTGCAAAGTGGGTTGGCCTTAACAACTACATAACAATGTTCAATACACCATTATTCTGGAAGAGTCTTGGGAACACCTTTTTTTATATGATAGGTATTCCGATAGGCTTGGTTTTATCCATTATATATGCTGCTTTAATGAACCGGGGAACAAGGTATGAAAATGTTTTTAGAGTTATATATTACACCCCCGTTATTACAAGTACCGTTGCTGTAAGCTTTATTTTTCAGCGTATGTTTATGTCCGATGGCGGAGTAGTTAATAATTATCTTATGGCACTCGGAATCAAGAACCCTCCAAACTGGATGAGCCATCCTGGTTACACAAAATGGGTTATTATAATAATGGCCGTATGGAAGGGGCTTGGAAGCTCAATTATATTGTATATTGCCGGTATGCAGGGGATTTCAAGAACTTATTATGAAGCAGCAAAGATTGATGGTGCCAGCTGGTTTTATACTTTCAGAAAAATTACAATCCCTCTTTTAATGCCGGTTACATTTTACTTAATTGTTACCGGTATTATCGGTGGTGCACAGATGTATGTAGAACCAAGGCTCATTTTTACCGGAAATGGCCCTGCAAACAGCACTTTTACTACGGTTATACATCTGTATGACAACACCTTTAGATATTCAAAAGCCGGATATGGTTCAGCAGTTGCAAATATACTCGGCATCATTGTGTTTATTATAACTGCCTTTCAATTTTATATTAATGGAAGGAGGGAGCGTTATGAAGAGACAAAAACAAATAACTGATACTCTCGTGTTTGTTTTTCTCGCACTTGGCTCGATAGTAATGCTTTATCCTTTCATCTGGATGATATTTACTTCCTTTAAACCCAAAATGCATATATATCTTGCCGGACTTCTGCCCAGAACATGGGATTTTTCAAGCTATATTCAGATATGGGATGAGATACCTTTGGTACGAGGGTTTCTAAACACCATCCTGTACTCGGTACCGCCGGTTTTTATCGGTTCTTTGGTATCGGCCGGAGCAGCTTTTGCATTTGCAAAAATAAACTTTAAGGGTAAAAATGTTGTATTCCTTATATTGCTGGCTGGAATCATGATTCCTTTTCCATCCATAATGATCCCACAATTTGTTATGTTTAGTCAGCTGCAAATGCTTCAGAGCCCCTGGCCATTGATTTTACCGAAACTTACAGGGAATGTACTGATGATTTTTTTCCTGAGGCAATATCTTAATTACATCCCCGACTCGGTTATTGAAGCTGCAAAAATTGATGGCTGCAACTATTTCGATATATATCACCGTATCATCCTGCCCCTGGTTACCCCTGCTCTGACAGCCCATGGTGTATTATGGTTTATAGGTTCGTGGAACGATTACCTTGCTCCTACAATTTTTATTAAGAATGAGAAATGGCAGCCGGTTACAGTGATGGTGGCAAAATTTAACGAGCAATATGCAATTAATACTCATGTCCCAAGAATAATGGCAGGTTCAGTTATGCTTTTGGTTCCTGTATTGATAATTTACGGAATATTTCAAAGATGGATTATTGAATCTGTTATGTTTACCAGTATCAAGGAATAATACACAGAAACGCACCTTTTGGTGCGTTTCTGTGTAGATTATAAGTTTATTCGGTTATTTCAATTTTAGCAGTCTCTCCATATCTAATACTGTCTTTTACAACAGTGCCCTGGATAATAGTGCTGTCTGCAGTAAAGGAACCCGGATTTACCACACGGGCGTAGTATATTAGTGGTTCCTTCTTTTCAGTATTGCGGAAAACATTAAAGGTTACCTTCTGTCCGTCAATATTTCTGAACCACCAAAGATTTCTGTCAGGATTTATGCCTGCCTGGTATGGATTTTCAATTGGCTTTAACCCTGAGGGGGCATAATCTGTAATTTCGTAGTGACTGTCCATTGCAGTAGGTGCAATGTCCCATTCAATTACAACTTTAATAATTTCGTTTTGTTTGAACTCGGTGGTTTCGGCTCCTGTTTTATAATCGTAATAGGTGCGTCTGATTTTTAAGTTTACATCGGGCTCAACCCGGGTTACCGGCGGTGCCTTAAACACAGATGTAACAGATACATCACCTGAAACCTCTGTTATTTTTAAGTCGCTCAGCTTTTCGGAAGGAACGGTAACTGTAATGGGCCGGCCATCAACAATCTTTTTACTGTAGGTATTTCCATCATACACATAAGTGAAGGAAACATCGGCTGATGTGAGCTTATTTAACTCTTCCATAATAACCAGCAGTTTTTCAGCGTTTATTAATATCTTTTTGGAATAGTTATTAACAATATATTCGTACAAACCCTCCTTATGGGGTGTATCAAGTTTGGAGGCCAGGACTGCTGCAAGGGCTGTTTCCTTAAGTATTGCATCGGTATCATCCGTAGTTTTTACACGGACATATGGATTTTTGTTTTCTAAAACGGGTGCTATTTCGCTGTCATAAATGCTTCGGGCTCTTGCTGTCTCACCAACTTCTTCAAAGGCAAGAGCAAGATAAATTTTATCTTTAAGGGATAAATTTTTAACACCTGCTGCTTCTTTCAAATCAAGTAATACAGGCTCGCCCAGAACAGCAAGACCATATAATGCCGGTGCATTAATCCTTCCCGGTTCTGCAAGGATAAGGGAATAGAAGTATTGCTTAAGCCTTTGGGAACCTGCTTCATTTTTCAGTAGTGCAGACAACAGTGCCGACAATTCAACATCACTTTCGGAATAGGGAAGTATTCCATAGCCACCGTCATCTTTCTGATATTGACTAAGCTCAACTTCAATTTCGTTTGCAGTTTTTCTGTCGGGGATTAATTCATCCAACAGTAATTTCGCATTTAAGGCTATATATTTCTGATCCAGCCTGCTTCCACCACTGTAGACAAGACTGTATAGTGCCGGGATAAATTTTCCACGCCCCGCATCGGTAAAGATTAATGTGGTAAGACCTTTTTCACCACCGGTCAGGTCCATATTAGCCTTTAAAATATCGGTTACTGCTTTCTCTATTTCATGGTAAGATTCGGTAACGTAAATTGTCCTCCTTATACCGTCAGACAACCCGCTTTCACTTATTGCTTTTATTTCTATATCATATACACCCGGGTTCAAATTCCACAATGGAATATTGGTGCGTTCAAAAGCTTTACCTTCAGCTGTAGCTATAAAATCAGGCATTTGCTCGCAGGTAAGCTGATAACTGATTGTTTCACCTTCCTTCAGGTCATTGCCGTAGCCGGACACACCAATGTAAGGGAAGTCGCCTTTCAGGTAAGTATTGTTCATACTATTACTGATAAAGAACGGAAGAGTCACTTTAAGTGCAGCTTCTCCGGTTCCACCGTAAAGATCGGTTGAGATACCGGCAAGGGTTACATGCCATGATGTCACGTTATCGGGTAATTTGAATGATACTGTACCCGTTCCGTCCTCACTTAAAGTTATTGTTTTAAACAGTGCGGTGTCTCTGAAGTCGCTTCTTACCTGAACCTGGCTCATGGCAGCCGGTGTAGCCTGTGCTGCATTAAACCTTACTGAAACATTTGCCGCTTCCTGGA
>JAAYNA010000061.1 GCA_012521105.1 Clostridiaceae bacterium
ATCCGGCTGCCACTTTCTGATATTAGAGGTATCAAGCTTAAACACCTTAAAGCCAATATCAAGGTTTTCTATATTTTCTTTATCTTTATATTCTTCTTTGATTTTTTCACCTGCACGGCGGATACGTTCTTTACCTATCTCACATATATTTTTATAACCTGCTTTGTAGACTTCAGATTTTTCATCAGTTGGCTCAGGAAGCTGAACCATAATAAATTTACGGCTGCCACCGTCTTCGGCGTTAAGTTGCATTACAGCATGGGCGGTGGTTGCGGAGCCGGAGAAAAAATCAATGATTATGTCATCTTTATCGGTAACAAAACCAATAAGTTGCTTAATTAAACGTACAGGTTTCTTTCCATTATTAAAACTTATTTCTCCTTCTTTATTAACATTTCCCATATCCAAATAAAAACCAGCCCACCAATCTCCTCTAATAGTAGTTGGTCCTAAAGTGTTATAAAAATCATCAGCAGTATCAATTTTTTCGCTTAATAATATTCTTTGATAAACATCAGAATTATTATTTAACCCTATCAAATATGAACGAGAATCAGTATTGTATTTTACTATAACACCCTTTTTCATTCTATCAATTACGTTATTTTGAACATTTATTGAATCATGAACTCGACAAATACTATTAGCATTTTCAATAACCCAATTCTTAAACTTTGGAGATACCTCATATGCATCTTGAATTTTGTTTGAAGATAACTTAGAACCATTGTTAACAATGTTCAACAATTCAAGTTCTTGCATAATATCTTTGTTTTCATATACTACGTCAACTAATTTCTTTTCGATAAAGGAATCCTCTGTCAATTTTATCAAAAACCTGTTATAATGATTATCATATTTTACTGGTTCTTTTAGCGGCCTCTTCCCAATATTTTTAGCTCCATTTCGGCTATAAACTAGAATATATTCAGCATTTTTAACAATATTCCCTTCTTTTGCAGCTTTAACTTTTTGCCCTTGTACTGTTGACATTTGAACATGAATCGTTGTTACAAAATTTTCCTCACCAAAAACTTCATCACATATTTTTTTCAAATTAGCTTGTTCATTATCATCAATACTAATGAAAATAACGCCATCATCTTTAAGTAAATTCCTTGCGAGCCTTAATCTTGGATACATCATATTAAGCCAGTCTGTATGGTAGCGACCGCTGGTTTCTGTATTTGTACTTATTGCCTTACCGTTACCATCTACTTGCCCTGTAATTCTCTTATAATTTTCAAGACTGTCATGAAAATCATCCTTATAAATGAAATCTTTTCCTGTATTATATGGTGGGTCTATATATATCATTTTAACTTTGCCATAATAGCTTTTTTGTAAAAGCTTTAGTACTTCCAGGTTATCGCCTTCTATGTAAAGATTTTGAGTTGTATCCCAGTTTTTACTTTCCTCTTTACATGGTCTTAACGTTCCCAGTGAAGGTGTTTGGGATAAACGTAAGGCTCGCCCTTTTCCATTCCAGGTAAAGTTGTAGCGTTCATTGCTATCTTCCACATATTCACCTAAAACCTGTTTCAGCTTTTCAAAATCTACCTTTCCCTCTGTAACAACTTCAGGAAACATAGTCATTAACTTCTTGATATTTTCTTCCCCTATGTCCGGGGTTTTGCCCGTAAGA
>JAAYNA010000062.1 GCA_012521105.1 Clostridiaceae bacterium
CTGCACCGGGCAATTCTTCGCAAACACCCGCAGAGCCGACTAAGGCTGCATCGGAAGGAAAAACAACTGAGCCTGAAAAAATTGATTTGAGAATTATGTGGTGGGGGTCACAGACCAGGCATGACAGAACCATGGCCGTACTTGATCTTTATACAGAAAAAAACCCTCATATTACTTTCCATCCCGAGTTTATGGGCAGTAACGATTACTGGCAGAAGCTGAACACTCTTGTTGCTGCTAATGATGTTGCAGATATATTCCAGATCGGGAACAACTTCCTTACATATTATTCTGCAATTGAACCATTGGATGAATATACAAAAAACGGATTAATTGATGTATCAGATACAAATGAGAACTTCCTGTCAACGACCAGAATAGATGGAGAACTGCTGGGAATCTCTCTGGGAACAAATTCCCTGGCCCTGCTTTATGATCCGGCTATTTTTGATCAGGCTGGTGTGGACTACCCTACCACGGACTGGACATGGGAAGAGTTCGAACAGGCATGCTATGCGATTAAGGAGAAAACAGGCCTGTATGGAAGCAGTATGCTGAATGACTTCTTTATCGGTTGTATTATATCCATACCGCAGTATGGTACAAATGAAACCTTCTATAACAAAGAACTCACAGGTTTGGGTTACAAAGACGACCAATTCTTCGCCAATTACCTTCAGATGAAATATGATCTGACAAAAGCAGGCGCATATCCGACACCCGGTGAACTGGCAGAAATAAAAGACATTGAAGGCGACTTAATTGTAACCGGAAAAGCAGCCATGACATGGGTTCACAGTAATCAGCTGGTTGCTGTTATGAATGCAGCAAACCGTCCATTAGCCATTAGCGTTCCTCCGAAAAGGACCAAGGACGGACCTTCAGGATTATGTATCCGTTCTTCACAGGCTATGAGTATTTACAATAAATCCAAGTATAAGGAAGAGGCTGCAAAATTCGTCAGTTTCTTTGTAAATGATATTGACGCAAACCTGATTCTTGACGGTGAACGTGGTGTGCCCATCATGAGCAAAGTTCGTTCTGCTCTCGCAGAGAAAGCCGATGATGCAACCAGACAGATGTATGAGTTTGTTGATCTGGCAGGCCAGCTTGCCAGCAATCCTCCGCCGGTAGAGCCTGCAGCTCAAATCGAGGTTCAGGATATTATAACAAGAGTGAACGAGCAGGTAATTTTTGATCAAATCTCCCCGATTGAAGGAGCGCAAATAATGAGGAAAGAAGTTGAAGAAGCGCTTCAAAGATCAAACTAAGCAGGCAATATTAACCCTTTCTTATCAGGGAAACTATTGTATCGCTTCAGGCAAATTAACATTTGCCTGAAGCAAAATCCTCAACAAATTAGTACTATTGAATACTTCCTGTACTGACAAAAATAAATCCGAAGGTGGTTTAATTATGAAAAAAGCCCCGGAAGCTAAAGGCAAGAATAAAGGCTTCATATCAGGAAAATGGTCACAGTTGGTAGACAATCAGAATATAGCGGGATACTTTTTTATCATGCCCTGGTTATTAGGTTTTTTATTGTTTACCATTATGCCTATTTTTACTTCATTATTTTTATCCTTTACATCTTATAACCTGACCACGAATCCTAAATGGGTGGGGATGCAAAATTACGTAAGGATGTTTACAGACGATCCGCTGTTTTATAAATCCATAACGGTTACCATATACTATGTTATTTTTGCTGTTCCTCTGAAGGTAGGATTTGCTCTTATGATTGCGTTTTTACTTCATCGCAGAAGCAGAGCTGCAGATTTTTATCGTTCGGTTTTCTACCTGCCGTCATTAATTGGAGGTAGTGTTGCAGTTGCTTTGATCTGGAAGGATATTTTCAGTATTAACGGACCAATTAACTCCTTTTTAGAGGTTATTGGACTTAAGGGTGTTCAATGGCTGGGGGATCCGCGATATGCCATCTGGACCCTGATTGCGATGACAGTATGGCAATTTGGATCGTCGATGATTATATTTGCTGCCGGATTGAAGCAGATTCCCGAAATGTATTATGAGGCAGCCAGGATTGACGGTGCAAGCCGTTTTCATTCCTTTATATATATCACTCTCCCATCATTGTCACCGGTTATCTTTTTCAACCTTGTGATGCAGATGATTAACGCCTTTATGACATTTACTCAGGCGTTCCTGATAACACTGGGTGGGCCACTGGACAGCACGCTATTCTACGCACTTTATTTATACAGGCGCGCTTTTGCATACTTTGACATGGGTTATGCCAGTGCAATGGCATGGGTACTGCTTATCATAATTGCTGCAGTAACAGCTTTGGTGTTCAAGTCATCACAATATTGGGTGTATTATGAGTCAAAGGAGAAATAGAAAATGAATGTAAAGCTTAAGAGAACATTGGGTAACCTTTTTTATCATATATTTGTAGCAGCTTTCGCATTTTTAATGGTGTACCCTGTTTTATGGATGATTTTCGGCTCCTTCAAAACCAGTACACAGATTCTTAATGAATCGCACAGGCTTTTGCCAACTGAGCTGAAATGGGATAACTACATCTCGGGCTGGAAGGGTTTTGGGGGCATTACATTTGCTACATTTTTTAAGAATTCTATTTTTGTAACAACCATAGCAACACTGGGAGTTACCATTTCCTCTGCCATGGTTGCATATGGGTTTTCCAGAATTCGCTTCAAGGGAAGAAATATTGCCTTTGCCTGCATGATGGTAACACTGATGCTTCCCGGGCAGATACTTCTTATACCCCAGTATATTGTTTTTCAGAAGCTGCAGTGGATAAATACCTATAAACCATTAATTGTACCCTCCTTTTTCGGAAGTGCGTTTTTTATCTTTATGATAATGCAGTTTATACAGGGACTGCCAAAAGAGCTGGATGAAGCGGCAATTATTGACGGATGTACAAGATACAGTATTTTTACAAGGATTGTTCTGCCCTTAATTGGGCCTGCAATAGTCACAACAGTCATAATTAATTTTTACTGGAAATGGGATGATTTCATGGGACCTCTCTTGTATCTGAGCAGACCACAGAAATATACCGTTTCGCTTGCTATTAAAGCTTTTGCCGATGCAACAGCCACAACAGATTATGGGGCAATGTTTGCTATGTCCACCTTGTCGTTGTTGCCTGTGTTCTTTATTTTCCTGTTCTTTAACAGATATTTGATAGAAGGTGTAAGCACCACAGGAATTAAAGGATAAATGTGTAAGGATTAATGGAAAACGCTGGTGGTTGCTGGGTTACCGTAAATCGTGATATTATAAGGATACAGAAATCAGGCGTTTCACTGTAGGGGGGGCTTTGGATAAAAGTGAAGGCAAGAAACTTACGGATAAAAATGGGAAGTGGTTTTTCGGCCATACTTGTTATTGAAGCCATTTTTATCTGTATTGTTTCCTTCATTTCAATAAATCTGTTTTACAAAAAGCATACCGAGCTATTGTATAATGAGTCGGCAGAAGTACTGAACCTGTATTTTATCAGGGTGGAAGACCGCTTAAGGGAAGTGGAAAACCTGTCGTTCAGTATTCTTTCCGACCTTACCATTCAGAGGCATTTTAATGCCATAAATGAATATGGGGATACCTATGAAGGGTACTTAGCACAGCAGCAGGCCAGAAGCAAATTATTATACAAGCTTTTTCTTGTTGAGGGCATAGATTCTATTGAATTCATAGACAACAACGATCAGATAATTCGTGCGGGATATAAACCAAAATCCCACCTTGAGAGAGATATAGAAACCATTAAGGAAATTGCTTACGAGACATATGGAACGGGTACCTGGGAGGTAAATCTTTCGGGTGACGGAAGTGTTTCTTTTGTAAGGCTGATACGGGATATTACAAAACCCGGGTTTAAGCCGCTGGGAATTTTGCTTATCAATATTAATGTGGACCATTTTATGTCCTACTCTTCTGTAGTTTCATCGGAATTTCACTCTGATATACTGATTATTGCCGGTGAAGGGCTAATCTACTCTGCCGGGCAGCATCCTGTTAATACAAAACTTATATCTTCCGACAGTTACTGCCCTTACAAAATTACAGCTATTGATGGAGTTAACTACTTTGTAACCGAAAGAAAGACCGATTATGTTGATTGGCGATTTATCAGCATGATACGCTGCGATGAGCTGCTTGCCGATATAGACAATTTGAAACAATTTGTCATTATTATATTTATTCTTTCGATTGCTATATCCACGGGCATTGGATTCAAATTTTCGGGTTTTATCACCGGTACGCTGGTTCAGTTATCCCGTGGGATGAAGCATGTGGAAAAAGGCGATTATAACGTGGCTCTCACCGGGCTTGACAGAAAAATAATAATAGAAGAAGTGGCTCAGCTTCAGCATAATTTCAATATTATGGCGAAGCGCATTGATTATCTTGTTAATGATGTTCTGAAAAAGGAAATTAAAATCAGGGAATTTAAATATAAAGTGCTGCAGCAGCAGATTAATCCCCATTTTTTATACAATACGCTGGATACCATCCATTGGATGGCACAGGGTTATGGCCTGGATAACATTTCAAACATGGTAAGGTCGCTGAGCAGTATGTTCAGGGCAGCCCTTGAACTTGAGGACATAGTAACCTTAAGCGAGGAAGTAGGAATACTACAAAACTATATTACCATTCAGAAGATACGCTTTGAGGAAAGACTGGATTTCAGGATGGAAATTGACAAGGAGTATTTAGGTTTACTGATTCCAAAGATCACACTGCAACCTATTGTGGAAAATTCCATCAATTATTGTCTTGAAAAATACGAAGGAATTTGCCATATCAGGGTAATATGCCAAAAAAGAAATGGCTGGGTGGAAATAAGTGTTAGTGATAATGGCCCCGGAATGGACAGGGAGTTTGTTGGGAAACTTTTAAGTGGCCGGAGCAAACACACAAAAACAGGCATAGGTCTGAAAAACATAGACGAACGGCTTAAGCTTTTTTATGGAGATGAATATGGGATTACTGTCGAAAGTGACCGTGGAAAAGGAACTACGGTTATAATCCGGATTCCAACCACTGAAAAAGTATCTGCCTGATAACAGGAGGTTCTTATGTATACTCTTTTAATCGCTGATGATGAGCGTGCTGTACGTGAGGGAATTTCCAAATCGGTATGCTGGTCCGATATTGGTATTGGCAGGGTTTTGCTTGCTGCAAATGGTAAGGAAGCATATAACATTATATTGAAGGAACACCCGAATATTGTTCTTACCGATATAATTATGCCCGTACTTACAGGAATTGAACTGGTTGAAAAAGTTAAAAACAACATGCCGGGAATTCAATTTATAATTCTTTCGGGGTATAATGATTTTGCTTATGCTCAAAAGGCAATTCAGAATGAAGTGATGCAATACCTTTTAAAGCCATGTGATGCCGACAGTATTAGGAAAAGTGTTCAAAAAGCCGTTTCCCGCATTCAGGATATTGAGAATAAAGAACGCTTCATAACTTCAATGAAGGAAAATGTTGAAAGGCTTTTTCC
>JAAYNA010000063.1 GCA_012521105.1 Clostridiaceae bacterium
AACATTAATAGTGCCTCGCGGATAATTTTTATATTATAAATACATTTCAATTCAATTTTTAAGCCATAAGGGCTTATTTTTTACATACATAAAATTTTATAAATAGTAAAAAAGTCTCATTCTTTGCATGTATCGTTTACTTTTTTTAAAAATAGAATTATAATTGTATAGCAGGCTTTCATTATATCAGTTGATCATATTAATGCATAATTTAATTCAATATTTTTCCACTGCATTTTGCATACCTGACATGATTATAAAGTTGTTAAGAAGGGCATATGGTAGGAAATGTTCAGCAAAAAAATATTGGTTATTGAAGATTCAGAGTTTATGCAAAGTATGATTCGCGATATCCTTACAAAAGAAGGATATGAGGTATACTCTGCGTATTCTGGCGAAGAGGGTCTTGATAAGATTTCGTCAATTAAGCCCGCTCTCATAATTCTCGATATAGTAATGCCTGGTATGAGCGGGTTCGATGTATGCCGCATTCTTCGCGCCGATGAAAGTAACAATCTGACCCCGATTATTATACTAACATCCCAGGTAAGTGAGGACGATAAACTTATTGGCCTTGAGTTAGGGGCTGATGACTATATTATAAAGCCTTTCAACAGCCGTGAACTGGTAAGCAGGGTCAGGAACACACTTGTAAGAATTGAAAGAAACCGCTCTGCAAACCCATTGACAGGTTTATGCGGAAATGTTGAAATACAGTCCGAGTTGAATTACCGGCTTGCTAATAAGAAAAAAATAGCAGTAATTTATTGTGATCTGGATAATTTTAAGGCCTTTAATGATGTATATGGGTTTGTAAGAGGAGATTCTGTTATTAAGCTTACTGCCGATATTATTCGTGATGCAGTACAGTTTGAGGGTAACCGGGATGATTTTATTGGACATATCGGTGGGGATGATTTTGTTATAATAACCTCATGGGACAAGTATGAAAATATTTGCAAAATGATTATTGAAGACTTTGATAAAAAAATACTCTTCTTATATAATGAAGAGGACAGGAAAAAAGGTTATATATCCACGAAAAACCGTCTGGGGCAGTTAAGGAATTTTCCTATAATGACTATTTCTCTTGCGGTTACAACAAATGAAAAGAGAAATTATGAAAGCGCACTTGAAATAGCCGAGGTTGCCGCAGAGGTTAAAAAATACGTAAAAAATCTGGATGGAAGCAATTATATGAAAGACAGGAGAGGGTGTTAATTGGACAATAAAGTCTGGTCACAAATAAAGAGAGGTCTTAGAATCACCGGAGATTATATTGTTATTCTGATAATTTTCGGAGTTTTTTCCTCAATAGTGTTTTCTATTTTTAAAGAAAATCTGGAGACAGGGATTACAATATTTTCGGTTATTATTTTCCTTCTTATGTTTTCAATGATGTATACAGGCATGAGCGATACCGCTTTCAGGGAAAAACGCCCACAGTACAACATAGATCCTCCACCCTATAAAGGATTTATATATGGTGCTATAGGTACCCTACCCATTTTGCTAATCCAGCTTGTTTATTATCTGGTTAATGTTCCCGAAGAATTGCTAACCATGAAAAGACGTATTCTTCAGGCATTCACAGCTCCGTTGTATTGGCTGGCGAGATTAATTTCTCACGATGTATGGGCATATCATGTGGTACTGCTGGTCATTCCCGTTATTGCCGGTCTTGGCTATCTGGCTGGGTTTTATGACTTTTACATTATGAAAAAGCTGAAAATATTCGATAAGCTGAAAAGGAATCAGAACAATAAAAAGGCGAAGAAGTCCAGCTGACAAAATAATATCTGTAACATAGTATATGGTCAACCCCTCCTTGAATATGTTATTACAGAAGAAATAAAGGACGGGGTGTAATATGATCGTACTTGTTAAAAAAAGTAATTTAACACTCATTATACTTATTTTCCTGTTGTCCATTGCACTATATTGTTTGAATCTTGGAGGGGACGCAGCTGCAACTCCGGCATCTTCAATTTCAAGTCTGGGGACGGTGGTAGTTGATGCAGGGCATGGTGGTGAAGATCCAGGTAAAGTAAGTTCTTATTCCGGAGCAAAGGAAAAGGATATTAACCTGTCAATTGCAAAGTTTCTTGCCGAAGAGCTGAAAGCGGCAGGGTACCAGGTGATAATGACGCGGGAAGAAGACAAGCTGGTGTATAAAGAAGGCACTACCGACATTACCGATAAAAGAAGGCAGGACTTAACGCGAAGAAAAGAAATCATGGATAACAGTGGCGCCGATATAGTTGTTAGTATTCATTTAAACGATTTTAGCCAGAGTAAATATTACGGTGCTCAGGTTTTTTATCCGCCCAATTCAGAGGATAGCAAAAATCTTGCGGTAAATGTTCAAAAGGTTTTAAGGGAGGACGTAGATCCGACCAACAAGCGGGAAGCCCTGGTAAAAAGTACTCCTATTTTAATACTTAGAAATCTTAAAACTCCCACGGTAGTTGTGGAATGCGGCTTCCTATCCAACGAGCAGGAAGAGGAGAAATTAAGGACAGAGAGCTATCAGAAAAAGATAGCAAAAGCCATTAAAAAAGGAATTGACAATTATTTTTTATCGTCTCAGAAAACAAATAATTCTGACCAAAAAAGCCTTGATGATACAGGGTATGGAACTGAACCGGTAAATCTTGATGACACCGGTATTACAGAAAGTTCTGAAAGTTATATAAACACAGATGATTAGTGTAGAAAAATTCAAAATATTAATACAGGGATGCTGTTAAAGTGTGCATCCCTGTAATGTCTTTATGGCTATTTAGCAAAATTGTGTTTTCCTATTGACAGCATTATTGGTCTGGTCCATATCCATTTGCTGGTTGCAGTATTAGGGTTGTAATAATAGATACAGCCATAGGTGGGATCCCAGCCATTCAAGGCATCACGGGCAGCTTTGTAAGACTGGGAAGTAGGCTCAAGGTTGATTTGTCCGTCTGAAACTGCATCGAAGGCTCCTGGCTGGTAGATTACTCCTGCTATGGTATTTGGGAATCTGCTGTCTTTTACACGGTTTAATACTACAGCCGCAACTGCAACCTGGCCTATATAGGGTTCTCCTCTTGCTTCACCGTGAATAAGATGAGCGAGAAGATCTACATCTCTGTTGGTTGTGGTTTGCTTAACTCCTGTTGGCAGTCCTAACGCAGACAGAGTTTCGGGCCCTACCACTCCATCAACCTTTAGTCCGTTTTTATACTGAAAATATCTTACTGCCTTATAAGTCTGATATCCAAAAATACCATCTACGTTACCTTCATAGTAACCCCATTGCTTTAGCTTTTTCTGTATGTTGGTGACCTCGGTTCCCCTTGAACCGTAATATGAAAGGACTGCATGGCTATAGCCGAAAAAATCCCTTGCTCCATCAGTCAGGACCGGATATAAGAGGAATATTGCAATAATAATAGCAATAAGAATCCTGAATATTTTTACCTTTTGCATATTCTCCCCCATTTCAGGTTATTAGTTAATCTTCTGTACAATAACCAGGCATTGTTTATATGCATCAGCTAATAAAATTGTGTGCACTAGAAAGAAAAAGTATTCTGAAACTGTATATGCAATGAATGGAAATTAAAACAAATAAAAAAGCAAATCCGCTTCTTTTAAATTGAATTAAAATAAGAAGCGGCAACCGGACAGGTAATAAAAAATGAACAGATAATTGACTGCAATTAAAATACTAAAAAAAGGGAAAAAGTTGTTTGTCAAGGCCTGCAATGAAGATAAAAATTAAAAGAACCAGAAGAAAATTGTCGCAATCATCATCCGATGCAATTAAAATAATCAGGCCAAGCAATAGAACATCATCGAGCTGTATTCTTTTTAGTAAACTTTTTATATCAGGAAATCCGCTATGGTAATCATGGGAATGTGAAGATGTACTCGGGTACATAATGTTATCCTTTTCGGTTGGTAAAGGAATGTTTAATAGCTCATTGCTTTCAGACATTACAATAACCTCCCGCTATTGTTCGTAACAGTCCTTATAATGCTTGCTATTTTCAGGATATTTAAGCAGGTGGCACAGCGTTCTCTTCTGCTCGGGTTTAAAAATGGTTGTATTGAATACAGCAGGTTAATTCTTGAATCCTCTATACTGTTAACCTGGTTTAGCAAGCCCTGTATATTCCTAATCCAGTCAGATTCTCTCAATGACAGTTGCCCGGTATTTCCTGTAAGCCCCTGTTCCTGTTCATCATATCCCTCGGCATATGATTCGTCATCAAAATCCGGGGATTTGTTCAGTGAACTGAACAGCCGGCGAATGCCATCCTGGGCTTCCGGGCTGTTAAGCATATCAGAAATTTGTCGAATTTTATCATCCATTCCCTGGGCCATGAGTGCTCAACCTCCTTTAACCGAACTAATTCATCATGGTATGGGGCCTGTTCAGCCGAGAATTTCACGTATTTTCCGAATAACCTTTTCACCGTCGCGGCCCAGAACCTGATAGATTTTTTGAATATCTGCTTCTGTAATTCTGTTTCTATAGTCACTAATGTTAATCCCAAGTTCTCTTAAGCGCCTTTTATCGTATTCGTCAAGCTTTTTCATAGTTTCATCTATATTTACATTCTGAAGCTTTCTTCTCAACTCGGCAGGACTTTCATTACGAAGCATCTCTATTCCTTTTTCTATCTTCTTCCTTGTTATTTGACCATGTAGATAATTAGAAAGATCGCTCATTAAATCACCTCTGATAAATGTTACAGTGTCAGTTTATGCTAAAAGACTTGTTCTTGTGACTGATAAACTGTAAAATACCAGAAGAAGGAGTGAGTGCAATATGATATATGATGCAATTATTATAGGTGACGGTCCGGCAGGGATTTCAGCCGCCTTGTATACAATACGCGCGAATATGAAAACACTGATCCTTGGGTTAGGAGACAGCGTTTTGAAAAAGGCTTTAAAAGTTGAAAATTATTATGGGTTTTCAGAGCCTGTTTCAGGTGAAAAGCTTATCAATGAAGGGGAGGCTCAACTGAAACGGCTTGGAGGAGTGATCCTTAAAGAAGAGGTTATAGGGATTGAAAAGGAAGATGTTTTCCATGTAAAAACAGTAAATAACACTTATACAGCGCACTCTGTGCTAATTGCAACGGGTCAGAAGCCAGTTAACATAAAAATTCAGAACCTGAAAAGATTTGAAGGCAAGGGTATCAGTTATTGCACTACCTGTGACGGTTTTTTCTACCGTGGAAAAAAAGTTGGAGTGCTTGGATTTAAAGACTTTGCACTGCACGAGGCAAAGGAACTGCTCAGTTTTACCGATGATATTACTATTTTTACAAATGGGGAGAAAACTGATTTTACAGAAGAATCTCTGGTTGGTAAGTTTGAAATAAATAAGAAGCTGATTTCAGCCTTTGAAGGTGAGGAATTCATTGAAAAAATAGTTTTTGAAGATGGTTCCGAAATTCCTGTTGATGGGATCTTTATCGCTTATGGTACCGCATCAAGCATAAATTTCGCACTAAAAATGGGGATATTAACAAAAGAACAGGCAATTGTTGCAAACAGCAATCAGGAAACAAATATTCCCGGGCTTTATGCTGCAGGGGATTGTACAGGAGTTTTTAAACAGATAGCTGTTGCTGTAGGCCAGGGCGCCATTGCAGGGAAAAACATGATCGAATACGTGCGCAGTCTTAGAAAGCAAGGGTAGATCTTTTGTTTCCCAGATTCACACGCGGGTCCTGCTTCGGGTGTTCTGTCTCCTTGAACAACAAAGCACCTGCCGGGAACCCCGCCCTTCAGTATAAGGATAACTCGATAGCTACCGTGCAATGACCGAAGCTTTTAGCGTAGTGCAGCATAGAGATGAGCAGTCAGATTCTTTATTGTTATAGGGTGTTTTTTTCTGAAAATTTGTCTGGAACACAGCGTATATTTGTCCGGTGAAAGGCATAGGTATATTCTAGACAAATCCGAGAGGGGTTTTTTAAGCATGAAAAAAACAATCCTTATAACCGTTTTAATGATTACAATTCTATTGTTCGCAGGTTGTATGAAAACAACTGATAAAGCGTTAAAGCAGCTTGAAGAGGATGAGATACGTCCGGTAAGCAGTATTGTTTTAACCGAAGAGGATGCACGAAAGTTAAATGAAAAACTGCCGGTAACACTTTACTTTTCTAATCAGGACGGAACTCGTCTTATAAACGAAATACACTATATCAGCATGGATGAAGCAAAGCAGGGAACCGAAAAACTGGCATCGGTGCTGGTTAAGGAACTTATAAAAGGTCCTTCAAACAGTGAACTGAAATCAACAATACCCGAGGGTGCCTCCCTCAGATCACCTGTTAAAATTGAAGGACGCACTGCAATTGTTGATATGACAAAAGAATTTGTAGATAATCATCCCGGTGGCAAAGAAGCAGAAGAGATGACAATCTTCTCTATTGTGAATACACTGACCGAACTTAAGGATATAGAAACAGTAAAATTTCTGATAAATGGAAAGGAACAGAAAGAGTTCAAAGGTAATTTCCGTTTTGATAACGCATTTCCAAGGAATGAAGCTTTAATTGACAGAAAACAAAGCTATTCTGTATTGCCCGAGGATGAATTGATACAGGGTGAAGATGCTGAAGAAGCCAGTGTCAATGATATATATGATGAAGAAATACTAGAAGATTAACCGGTTACAGAGTAATTTCTCAGGTTCTTTAATTTTACCCGTCTTGTAATAGACGGGTAGTTTCATGTATAATCAAAGAAGCTTTTAAACGATAGCAGAATAAAAGAAAGAGCTTGTTTTGTGTTCGGCTTTTGA
Source organism: Clostridiaceae bacterium (assembly GCA_012521105.1). GTDB lineage: Bacteria > Bacillota > Clostridia > DSM-8532 > DSM-8532 > Thermoclostridium. The sequence continues at coordinate 6,809 of JAAYNA010000063.1, forward strand.
ACTTGTACAACACGGAGTGATAATAATGAAAGAAAAAACCAGGGTTGTTGTTCTTTTTGGTGGGCAATCATCTGAGCACGAAATATCAAGAACTTCTGCCCAGTCGGTTTTGGAAAATCTAAACCATGAAAAATACGATATATTGCCTGTGGGAATTACGAAAAAAGGAGAGTGGCTTCCCTATAGCGGCGAATATGAATATATTGGCAGTGGGGAATGGGAAGAAAAAGCCTGGCAGGAATTTCAGAAAAGAGAAATACCCGCAGAAAAAACACCCCGTACCATAAAGAATTTTCTTAAGGAAATATGCGGCCGTTCAATAGATATTGTTTTTCCTGTATTGCATGGAGCAAATGGTGAAGACGGATCTGTTCAGGGTTTATTAGAGTTGGCAGGCATACCTTATGTGGGTTGCAATGTATTATCTTCTGCGGTTGGAATGGATAAGGCTGTAAGCAAAATTCTTTTTGAGCATGCAGGCTTGAACCAGGGTAAATATATTGTATTAAAAAGAACTGAAATTTATAAAAATATGTCCGAAATTCAGGCAAAGGTTCAATCCTGCATAGGATACCCGTGTTTCGTTAAACCTTCAAACTCAGGTTCATCGGTTGGTGTAACAAAGGTTAAGGAGCCAGGAAATCTTCCTGAGGCTCTGGAGATTGCGGCAAATTATGATCGGAAAATTCTAGTCGAGGAATATATTGATGGCAGAGAAGTGGAATGTGCTGTTCTAGGTTATGATTCTCCAATTGCGTCGACGGTAGGCGAGATTGTTCCATGCAACGAGTTTTATGATTACGAAGCCAAATATATAAATTCAGGTTCAAAAATATGCATACCTGCTGATTTAGATGAGGAAATCAAAGAAACTATCCGTGCTGATGCCATAACCGCATTTAAAGCATTGGACTGTGCCATATTGGCAAGGGTGGATTTTTTCGTTGAAAACAGGACCCGGAAAGTATTTATTAACGAAATAAATACCATGCCGGGTTTTACAAGTATAAGTATGTATCCGAAATTATGGGATGCAAGCGGTATTTCCTATAAGGAATTATTGGAAAGACTGATTGATCTTTCTTTTTTGCGTTACAAAGAGAATTATAGATCATATGAGAGGAAATTATAATGGATAACAGACCAATAGGAGTTTTTGATTCCGGCCTGGGTGGGTTAACTGTTGTTAAGGAAATTATGAAGCAGCTTCCTAATGAAAGTATTATCTATTTCGGCGATGACGGTAGAACGCCCTATGGAACCAAATCCAGAGAAACAGTAATTAAATATACCAAACAGGATTTAGCATTTTTGCTATCAATGGATGTTAAGCTTGTGGTTGTAGCGTGTAACACAGTAAGTGCCCTGGCACTTCCTGAGGTAAGGCCGGCTATTAATGTGCCCGTTCTTGAAGTTATTGAACCGGGTGCAAGAAGTGCATTGAAAAAATCAAAACGAGGCAGAATAGGAATAATAGCAACACCTGCAACAACCCAAAGTGGTGTTTATCCCAGAGCAATAAGAAATATGAACCCAAATGTACAGATTTTTTCACAAGCATGTCCGCTTTTTGTGAACCTTGTTGAAGAGGGCTGGTGGGATAATGAGATTACCAGAATGGTAGCAGAAGAATACCTTAAAGAATTAAAACAGGCGCAGATAGATACTCTTGTACTGGGTTGTACTCATTATCCGCTTCTTGCAAATACTATCAGTGATGTTATGGGCGATGAGGTTACACTTGTAAGTTCGGCTGAGGAATTGTCGGTCACCCTTAAGGAGCTTTTACATAAAGAAAAACTTGAAAGTCCGGATGAACATGCCACATACCGGTACTATACAAGCGACAGTGTGGAAAAGTTCAGAAAACTTGGTAAAATGATACTTGGAAAAGAAATTTCCAATATTGAACGGGTGGACATGGAAAATTATGAACAAAAAGCTTGTAAATTCTAGGATAAATATGATATAAAATAATATATTTTAAGATAAAGAACATTGAATTGTATTGAAAGAGGGAGCAAACTTGAAAAAAGACGTAATGATAACAGTTGACAGCAGACAGGAGCATGTTGATAAGGATGCCGATGTTTTCAATTTCATTACCGAGGGTACTTATTATAAGGAAGACGGCAATTACTACATTACGTATAATGAAAGTAATATTACGGGTATGGACGGGACAACTACAACTTTGAAAATAGAGTCCGATTCGGTTACACTGATCCGTCTTGGAAATGTAAGCAGCCTTATGGTTTTTCAAAAAGGCCGCAAGCATACATCTGAATATAATACCGAATATGGTACTTTTGAAGTTGGAGTAACAGCACAAAAAGTGTCTGTAGATATGAATGATTTGGGTGGAAGTATTAATGTTGAATATATCATTGAGGTGAATAATCAGTTAACCAGTTTTACCACTCTTAATGTAAAGGTTCAGTAATAGACAAAGGATGGTTTTATATGTATAGCGTTTATGAGCAAATTACAGAGCAGATAAAAACAGTTATAAAAAATGCCATTAATCAGGCAGTTTCTAATGGAGAACTTCCCGAGGCCGACATTCCGGACATTATGCTTGAAAAGCCAAGGGAAGAAGCCTTTGGTGATTTATCTACAAACCTGGCCATGCAAATGGCAAAGCCGGTTAAAATGGCACCAAGACATATAGCCCAGTCAATTTTAAAGCATATAAACACAGAGGGCACATTTATTAATAAAGTAGATGTTGCCGGACCGGGTTTTATTAATTTTTATCTCAATAATGAGTGGCTTTATAAGACTTTGAGGCTGATAGATGAGAGACAGGAAGGTTATGGCGAGATAAATATCGGCAATGGCGAAAAAGTAATGGTGGAGTTTGTAAGTGCCAATCCTACCGGGCCTTTACACATGGGCAATGCCCGAGGTGGTGCTCTTGGAGATTGCATAGCAAGTGTACTTGAAAAGGCGGGTTTCGACGTAACAAGGGAATACTATGTGAATGACGCAGGAAACCAAATGGAGAAGTTCGGAATATCCCTTGAAGCCAGGTACCTGCAGCAGTTAAAGGGAGAAGACAGCATACCGTTCCCCGAAGACGGATACCATGGCGAGGATATAATCGACCATGTTAAGGACTATATAAAAGAATATGGCTCCAATCTTTTGGACAAAAGCCCTGAAGAAAGAAGAAAGGCGCTTATAGAATATGCACTGCCAAGAAACTTAAAAAGAATTCATGACGGACTGACCAGGTATAGAATTAATTATGATGTTTGGTTCAGGGAGAGCACCCTCTATGAAAGTGAAATTGAAGAGACAATAAACCTTTTGAAAGAGCGGGGTTATATTATTGAGAAAGATGGTGCACTATGGCTTAACGGTGAAAAAGCAGGCCTTGAAAAAGATGAAGTGCTGATAAGGCAGAATGGGTTTCCAACTTATATGGCCGCCGATATAGCCTACCACCGCAACAAATTTATTAAAAGGGGTTTTGACAGGGTTATAAATCTGTGGGGTGCTGATCATCATGGGCATGTGGCAAGAATGAAGGCAGCAATGGAAGCCATAGGCATTTCAAAGGACAGGCTGCATATTGTACTGTTCCAGCTTGTTCACCTGTACAAAAACGGTGAGATTGCAAGAATGTCAAAAAGAACGGGTCGTACCATATCATTGGATGATTTACTGGATGAAGTGGGGATAGATGCTGCAAGGTTTTTCTTTAACATGAAAACTTCAGGCAGCCACCTGGATTTCGATATGGATCTGGCTGTCGAGCAGTCAAACAACAACCCTGTTTTCTATGTTCAGTATGCCCATGCACGGATTTGCAGTATTTTAAGAAAGCTTGCAGAAGAAAATATTAAAAGAATTCCTTCTGAAAAAGTAAACCTGACTTTGCTTACACAGCCCGAGGAACTGGCATTGATTAAAAAGCTTGCAGAATATCCGGAAGAAATAAGAATGGCTGCACAAACGCTGGAACCAAGCCGGTTAACCCATTATGTAATGGATGTGGCTTCGGGTTTCCATAGTTTTTATAATGCCTGCAGAGTTAAAGGTGAAGACGAGGATTTATTGCAAGCAAGGCTGTTTCTTATCCACTGCACAAAAATTGTTATAAAAAATGTATTGGATTTAATTCGCATAGATGCTCCAGAAAAGATGTAGGCAATTAACAGAATAAAAGCTTTAAAAAGTTCGATGTATAAAATACTTGAAAGGAGAAGGGTTATGGGTTTATACCAGGAATGGACGAAAAAAATAGAAGAACATCAAAGCACGGGTACATACGGCGATTTCTTTACAAACTATCTTAGCTCGGAACAAAACGCCTATGAACAGATTCTTGAAAAGGAACAAAGAAACCTTACAGGTACAGTGAAAGAACTGGCTGACAGTTTTTCAATGGATCCGGTAACTTTTATGGGCTTTCTTGACGGGATTAATACAAGCTTGTCCGAGGAATTAAACCTTGAAGAGCTGAACGAGGATTCAACAATTACCCTGGAGATTGATTATGAAAAGCTGTACTATAACATGCTGAAAGCAAAGGCAGAGTGGTTGTATACGCTGCCCCAATGGGATAAACTGCTTTCCGATGAAAAAAGGAAAGAGCTCCGTTTGAAGCTTCATGAAGACAGCCGTATTACCGTTGAAAAAATTGGTAGGAATGATCCCTGCCCCTGTGGCAGCGGTAAGAAATATAAAAAGTGCTGCGGCAGATAAAAATATTAAAGAAGATAAAATTATCATAAAAAAGCAAAATATCTGACAGATTGTGAAATTTCACTTTGATAAAATACCTGAGGACTATAAATCATTATTAGTTCCGGGTATTTTTGTTTTAATGAGGGTATAAATAGGTCACACCAAGAAAGAGTTGGCTTTAGCTGGTTGTTACCATGAAAGTGAGGGGAATAATATGCATAAAAAGTACAGATTGGGTGTTGTAGGGCTTGGTGAAGGCAGGAGTATCATTTCTGCCGCTTTGCAAAGTAACAGATGGGAGCTTGTTAATATATGCGATTTAAATGAAGAACTGTGCCATGAAAGAATGAATGAATTTGGTTTTAACAGGTACACAACAGATTATAACGAGCTTTTAAGAGATGAAAATATAGACGTGATCGCAATATATACACCCGACCAGCTGCATGGCCTTCATATACGACAGGCAATGGAAGCAGGAAAGCATGTCATATGCACAAAGCCTGTACTGCCATCGTTGGATGAAGCTAAGGATTTGCTGGAGTGCCAGAAAAAATATAACAGGTATGTTTTTGTGGGGCAGAGCTCAAGGTTTTTTGAACCCATGATACATCAAAGGGAAGACTTTGAAAAAGGGCGCCACGGCGAACTGATCTCAGTTGAGGCTCATTACAATACCGATGCCAGATGGTTTTTGCAAAAAGACTGGAGCCGTAAAAAGGGTTTTTCATGGATGTATAACTTTATGATTCACCCGGTGGATCTTGTCAGATGGTATTTATCCGATATCACTGAGGTTTATGGGCGCGCTGTTGTCAGCTCCAACACAAAAGAGTATGGATTGGATTGCTATGACACTATGAAGGTTCTGTTTACCGATTCCAAGGGAAGATTTGGTTTGGCTGGAGGTTCCTATGCTGTACCCTGCAGAGGGATTGAACCTACAATGTCGTGCATAATCCGTGGAACTAATGGTACTACAAAAAGCGAGTATGCCAAACTGGCATATCATACACATTTCGACAATGACGGTTATCAGATGAGTACCTATGAAGATAAGCATGATTACTATTTCAGGTTTGAAGGTGAATCCCACCATGCGGGTGAATATCAGAATTATATTGAATATTTTGCGAAAAGCCTTGATGCAGGAGAAATACCAAAGCCCGACTTAAAGGAAGGTATCGTAACGATTGCCGTACTTGTAGCCATAGAAAAAAGCCTTGAAACAGGTATGCCTGTGAAGGTCGGGGATGTGCTTAAGAAATACGGGCTATCAGAACTATATTTCCAATAAAGAAATTCCTGTAATATACATATTTAACAGGCAGGAATATTATTGATTTAAAAGCCGATAAAATTATTACTTGAATAAAATACCGCTACATTATATAATGTTACAGATATTGGTAAGAAAGGGGCATTATTATGCTTCAGGTTAAGGGTTTAACAAAAAAATACAATAATATTCTTGCCGTGAATAATGTAAGTTTCGAAGTAGAAAGCGGAGAAATTGCAGTATTACTGGGTCCTAATGGGGCGGGAAAAAGCACTACAATTAAGTCAATAGCGGGTCTTTTAAGGTTTGATGGTCAGATTTTAATAAATGGTTTGCCAAACAAAACCATTGAAGCAAAAAAAGTATTTGGCTATGTACCCGAAACCGCAGCCATGTATGAATACTTAACGGTTTACGAGCATATTGAATTTATAGCACGGGCATATCGTCTTGATGAAAGCTACAGAGAAAAAGCCGAGTACCTACTTAAACGTTTTGAGCTTTACGATAAGATTGGCAAACTGGGTAAAGAATTGTCAAAAGGCATGCAGCAGAAGCTTAGCATATGCTGCGCTTTAATAATAAATCCGAAAATAATTATGCTTGATGAGCCCATGGTGGGGCTTGACCCAAAGGCAATAAAAGAGTTAAAGAGTATTTTTATCGATCTCAAAAACCAAGGGTGTGCCGTGTTAATCAGCACACATATCATAGACAGCATAGAAGAAGTATGGGATAAGGTACTTATTATGAACAAAGGCAGGGTTATATTGTCAAGAACGCGGGAGGAATTAGAGGAAAAAGCCGAATCGCTGGAAGATGTATATTTCAGGCATACGGAAGGAGTATCCGGTTTATGAGTTCACTGTTCTATATAATTCGAAAACAGTTTAAGAATGTATTCCGCGGTCTGGCTCAAAAACCTCTTGCCCTTATCGGATATATATTAATTGGTATAATGCTGGTTGGTTTTGTTGTAATTGCATTCATCATGCCTTCAGGCTTGGTACGGAGCAGCAGCAGTGAAATTTTCAGTGCAGGGATTACCGGTTTTATTCTTATATCTTTGTACCTGGGGCTAAGGCAGGGTATAGAAAAAGGGAGTACCTATTTTCGGTTTGCCGATGTAAACCTTGTTTTCACAGCGCCTTTAAAGCCAAGCCAGGTTCTTTTATATGGTTTTATCAAACGTATCGGTACTTCTTTGTTTATTGTTTTCTTTACAGTTTTTCAGATACCAAATATTAAGAATAATTTTGTATTGGCAGATTATGGCGTACTGGCTATTCTTACTGCCGTGCTGTTTTATTCTGTTTTATTCCCTATTCTTGGAATGGTCATTTACAGCTTTACATCTCACAGCAATGAGGGACGTGTTCTTGTAAAGCGTATACTTGATGTAACTGCAATACTCTTCGTTCTGTTCTTTATTATCACTCTTACTGTGAAACGTTCTTTAGTGGAGGCCTTTGTTTCGTACTTTAATTACGAAGTCTTCTCATACATTCCGATAGCGGGCCAGCTTTCCACTATTGCATCGGCGGCAGTTTATGGCATTGATTATAAATTTTATATCAGTATTGCTGTTCTTGTAACAATAATTGGATTATCTGTTGCAATTTTATACAATATATATCTGGATTATTACGAAGATGTACTCAGTGCTACGGGGGAGCTTGAGTCGAGATTGAAGGCAAAGCGGAAAGGCCGGGACGCAAGTCTGGAAAAAAGAAAAATACGAAAGGTAGAAGGCGGATTCTCTTCTTATGGTGCAAGGGCAATCTTTGAAAAGCATAAGTTAGAATACAGGAAAGTCAGCTACTTTCTTTTCTTTGATAAATCAACTTTACTTGTTGTTCTAATGGGAATAGGTTTTAAATATCTCATGGCCGAAGGTGGTTCAAGTATCTTTTTTACACTGTTTTTCAGTGCATATATGCTCTTTTTCCTTGTTATTCAGGGAAAATGGCCAATGGAACTTGAAAAGCCATATATATTCCTTATCCCCGAACCAAAGGGGCTGAAACTTTTATATACCACTTTTACAGAAAATCTGAAAAATTTACTTGATGGAACACTTTTGTTTATTATTGCTTATTTCGTATATGATACCAGTATTCCGGTTGTGTTGCTGTGTATAATAAGCTATACATTGTATGGTGCAATATACATATACGGAGATATTGTATCCCGACGCCTTTTTGGAAGCATACACAGCAGGGTCATGCTAATTTTTATAAAATTGATTATTTCATTTTTTGTGGTTCTGCCGGGGATTATCATAATGTTTGTTATACAAAACATTACAGGTAACGAATTATTCTCTGTTTTTTCAGTTACAATGTGGAATTTATTCGTTACTATGTGTTTATTTCTCGCGTCATTGGGAATATTCAACAATATAGAATCAACTTAATTTTGTCATCAAAGTTGCATGAGGCTGGTCAATATTTCCGGTTGACAAAAGATAATAGAAACTGGAATATACATCCTGTCCAAACAAAACAAAATGAGGTATAATAATAGCGAATAAATTTTATTAGAGGAGGGTAATTAATGCAACTAAAAGAAAACGCTGTTTACTCTTTGGTGGTTCCAACAAGTATGGGTGTAAGGATCACTCCTGTCAATTCACAGCCCGTACATTCCAGTGACACTTATTTTATGCACGCCACAAGTGCTGAAACCAATGTAGCCAGTATATCATCCTATCTGGGGCTAAAAGTTAAGGTATTAACCACATTTGTTAAAGATAGTCCCATTGCAAGATTTATTAAGGATGATCTGGCAAGCAGGCATATGGAATATGAAGGTAAGGAAGTTCCTCAGGGAGGACCTTGGGGGTACCGTCACCAGTTTAATATCGCCGATTCAGGCTTTGGCGCCAGAGGCCCGAGAGTGCACAATGATCGCGCCGGTGAAGTGGGAAGAACATTAAATGTAAAGGATTTTGACCTTGACAAGTTATTTGGTCAGGATGGCGTTAAAATTATTCACATGTCGGGTCTGATTGCTGCTTTGTCTCCTGAAACAAGCACATTCTGTCTCGAACTGGCCAGAGCTGCTAAAAAATACGGAACAAAAATATCCTTCGACCTGAATTACCGCGCTTCTTTCTGGAAGGATCGTGAAAAAGAGCTGAGAGATGTATTTACTGAAATAGCAAGCATTTCAGATGTTCTTATAGGCAACGAAGAAGACTTTCAGCTTTGTCTTGGGGTAGAGGGTCCTGAAGCAGGTGGCAAGGATCTGTTAGGAAAGATTGACAGTTTTAAAGGAATGATTACCCGCGTTAAAGCAAAGTTCCCTAATGTTGAGGTATTCGCCAATACACTGCGTGAAGTAATCAGTACAAATCAACACTTATGGGGAGCTATAATGCTGGAAAATGACAACTGGCATGTAGCAGAGCCTCGCGAAATTCATGTCCTTGACCGTATAGGTGGGGGTGACGGTTTTGTTGGCGGCCTGCTGTATGGAATTCTCAGAGGCTGGGAACCTGAAAAATGGATAAAATTCGCATGGGCAACCGGTGCCATGGCAACAACATTCCTCACAGACTATGCACAGCCCGCGGATGAGGAACAGGTGTGGAGTATTTGGGAAGGAAATGCGCGCGTAAAAAGGTAATTATAAGGTAATAATATCAATGTAGGAGGGATTTCTGTGAGCAAAGCAGATATAGGCTTAATTGGCCTTGCAGTTATGGGTGAAAACCTGGTTATGAATATGGAGAGCAAGGGCTTTACAGTTGCAGTGTTTAATCGTTCTACCGAAAAAGTAAGCGCTTTCATAGAAGGACGTGCTAAAGGAAAAAACATTATTGGTACCTATTCAATTGAGGAATTGGTAAATTCTTTGAAGAAACCAAGAAAAATTATGTTAATGATTAAGGCCGGAAAGCCCGTTGATGATTTCATTGAGTTACTAATCCCCTACCTCGAAAAGGGTGATATCATAATAGACGGTGGTAACTCTCATTTTCCCGATTCCATACGCCGTACAAAATACCTGGAAGAAAAGGGACTTCTGTTTATCGGTACAGGAGTATCCGGTGGAGAAGAGGGAGCTTTGAAAGGGCCAAGCCTCATGCCCGGTGGGTCACCTGATGCATGGCCGCATGTTAAAGACATATTCCAGGCAATAGCAGCAAAAGTTGAAGACGGATCTCCATGCTGTGACTGGGTTGGAGAAAACGGTGCAGGTCACTTTGTAAAAATGGTGCACAATGGTATTGAATATGGCGATATGCAGTTGATTTGTGAAGCTTATCATTTGATGAAAGATTTGCTTGGTATGTCTGCCGATGAAATGCACGAAGTGTTCAAGGAGTGGAATGAAGGAGAATTAGACAGCTATCTTATAGAAATTACCCGTGATATTCTTGCATACAAGGATGAAGATGGCCAGCCTTTAGTAGACAAGATCCTTGACACAGCAGGACAAAAAGGTACAGGCAAGTGGACGGCTATTGCTGCACTTGATGAAGGTATACCATTGACCTTAATTGGTGAGGCTGTTTTCTCACGCTGCCTGTCAGCAATAAAAGAAGAAAGAGTAGCAGCTTCGAAGGTGCTTTCAGGTCCTGTTCCCAAATACACAGGTGATAAGAAAGAATTGATAGAGGATATTCGCAATGCTCTGTATGCGTCAAAAATAGTTTCCTATGCTCAGGGCTATACTTTAATGCGTGCGGCTGCAAAAACCTATGGATGGAATCTGAACTATGGTGGTATTGCTCTGATGTGGCGCGGTGGATGTATTATCCGCTCTAAATTCCTTGGCAAGATTAAAGAAGCTTTTGATAAAAATCCAAATCTTACAAATCTTCTTTTGGATCCTTTCTTTAAGGAAAGGGTTGAGAAGGCCCAGGAAAGCTGGAGAAGGGTTACCTCAATTGCATTAACTAATGGTATTCCCGTTCCGGCATTTACATCTGCATTGTGCTATTACGACGGTTACAGAAGCGAAAGACTGCCTGCCAACCTCTTGCAAGCCCAGCGCGACTATTTCGGCGCTCATACCTACGAAAGAATTGACAGACCAAGGGGCGAATTCTTCCATACCAACTGGACAGGAGAAGGCGGAACTACCTCTGCATCAACATATAATGTTTAGAATTTGGTGAGTGAACCAAAGTAATAAAATATCGCTAATTCGCAATAGCATTAATGCAAAAATTTATAACTTAATGACAGAATTCAAAGCATCTCGGTCCGGACATCTGTGTTTTGTTTTGCCGGAGCCTGTAGATTCGGCTTTATTATCCGCACTCCGAGTCACAGGCTCCAGCCTGCACTCTGCAATACTGCCTCCAGGGAGATGCTGCGAAATTTCCAGTATAAATATTTCACATTAATAAATTCTTTGCGAATTAGCCAGTAAGGGTGGTTGGGATGAAAGATATTATTAAAGTTGCTAATACAAACAACGGTGTAACAAATGAAGAACTTCAGTCTATCATTGATGAAGTAATAAACGAAGCGGGCAGAAAGCCGTTGAAAAAGATTTTACTGCTTCCTCCCGACTTTACACGCATGCATTCGGGTGCAGGTAAAATCACTGCCATGATATATTCAAAGCTTAAAGATACAGTGCAGGTGGATATCATGCCGGCGCTGGGTACCCACGATCCCATGACCGAAGATCAGATCGAAGCCTTTTTTGAAGGAGTGGTGCCCTATGATAAAGTTATTCCGCACAACTGGAGAGAGGATGTAGTTAAGATCGGCGAAGTACCCGCAAGCTATGTATCTGAAGTTTCTGAAGGGCTTATAAACGATCCCCTTCCGGTTGAAATAAACAAACGCATTATCGATTCTTCATACGACCTTATTCTTTCCATTGGTCAGGTTGTACCCCACGAAGTTGTAGGGATGGCGAACTATACAAAGAACATACTTGTAGGTTGCGGCGGTAAGGATACTATTAATCATAGCCATATACTGGGGGCAGTTTTCGGGATGGAGCGCATTATGGGTAAGGATCATTCCCCGGTCAGAAAGGTTTTTGACTATGCGCAGGAACACTTCCTGAATAACCTTCCATTGGTATATATACTAACCGTAACCACTGCTAAACAGGATGAGGTTAAAATTGAGGGAGTGTTTGCAGGTAACACCAGGAGAATTTTTGAAGAGGCTGTTGAGCTCAGCCGTGAAAAGAATCTGATCTGGCTTGATGAGCCTATTCAGAAGGCTGTAGTGTACCTTGATCCCAGAGAATTCAAGAGTACATGGCTTGGAAATAAGGCTATCTACCGTACACGCATGGCGATGGCCGATGGCGGTGAACTTATAATTCTGGCACCCGGTGTAAGAAAGTTCGGGGAAGACGACGATATCGACAAATTAATTAGAAAATACGGATATAAGGGAAGGGAAAATACCCTGAAACAATACAATGAAAATGCCGACCTTAAGGAAAATCCGTCAGCAGCGGCTCATTTAATCCACGGTTCAAGCGACGGAAGGTTTACTATCACTTACGCGGTTGAACATTTAACCCGTGAAGAAGTGGAAGGTGTAGGGTTTAAATACATGTCCTATGAAGAAGCCGAAAAGAAATATAAGCCTGAAGGAATTACCGATGGCTATTATGAAGACGGCGGAGAAAAATACTTCTATATTTCCAACCCTGCACTGGGGCTTTGGTCGGTTACCGGAAAATAAAAACCGTTTAAAAATAAGAATAATCTATTTTGCTGAAATATCGCTGAAATTGCCAGGCGATTTCCAATTATTTACGCAGGTTAAAATATAAGGGTTTGCATATTATCCCATGCAAACTCTTTTTTATGTTTAGTCCGGGAAAGTTAAGGCTTATGGATTATTTGTGCAACCGTATATATTCTGTGGGAGATACCAGCATAATCCGTTTAAAGGCTCTGCGGAATGTACTGGAATTATTATATCCCGATTACTGAGCAATTTCATCTACCAATGAACGTTCATCCAGTAAAAGTGCAGAAGCATGCTTAATTCTTAAATTCTCCAGGCAGTGACTAAAGTTTTCCCCTGTTTACTCCTTGAAAAATTGTGAGAAATAGCTCTCGGACAGATCGAATTTATGGGATAAGCTTGCACAATGATACAAAGCCATGACAATAAGGCAGGCAGCATAAACTACTTTGCATTAATAAAATAAGGTTTAATAATTACCGATTAAATAGGAAAGAAACAAAAAAACAAGAAACTCACTCTGCATTGGTATATAATGATAGATGAAAATATATACCATGAAGCAGAGCTTAAGGAGGGTTAAATATGTCTTTCAAGGTTGCTTTTATAGGTGCAGGAAGCATAGGATTTACAAGAAATCTTCTCAGAGACCTTTTATCTGTTCCTGAATTCAGAGAAATTGAGATTGCATTTACAGACATCAGTGAAAGAAATCTTGATATGGTTACGCAGCTTTGTCAGAGAGATATTGATGAAAACAATCTGAATATCAAAATTCAATCAACCACAGATCGCAGAGCTGCACTGGAAAACGCAAAATATGTATTCAATGTTGTCAGAATAGGCGGACTGGATGCGTTTAAGCTGGATATTGAGATACCGTTAAAATATGGGGTTGACCAGTGTGTGGGAGATACCTTGTGCGCCGGAGGTATTATGTACGGGCAAAGAGGGATTCCTGCAGTGCTGGATTTCTGCAAGGATATACGCGAGGTAGCCCGGGAAGACTGCCTGTTATTGAACTATGCCAATCCGAATGCAATGATTACATGGGCCTGCAATAAGTATGGCGGTGTAAAAACAATTGGTTTATGCCACGGAGTGCAGCACGGGCATCAGCAAATCGCAGAAGTATTAGGCTTGAAGAAAGACGAGGTTGATATTGTTTGTGCCGGCATCAATCATCAGACATGGTATATTCAAGTAAGGCACAATGGCAGGGATATGACTGGAGAGCTCCTGGAAGCATTTGAAAGACATCCTGTATACAGCAAAACCGAAAAGGTACGTATAGATATGCTTAGAAGGTTCGGATATTACAGTACCGAATCAAATGGACATTTAAGTGAGTATGTACCATGGTACAGGAAAAGGCCTGAAGAAATTATGAGCTGGGTTGACCTTAGCAGCTGGATAAACGGCGAAACCGGAGGGTATCTCAGAGAGTGTATGGAAACGAGGAACTGGTTTGAGAAGGATTTTCCTAAATGGATGAAAGAACCAGCGAAGAAGTTTGATCCTGCTGAAAGAAGCGACGAACATGGTTCCTACATAATTGAAGGGCTTGAGACCGGAAGGATTTACAGAGGACATTTTAATGTGATAAATAACCAGGTTATTACGAATCTTCCGGCAGATGCCATAGTTGAAGTTCCGGGATATGTTGATGCAAATGGTATAAATATCCCTGCAGTAGGGGACCTGCCATTAGGCTGTGCTGCTGTATGTAATGCCAGTATTTCGGTTCAGAGGTTGGCTGTTGAAGCAGCGGTTCACGGAGATGATCAGTTATTAAGGCAGGCAATGATGATGGATCCTCTGCTGGGTGCTGTTTTAAATCCTCCCGAAATATGGCAGATGACCGATGAAATGCTGGTAGCTCAGGAGCGCTGGCTTCCACAGTATGCGGAGGCAATTGCAAAAGCAAAAGAAAGACTGGCATCAGGCAAATTGATTCCGACGAAAAATTATAAAGGAGCGGCAAGAAAAAATTAAAACCATGAAAACCCTGTACTGTTAAAATGGTATATTGAAATTGCCAGGCATAAATATAACTGATTGAAATGTGTGAGTTTGCATTATTATCTGTGCAAACTCTTTTTTTATGTTTAAGTACTTTCAATTATATAATTCTTAGGTTGTTTTTAATTCAGATATTAGAACAATCAGGATTCCTGTCGGATAGGCGGGTTGATTTATGTAAAGCTTAATTACATAAATTACTATGGATTATATTACCTGGTCAAATTGACAAATAACGTTATGTAAAGTATAATTTAAAACATGCAAATCAGGTATTAGTTTTATACACTGATTTAATGCCTGCTTAAACTTCTATTCTATCCCTGAGAACAGTGGGGTGGCAATGTATAAAAACAGGTAAGTTTTTAGCTGTGTCTTCTAAAGACATGTTTTTTTTGTCATTTGATTTAAAAGAAAGTTTAGGTTGTTTTATTTTATTGAGGGGTGTCATTAATGAGTGGATATATAATTAAAAGGGTTATATCGGCTATAGTTACACTTTTTTTGGTTGCAACGCTGACCTTTTTTCTGATGTATCTGGTTCCGGGAGGTCCCTTTCTGTCTGAGAAAGCGCCTTCACAACAGACTTTAAAGGCTTTGGAAGAAAAGTATGGCCTGGATCAGCCAATCGGCGTTCAGTACCTGAATTATATGAAAAGGCTGATACGGGGAGATTTGGGTACGTCGCTGAAAATGCGGGGTCAGGAAGTTAACGATATTATAAAAACAAGATTTCCTGTTTCAGCAAAAATAGGTCTTATGGCAGTGATACTGGCAATTTGTGTGGGCATACCACTGGGCTCTGTTGCTGCCCTAAATCGGGGCAATTGGTTTGACAGGCTTATAATGTTTTTATCAACGTTGGGCATAGCCATACCTGGTTTTGTTGTAGCCACCGTTCTGATGTTCTTTTTTGGGGTCAGGCTGCGCATTTTGCCCACTTTTGGTCTTACCTCACCATTGCACTATATACTTCCTGTAGCTGCATTGGCGTTTTATCCCACTGCATATATTTCAAGATTAATGCGTTCAAGCATGCTTGATGTATTGGGGCAGGATTATATGCGAACTGCAAGAGCAAAAGGTCTGAGCCAGTTTAAAGCACTGTTTAAACACGCTTTACGTAATGCTGTTCTTCCTGTTGTAACTTATTTGGGACCTATGCTTGCAGGTATTCTTACAGGGAGTTTTGTTGTTGAGAAAATATTTACAATACCCGGCTTGGGAAGTCAGTTTGTCGGCTCAATTACCGACAGGGATTATCCATTGATAATGGGTACAACAATTTTCCTTGCGTTTTTGCTCATTACAATGAATGTGATAGTTGATATAGCTTATAAAATAATAGATCCGAGAATTAAACTGAAGTAGAAGGGAGTGACCGAAAGTGGATAATAAGAAAAATCCTTTAAGTTTTCATCTTGATGTGTCCGATTTTCTGCCTGCAGACGAAAGAGAAAAACAAAGCATGGTTGTTATGCGGGAAAGTGTGAGTTTTTGGAAGGACGGATTTAGAAGGCTGCGCAAAAATAAACTGGCAATGGCTTCGTTAGTTGTTATCATAATTATTATGATTTCTGCATTTATTGTTCCTTCGTTCTATCCGTATTCCTATGAGCAGCAGATTAGGGGAAGTGAGAACCTGGGTATTATGGAATACTCGGATGCAGAAATAGAGCGCATTAAATCAGGTGAAGAGGTGTTTCCGCATATTCTTGGAACCGACAGCCTTGGCCGTGATTTAATGATCAGGATCATGGTTGGAAGTAAGATATCGTTACTGGTTGGTATTGTAGCGAGTGCAATTATATTGGTGATAGGTTCGGCCTATGGCTCCATAGCTGGTTATTTTGGTGGCAAGGTAGACATGATTATGATGAGAGCTGTGGATATTATTTATACCGTACCGGATATTTTAATTATTATACTGCTTTCGGTAACTTTGAAGTTTCCATTGAAGGAACTTGCGGATAATGTTAAAGCTTTTGCCTGGATTAATACCGTTGGAATTGGTCTTATCAGTATTTTTGTTGTTTTTTCACTGTTGTATTGGGTTGGAATGGCCAGGATTGTTAGAGGCCAGGTGCTTATGTTAAAAGAACAGGAATATGTAGTTGCAGCAAAAGCATTGGGTGCATCTGACAGCAGAATTATTAAAAAGCACCTTTTAACTAACAGTATTGGAACGCTTATTGTAACAACAACGCTGCAGATACCCTCTTCAATATTCACCGAAAGCTTTTTAAGCTTTTTAGGCCTTGGTGTATCAGCACCCATGCCAAGCCTTGGCTCGCTGGCATCACAGGCAATAGGGGGGATTTCTTCCTATCCCCATAGGTTAATGGCACCTGCAATTGTGATAAGCCTTATTATTTTATCATTCAACCTATTGGGTGATGGCTTAAGAGACGCTTTTGATCCTAGACTTAAGAATTAGGGGGATTAATGTGAGGAAAACATTATTAGATATAAAAAATTTAAGGCTCTCATTCTTCACTCCTGCAGGAGAGGTAAAAGCTCTCAATGATATTTCCATCAGTATGCAGGAGGGGGATGTGCTGGGCATTGTAGGTGAGAGCGGCAGTGGAAAGTCAGTTACAGCTTCTGCGATAATGGGACTTACTGCCTACCCGGGAAAAATAATCGGAGGAACTATAGACTTTAACGGGCACCGAATAAATGAAATGTCAGAAAAAGAGATGCGAAAAATACGGGGAAAAGAAGTCAGCATGATATTTCAGGATCCAATGACATCGTTGAACCCGGTTTATACTATAGGTAACCAGATTATGGAGGTATTAAAGCTGCATACCGATTTGAATAAACAGCAGGCTTATGAACGATCGGTGGAGCTTTTGAAACTTGTGGGCATAAACGAGCCTGAAAAAAGGCTTAAGCAATATCCCCACGAACTTTCAGGCGGTATGAGGCAAAGAGTAATGATTGCGATAGGTTTGGCCTGTGAGCCTAAGCTATTAATTGCAGACGAACCTACAACTGCCCTGGATGTGACCATTCAGGCCCAGATTCTGGAATTGATGATGGAGCTTAAAAATAAAATAAATATGTCAATTATTATGATAACTCACGATCTTGGTATTGTTGCAAATATGTGCGATAAAATTGTGGTTATGTACGCAGGCAAGGTTGTGGAAACGGGTACGGCCGATGAAATTTTTTATAACCCGAAACATGAATATACAAAGGGTCTTTTACGCAGTATACCAAAGCTTGATTCTGAAAAGCATGAAAAGCTGATACCCATTGAAGGAACACCTGTGGATTTGCTTAATCCGCCTGCGGGATGCCCTTTTGCTCCCCGATGCGGACAATGCATGAAAATATGCCTGAAAAGAATGCCCGAGTTTACAGAGCTTTCAGATACGCATAAAAGTGCATGCTGGATGCTGCAAAAAGAAGCTTTTGAACAGAAGAGGAGGGAAGAAAAATGAGCCTTGCAAATGAAAAAAGCACAAAAAACAATACCCTGGTAGAGGTTCGGAATTTAAAGCAGTACTTCCCTGTCAGCTACGGTCTGTTCAGTAAGAAATATATTAAAGCCATTGATGATGTATCATTCAACATCAAAAGAGGCGAAACTCTGGGGCTTGTAGGTGAGTCGGGCTGTGGAAAAACTACGACGGGAAGGTCTATTCTTCGCCTGTATGAACCCACAGGTGGAAGAATTATATATGACGGTGTGGATATAACAAAGGTTGATATGAAGCCATACAGAAAGAAAATGCAAATTGTCTTCCAGGACCCGTACGCATCATTGGATCCGAGAATGACGGTTGGCGATATAATAGGGGAACCCATTGACATTAATAAACTGGCTGGTTCAAAAAAAGAAAGAACATATATGATTTTGGAAATGCTCAATCGCGTGGGCTTAAACAGTGAGCATGCCAACCGCTATCCTCATGAGTTTTCGGGAGGACAGAGACAGCGTATAGGTATTGCCCGTGCTCTTGCAGTAAATCCTGAGTTCATTGTTTGTGACGAGCCAATATCGGCACTGGATGTTTCGATACAGGCACAGATAGTAAATATGTTTGAGGAACTGCAGGAAAAAATGGGATTGACATACCTTTTTATTGCCCATGATATTTCGGTTGTGGAACACATCAGCAACAGGATAGGTGTTATGTACCTTGGCAAGCTGGTGGAACTTGCCGACAGCCATGAACTTGTGTTTCATAATGTGCATCCTTATACAAGATCGCTTATATCGGCTGTTCCGATACCCGATCCTGCATCAAGCAGAAAAAGAAAAAGAATTGTTCTTGAGGGGGATGTGCCAAGTCCCTTGAACCCGCCCAGCGGCTGTCGTTTCTGCACCCGCTGCCCGTATGCTGATGAGCGCTGCAAAACGGAAGAGCCGAAACTCACCGAGATAAGCAATGGTCATTATGCAGCCTGCCATCATCTGGATAAGGTTCAGGGCAATTAAACGGCAGTATACCTTTCACCGTTCCATTTAAACATATGCCGGCAATGCTTTTTCTGATATTAATCATCAGGAGAAATGAATTGCCGGCTTTTATTTTTTCATACTTTACTCCTCCATTTCATACTCCCAGGTGGATAGATTTTTGTCATCTCCAGCTAATATTAATAACTTTGAATCATCTTTTCATTCAATACCTGAAATACTTTTAATAATTTTTTGTCATTAAAATTCTTTTCTTTAATTGTTGAAAGCATATTACTATTTATATCAAGGATATTTACACGCTGAATGATTGGAGTTTCTTGTGGTGCATATAAAAAGGCAAAATTCTTTGAATTTGGGCTAAATCCTGCAGAAGGCAGCCGTAAAACACCATCAATCTTTGCTTCGGCAATTACTTTAGTACTCTTATCCTCTGCGTTGAATGTTAAAATTTTAATCTCGTCTTGATAATTGCTTATTGGAGTATATGCGATCATATTATTTTGAACATCAATAATATCAGGATTCGCCCTTTCAAGCTCTAAATTATAGCATTCGCTTTTAATGTTCGAAACATGAAATGTTGTTGTGCCATCAGTGCTTTTTGCAAAATGAAAAAATCTTCGTTTATCCAATTAATAATGGAAAAATACGTCTGTTTCTCACCGCTGATAAGTTGATTTTCTTCACCGGTAAAAGTTCTATTCGTCGTGCTTCTTTTGCTTTTTGGAAATAATTTGTATGGATTATTTATAAATTGGATATATTAACTAAGGAAAAATTGGTTTTTGCTGTTATTAATCAGTTGAGCTTTTACCAGGTGAGTTGTATTAGTCAGAAAAAGGAGTGAAGGTATTTGTGAAAAAGAATTTATTTCTTTTATCAATGGTTCTTATAACAAGCATTTTTATTAGTTCCTGTAAACCTGATACCCAGCCTGGACCGGACGGTGGTGGCACACCCGTTCCAAAACCTGTGGAACTTGCAGTACATGTTGGTTCGGAACCCGATATTATTGACCCGGCTTTAAATTCTGCGGCAGATGTGGCCACAATGCTGGTTCATGCTTTCGAAGGTTTAATGACCCTTGACGAGAATGGTACACCGGTTTACGGACAGGCAGAATCTCATAGCGTAAGCGATGACGGGCTGACATACACATTTACACTGCGTGAGGGCCTAAAATGGAGTGATGGAAAGCCTTTGACTGCCAACGACTTTGCTTATTCATGGAACAGGGCTATCAGCCCCGAGACTGCTGCTGATTATGCTTATATGTTTGAATCCATTGAGGGTTATAGTGAGGGAAAGCTTAATGTGACGGCTCACGATGACAGAACACTGGTGGTAAAACTGGTTGCGGTTACACCGTATTTCCTTGAATTATGTGCCTTTCCCGTATTTTTTCCGGTGAGGCAGGATATAGTGGATGCAAATCCTGATACATGGACATTAAATCCGTCAACATATATTGGAAACGGACCTTATATGCTTCAGGAATGGGTGCACGATTCCTACATGCTTTTCAAAAAGAACCCAAATTACTGGAATGCGTCCAAAATAACCGGGCCCGACACGATCAGGTTTATGCTGATGTCGGATGATAATGCCATTCTTGCCGCCTTTCAAAATGGTGAAATTTTCTTTGCAGATTCACTGCCCACCGACGAAATTGATGCATGGAAGGACAAACCTGAATTCAACCTGCAGGGACAGCTGGGAACCTATTATATCAGCTTTAATGTATCGAAACCGCCTCTGAACAATCCTATGGTGAGAAAAGCCCTTGTGCTTGCAGTTGACAGGGATTACATTGTAACAAACATAGGCAAGGCAGGGCAGCAGCCTGCAGGTGCATTTGTTCCTACCGGACTTTCAGATGTTGATCCGACACAGGAATTCCGGGAAGTAGGGGGAGACTATTACGATACTTCAAAGGATGCTTACGAGGCAAATCTTAACGAGGCCAAAAAATTACTTGCCGATGCAGGCTATCCGAATGGTGAGGGCATCCCCACAATTGAATATCTTTATAACGAAGGAACAGGTCACCAGCTTATAGCAGAAGCCCTTCAGTCTATGTGGAAGGAAATTGGTATAAACGTGACCCTTTCTTCTCAGGAATGGAATACTTTCCTTAATACACGCAAAAACGGGGAATATTACATGGCGCGTAACGGCTGGATTGCCGACTACAACGATCCGATATGCTTTCTTGATATGTGGATTACCGGCGGAGGAAATAACGATGCTCAATGGTCGAACAAGGAGTATGATGATTTAATAAGACGCATTAAATCTTCGTCGGACAGGGAAGAGCGTATGGAGCTTATGCATCAGGCAGAAGACATACTCTTCGACGAATGGATTCTCTGTCCTATTTACTTTTATGTAGACATATACCTGAAAAGTGAAAAGCTTGAGGGCTTTTACTCCTCACCCCTTGGATACAAATACTTCTTGTATACTACGATTAAGGATTAAACAACCATCCATCAAATGAGCCCTGTCTTTACAGATGATACTGCTACCGGTAGTGAATAAAACCACCCGGCTTTCGCAGTGTTGTTCGGTTGCTTTAATCTCATAAAAGGTATAAAGCAAAAGCAGGTTTGAATGGATCAAACCTGCTTTTGCCAGTGAGCCCCCAGCCCTGCAATTATCTTGCTTGCTTTGTGTTTTTACCGTTTTACAAAAATTTATGAAAAAAGGAGCTCTTGAAAACAATAGGAGAATGCCAGAGTTTTAAAACTTTCCTTTGGTCATATGGCCTTCAAGTTCTGCTTTAGAGCGTTGTTTTATTATCCATGCCTCTTTTTTTGCCTTATTAAACAAAGAAACGCAAGGAGGGTCCAGATCAATTTCAATGCCTTCTTCACATAACCGGATAATTCTCATTGCCAGCTGAACTATTTCCATATGAATGTCATTGGTACGGTCGGAGGAATAAATTTTGTTTGCCTGCTCTTCAGTCAGTTCATCAAATTTTTCTCTGGGGGCTCCACATTTTGGACAAATATCCGGGGATTCTTCTCCTTCATAAACAAACCTGCATACTGAACATTTGAATAGTTTTACCATGCCAAGCACACTCCTTCTATAAGCTAATTAATATTTTTTGTAATAATAATAATACCCCAATAAGAAGGCTACAAACAGAAGAAATAAAAATTAGTATTACTGTAAAAGCAAAATAGATGACAAGAAATTGATTTAACAGATTTACCTTAGTATAATTAAAATTAATATATATTGATACAAAAAGGGATTATTATAAGTTAGTGCGGAGGCAAGCCCTTATGAAACTGGCTAAACCAATTCAAATGAAAGAGATAGACGAGATTGCTATATACAGGTACAAAATTCCCGGAATAATTCTTATGGAAAATGCGGCCCTTCATGTTGTAAAAGCGGCAACAGAAATGCTTAACGAACATAATTCCCGAAAGGTTACATTGATAGCAGGGAAAGGAAATAACGGAGGGGATGCCTTTGCAGCTGCAAGGCATCTGATGCAAAAGTTTGACGTGTCAATAATTTCTCTTGCAGAAAGGAATAGTGTATCCTGCGATGCCAAAGTGTTTTTAGATATCCTTGAAAACCTTAAGGCCGATATAAAATACTTAACAGGAACAGATTCCCTTAAAGAAATAAAGACATTTATAAACAGCTCGGATCTCATTATCGACGGCATTTTTGGAACAGGAATTCATGGCGATATAAAAGGATTTTATCAGGATGTTATCACTGCATTAAATGAAAGCGGTAAAAGAGTGCTTTCGATAGACATCCCATCGGGAATAAACGGAGAAACAGGGCAAATCTGCAATGTGGCTGTAAAAGCAGAAAAAACTGTCACATTTTCCCTGCCTAAGCCAGGGTTATATCAATATCCGGGAAGAGAGTATTCGGGTGATATTATTATTGCTGATATTGGTATTCCGTTTGAGGCTATGGAAAAAGCCGGTCTTTCGGGTGAGTTGTTGGATACCGATTTTTTGCTCCCGCATCTTTCTGAAAGACCAAAGGACGGGCATAAGGGAACCTTTGGAAAAGTAATGATAATTACCGGTTCAAGGGGTATGACGGGAGCGGGAACGCTTGCTGCATTGTCTGCATTTAAAACAGGCACCGGACTGGTATATCTTGCAGTTCCTGAGTCACTTGCTGCAATATATGGGACTACAGTCCCCGAAGCAATACTGTTCCCAATAAAAGATGAAAATGGTACTATCGAGGATGAAGCAACTGATTTTCTAGTTAATAAATCAGTTGCTATGGATGCAGTGGTTATCGGACCGGGTTTATCTACAGAACCTCAGATAGAAAGGCTTGTAAATAGTTTGGTAACGAAGTGTCCGGTACCTCTGGTAATTGATGCTGATGCACTGAATGTGCTTAACTTAAACGCATTACAGGAGCGAAAGTTTCCCACGATACTTACACCGCATCCCGGGGAGTTTTCAAGGCTTTGCGGCTTAAGTATTGAGGAGGTTCAGAAAAACAGGATCGAAAAAGCAGTTGAATTCAGCAGGAATACTAATGCAATCGTTGTATTGAAAGGAGCCGGGACGGTAATAGCATGTCCTGACGGGAAATATTTTATTAATACTTCGGGTCATCACTGTCTTGCAGTTGCTGGTTCTGGTGATGTGCTGGCCGGTATGATAGGTTCTTTTTTGGGCCAGCGTGTATCCTTTGAAATGGCTGCATGTCTGGGAGTATTCATTCACGGTAAATGTGGTGAAGTGCTGGCTGAAAAAAATAATGGCCAGGCTGGTTACAGAGCAAGCGAAATTTTAAGTGTGATACCTTCTGTGGTCGGAGATTTAATGCGTATTAAAAAGTTATATACCGGCAGTTAACAGGCTGTTGGACAGTATTACAGGATCATATAAAGAGAAAAAAGCGGAAGGAAGGGCTACCTTTGAATTGTAATCTGAACAGAGCATGGGCCGAGATACATTTAGACAATATAGAACATAATGTTAAGGAAGTAGTAAAAAGGGTTGGAAAAATGACCGAGGTAATGGCAGTTGTTAAAGCCGACGCTTATGGTCACGGCGTATTTGAAACAGTTCCCACCCTGATTGAAAGCGGAGCAACAAGACTTGCCGTTTCTATGCTTGATGAGGCAATTCAGTTAAGGGAATTTGGTATCAAGGTACCGATACTTGTTCTGGGTTATACAGAGCCATCAAGAGTTGAGGATGTAATTAATTATAACATTACTCAGACTGTTTTCAGCCATGAACTTGCCAAAGCCTTGTCCGATGCAGCAGTCAGACTTGGAAAACAGGCCAAAATACATATTAAAATTGACACCGGAATGACTAGAGTGGGATTTATGCCCGGGTACAGCGCGGTAAAAGATGTGGTTAGAATTAATGAACTTCCGGGTATTATTATAGAAGGGCTGTTTAGTCACTTTGCTTCTGCCGATGAGGTTGACAGGGAATTTACAATGATTCAGTTTGAACGCTTCGAGAGTATTATCCAGGAGCTTAACCGGATAGGAATTTTAATTCCTGTAAAACATATTGCAAACAGTGCTGCGATAATTCAATATCCTAACCTGCATCTGAACATAGTACGTCCCGGTATAGTTCTTTACGGGTTGTATCCATCCAACGATATAGATAAAAGCTTAATCAATATCAAACCCGCAATGGAACTTAAAGCCAAAATAGTGCTTGTTAAGGAAGTGGAGGAAGGAACTCCGATAAGCTATGGCAGAACTTATGTAACAAAAAGAAAAAGCCGTATAGCAACACTGCCTATAGGGTATGCAGATGGTTATTCCAGGCTTCTTTCGAACAGGGGCAGGGTATTAATACATGGAGAATATGCCCCCATTGTAGGCAGTATTTGCATGGATCAGTGCATGGTTGATGTAACCGATATAAAAAAAGAAGTAAGAACAGGGGATGAGGCTGTAATTTTTGGTGTCCAGGGTAATAATAAAATTACCGTAGATGAAATATCTCAGCTATGCAGTACTATAAATTATGAAGTTGTAAGTTTGATAGGCAAAAGGATCCCAAGGGTATATTTAAGAGGGGGAAAAGTTGTTAATGTAGTTAATTACCTTATTTAACTTTGCTACAGAAATAAACAAACTTTATAATAACCTTTGTACATTTTCTGTCATATGGTAATGCATGAAACTTATAAAAAATGTAATACTTATTAATAGAGTTTTACTTTTAATAGAAATTTATGTAATGTACATTTAATTTGACGGGGTTTACAAAAAAAAATATAATAAAATTGGAAAACTAATACCAGTGGGGTCAAATCCAGCACGGAGGAGTGAATGGTATGGAGATAAAAAGAGGGGATATCTTCTATGCGGATTTGAGTCCTGTAGTAGGTTCGGAACAAGGAGGTGTAAGGCCTGTCCTCGTTATACAAAATGACGTAGGCAATAAATATAGTCCAACCATAATTGTTTCGGCGATAACATCAAGACTCAGTAAGACTAAGCTTCCGACACACATAGAGATACCTGGGGAATTATATGGATTAAGTAAGGATTCGGTTATATTATTGGAACAGGTCAGAACTATAGACAAAAGAAGGCTGCGGGAAAAAACAGGCCATTTGGATGAAAATATTATGATGAAGGTAAATGAAGCATTAAGCACCAGTTTTGGCCTTGAATCAGGTTATTTACAGTAAGTATACATACCGCAGCAGTTGCTTATAACGAGGCCTAAAAAAGTTTTACAAACCATATTACAGCGGTAAACCATTAAACATGCCAAAGGTCCATAAGGCCCTTTGGCATTGGACAAGCAAGGGGTTATATAGTTTTTAATTTGCTAAATATAGGGGGTAACAAAAGATGAGGAAGAAAGGCCAATTGTATCTTCTGATTGTAGTTTTAGCAGTTTTCTCTACAGTTATTATAGCACATGCTGCGTCATCTGCACAGCCCGGAAGTGAATTTGATCCGTTGGTGACAAAAAGCTATGTGGATGAACAAATTCAGAAATTAGCAGAGAAAATTGGAAGTGGCAAATCAACGGGCGGCAGTTCTACAAAAACAGGTAGTGTTGATGAACAGGTCATTGATAATCTCAGAACCGATGTAAGAGATCTTACCAATTTGATAATCGATGCTTATATAAAAATCCAGAGTCTTGAAAAACAGAACCTGGAGCTTATTCAAAAGTTACAAGCCCTTGAGGGTGGGTTTGTAGTTGTTGAAGCATCAAAAGGGCAGATAATAGTGCTTGGAGCAGGTTCTGAAGCAATTGTAAGAAGCGGAGAGACTACAGCAATATCCGGTATGTATGGTGGTCTGGCTGATGTTACTTCGGCGAGGGATATAAATACAGGAGAAACAATTCCCAACCAACACCTTCTGATATCTGCAAGGGATGATGGAAGGGGTATTAAGGTAGTTTCAGATATATCCTTTATGCTGATCCGCGGTAGTTACACAATTCAGTAAGATGATATTGGTTTTTGTATATTCATTGTTGGTGTAATTTGCTATGGGTAATAAACGAATAATCCGAAATTTAATAGTTTCTGCATTGTTTTTTCTAACTTTCTGGTTCGGAATACTTCCGATAATTACAGGGCAGGAGTTTGAAGAACGATATTTAAAGGAAAACCAGCCAAAAGGGGAAAACCAGTTCGGGCTGGTTGTTTTCGGTACCGAGCCTGAAGGTATAGCAGCAGCTTTGTCAGCAGCAAGAATGGGGCTTAAAACTTTGCTGATAACAGAGGACATGGATCCCAGCAGTTCCATAGAATCAGCAATAATTGCGTACACTTCTCCTGATTATGCGGTTTTGAACCAGGAAAAAATAAACCTGAATACAGGCATATATACCGAGTTATTCGGGGAAACGGGCGGGAATTTTTCATACCGGGATTATACCCGTTCGGTTCAGCAAATGCTTGAAGAAGAGCCGAATATTACGGTTTTTTATAATGCATCCTGTTTATCTGTTGAAACTTATGAAAATATGGTTAAATCGGTTTTAATTAATCACAATGGGCAGACAAAAACAATTGAAGCCTCATATTTTATAGATGCTACAGAAAACGGAGATGTATTGATGCTTTGCGGGGTGCCCTTTTTTCTTGGATCCGAAGACATAAATCTACCTGACTCGTACATGCCGGTAATGTTTAATTTTGTTATTTCAAATGTTTCCTGGGATGATATACAGAGCATCGGTAAGCATAGCCAGAATATGTATGACTTTCAGCAGGTTTTAAGTCAATACCAAAGACACAGTAAAAAAACAAAAATTTCAAATATAAGTTTTATAGGACAACCCGGTGATGAAATAGTTGTAAGCGGTATACGTATGCATCAGGTGAATGTCAATAATGGTTCACTGCTAAGTGAAGATTTTAATAATGCCTTAAACGAGGCGAAAATGCTAACGGCCTTTTTAAAAACGGCTTTTACCCCTTTTGAGAACTGTTTATTTAAAACCGGGCCATCAAGCTTTTATGTTCCGGAATACAGGCATTTTGAGGGGCGGTATACGTTAACCGTTGAGGATATTCTGGAAAACAGAAATTTTCCTACCAAGATAGTAATGGCATCAGGACCCATCAATGCCGAGAAGTTTATAAGTGCCGAGGTATCGGAAGAATTCTCATATATACTTGGGAACCCTGTTGTTTACAGTATTCCTCTTGAATGCTTTATTCCCAGAGATTTTGATAATTTATTAATGGCAGGCAAAAAAGCCTCTTACTCCTCATTAGCCGCAACAAGCGCAGGCAGGATGGCTGTAAGTATAACAGGCGGACAGGCACTGGGTATCACTGCAGCATACTGTTTACTTAATGATATGACCCCGGTAGAATTATGCCAGGCTGATGAGAATGTAATAAAAGATTATCATAAACTATTAAAAAGATTGGGTATTACTCTGATAGATTTTGATGAAAGTAACCCAAACGCAAATCACTGGGCATGGCCTGCGGTAAAAGAGCTTGTTAAGTATGGTCTTGTTGCAGGAGGCATGGATAATGATTATCTGTTCGATATGGAAGCATACCAGGAAAACCTTGTTACATTGATAATAAATCTGATTGTAAAAGAAGCACCCGATAAATATTCACTCAGGCTGGACAATCGTGTCAGACCTTATTCCACGGAAGATTTGCTTACAGGTGAAAAAGCCTGTGAAATTCTTTTAAAAACACTGGATATTCCATATGATACAGGTCATGCATACAAAACCGCAAAGGAAAGAAATTTGATTCCCGATGAGGTTTTGCAGAAATTAAAACCTGAATCCTTTGTTACAATGGATTTTGTTTATGTCCTTACTGTACATATAGTCGATTTATTGCAATAAACCACTTGTTTGTCCTTGCTCTGACTGCACAGCTCCTGTAAATGAAGAGTATTGCGCAATATCTTTACGCATTACCTTACAGTAACTTTACGCTAACTCCGGTAATGCTGCCTGTCAGGCTTATATGGAATTATTCTCAAGATAATGGGCTATCAGAAGATCTACAAATTTACCGTAACTTTGCATTCCTTCGGGCTGATTGTTGCTTTTCAGATAGGCTTCGTTCATCTTGTCGGCAATTTTCGTGGCCGTATCTTTTTGGTGTTTGTTCCAGAAGTCCCTGATTTCATTCTGATCCTTTTTTATATCTTCGCTTAAAAGCTCGGATATTTCCCGATACAGCTCAGGAGACTGCCTGTATAATGCATTTCCGGTGTAAGTTAAAGCAGAAAGATACCCTGAGTACTTAAACAGTATATCAGGGTGACTTTTACAGGCCAGGAAAGCAACATAATTTGCCTCATCTTCAAAAGTAATTCCCATCTGGTGAGCAATTTCATGACATGCGGTATGGGGCAGGGTAACCAACGGAGGTTCAATGTTTATATTCGGCTCTCCTGTTATAAAACTATACACCCCGGTATATCCCGATATTGTTTGTATCCTTGAAAAAAGAAGCCCTTTAACCCTTACCCTGCTTGTGTGAAACAGATCAAATTTTTCGGTAAGAGGCAAATAGCCTTCCCATGCGGTTTCAAGAACATTTTTTACTTTCGTCCTGTCCGAGCTGGTATCCTGAACACTTGACAACACACTACGTATATCATTTGCTTTTAATATTAAGGCTTTGTAGGTTTCGGCCAGATCTTCCACCGAGGTTTCCCTGACATCAAGCCCAAGCTGATCCTTAGGAGGCAGGCGGTAGTTATTAAGGTTCCATAAAAACTGGAACAGAAAAAGACCTATGGCTAAAAGTAAAATAACCAGAGTTACGAAATTTAACATTTCTTTGACAAATTCTCTTTTAAAGACCGAACGGATAAGCCTTGCAAATCGGTAAATCCCGAAAACAATCAGGGCAATAATAACTAATTCATAAAGGGAAAAAGGAAAGAAATTTGCAATGGATGTCTGGATTTTAGAACTGACAGGATATATCCCTCTTGAAAAATATTTCTCAATCAGGTCTGGGTAATGCGAACCTATTTTTTTTGCAGCCTGCGATAATAAAATCAGTACTGCAGATATAATAAGCAATATTATTTCTCTTTTTTCGTCATATTTATTGGAAGTATTGCCCAGCATTTTATCTCGCTTTCTTTAAAAAACGCTTTTTAAATGTTAAAACCATAAACCGTGGCAAGTCCATCATTCGTTTAATTCTCCTCGGTTCCCGTATGAGCCTGTGCAGCCACTCAAACCCTGCTTTCCTGATAAATTCAGGAGTCAATGATACCTTACCGGCAAAAACATCAATGCTTCCACCAACACCAATTAAAACTTTACAGTTAAGACGATACATATTACTGTTGATCCAAATTTCCTGTTTTGGAGCACCTAATCCAACAAGCACAATATCAGGCTCGGCGCTGTTTATTTTTTGAACGACATCACTTTCTTCTTCGGGTTTAAAATATCCATGATCGTATCCTGCTATTTTTATTTTTTTATACTCTGCAATTATATTCACTGCAGCCATTTCTGCTACACCGGGTTGACCGCCCAGTATATAGAAACTTACGTTTTTCCCCGAGAATACTTTAAACAAATTTTTAACCAAATCAATTCCAGAGACCTTCTCTTTAAGAGGTGTCTTTAATATCCTTGAAGCCAGTATAACCCCTGCTCCATCGGCCACTAACAGCTCTGCAGCATTGAGAATGTTTTTGAATTCTAAATTTCTCTGTGCCTGCATTATTATTTCCGAATTGGGAGTGTATACCGCCCTTGGAACAGAGCCATCCTCTTCAACCCAGTCCTGGATTAATTGAACAGCCTCGCGCATCGTAACATTATGGATTTTAACACCGTGGATGTCTATTTTATTCATATGTCTTATCCTCCGTTGTGCTTTTAGCTAGTTTATTATATCCTATTTTTTTATTTGAGAAAAGAGACAAAAGAGGAACAAGTGTCTGATTCCGGCATGTATAATGTATGTAACATTCTCGTAGCATCTCCTTTCCGGCATCTGTGATATGCTTGTCGGACCTTTAGATTCAGCTCTGGCTCAGTAACACACTTTGATCCATACTGCATACCAGGAAGTTGAGAGCGGAAAGCTGAGCGACCCGGGATATGGAGACCGCAACGCAGAACTTTTTTAGTAAAAAAGGGCGGATGTTTGGCAGGTGCTTTGGTGCGCAAGTGAAGCAAAACACCTGAAGCAGGACCGCTGACCAATACTGTGAAGATTTTGTGCAATGCCCGAAACAGACGTTTTATATGCAAGAGCAGTATAGTCGTGGCATCATAACGATGTGATGCAATTGCAAGCAATTGATTCGGTTGTTATAATAAATTTGCGTATAGTAGTTTTACTTTAACGACAAAAATTTGACTAAATCGGAGGAACTAAGATGGAGCTTATTCAGGGTTTGAACCCTCAGCAAAAAGAGGCAGTGCTGCATACCGAAGGCCCGCTTTTAGTGCTGGCAGGCGCAGGTTCAGGCAAAACAAGAGTTTTGACTCATCGTATTGCTTATTTAATTGAAGAAAAAGGAGTTTCACCATATAACATTTTAGCAATAACCTTTACCAATAAGGCTGCAAGAGAAATGAAAGAACGCATTGAAAGCATTATTGGTCCAAGGGCGCTGGATACATGGACCGGTACCTTTCATTCCTGTTGCGTAAGAATATTGCGCAGAGAAATAGACAGAATCGGTTTTGACAGGAACTTCGTAATATACGACTCTGCTGATCAGGAAACTTTAATGAAAGATTGCCTTAACCAGTTGCAATATAATGAAAAGAACTTTCCGCCCAGAATGGTATTGTCTGAGATTAGCAGGGCAAAGGATGAATTAATATCTCCTGAAGACTACAGCTTAATGGCAGGCTCTGATTTCAGACTCAGTAAAATAGCAAAACTTTATACTCTGTACCAAAGAAAATTAAAAGCCAACAATGCTCTGGATTTTGATGATATTATAATGCATACCCTGAAAATATTTACCGATCATCCCGAGGTACTTGATTATTACCAGAGCAAATTTAAATACATCCTTGTAGATGAATACCAGGATACTAATACCGCCCAATATATGCTGGTGAGTATGCTGGCTGCAAAGCACCATAATGTGTGTGTTGTTGGTGATGACGACCAATCAATATATGGGTGGCGCGGAGCTAATGTGCGTAATATTCTGGAGTTTGAAAAAGACTTTAAAGGTTGCAGAGTGATTAAACTTGAGCAAAATTACAGATCAACAGCAAATATATTAAATGCTGCAAACCATGTTATCAGAAACAATTACAGCCGTAGATCAAAAACACTCTGGACGAAAAATGAGGAAGGCGATAAGATACAGGTTTTTGAAGCATCGGATGAAAGAGAAGAAGCCTGGTATGCTTCAAACCGAATAAAAAATGAGGTAAGGTCGGGAAAACGAAATTACCGGGATTTTGCCGTTCTTTACAGAATAAATGCGCAGTCCCGTGTTTTTGAAGACGCGTTCATGAAGAACGGGATACCCTATAAAATAATAGGTGGGCATAAATTCTATGATCGTAAGGAAATCAAGGATGTTATTGCATACCTGAGGGTTATTCAAAACCCGAATGATGACATAAGCCTGAAAAGAATTATAAATGTACCCAAAAGAGGAATTGGCAGGGTAACAATGGATAAAGCCGAGCAACTGGCAATAAGTAATGGGGTAAGCTTATATTCGGTAATCGTACAGCCCGAAAAATTTCCCGAGCTTTCCCGTGCGGCAGAAAGGCTGAAGGCATTCACAGATACGCTGGCAAGGTTCAGGACTATGCTCTCGTATACAAATCTGATTGAATGGATTAAAATGGTTATAGAAGAAAGCGGTATTATCCGGGAACTGGAGCAGGAAGGAACTGTGGAGGCTAAAACCCGCGTCGAAAATATTCGGGAGTTCCAATCGGTTGCGGTAGAATATGTTAACAACAGTGAACAAGAAGAGCCTTCCCTTGAGGATTTCTTAGCGCATATTTCCCTTATTGCCGATGTCGACGACATAAACGAAGAGGCTGACAGGGTTGTTCTTCTCACAATGCATAGTGCCAAAGGGCTTGAATTTCCGGTGGTCTTTCTTACAGGCATGGAGGAGGGATTATTTCCAAGCAGCCGTTCCTTTGGCGAGGAACATGAGATGGAAGAGGAACGCCGGCTCTGCTATGTGGGAATTACAAGAGCAAAAGAAAAGCTATATCTTTCATACGCCAAATCAAGAATGTTATTTGGAAACACAACATACACAAGCCCTTCAAGGTTTTTTGATGAAATTCCGCCCGAGTTACTTGATTATCCCGAAAGTGGGTCATTAAACGATAACAACATGTTAAAATCATTGAACCAGGTAACAGGACTGGATACCTGGAAACAGCGCACTGCTTCCTTTTCACAGGCACAGGAAATTGAGCCATGCAATGTTGAAGTGGGTGATCGCGTTATACATAAAAAATTTGGTGAAGGTACTGTAACAAAAAAAGAGCCCGAAGGTTCAGATTTTAAGCTGGAAATAAACTTTGATGCATATGGGATGAAAAGGTTAATGGCATCCTTCGCAAGACTAAAGCGATTGTAAGGAGCTAACGGCTATTTTCCTTTCGTGTAAAACATAATTATTTCCTGCTGCGGGTATACTTCTAAAGAATGCTTAGCTAGGTTTGGGAGGGGATTGTATTGAGTAAATCCATGTCACCTGATGAACTTAAGCACATAGGAGAAAACTGCAGCCAATATCAGCAGCAAAGACGTGCTTCCAGTGCTGTTATGAGATTATACGAGGAAGAAGGCATTTCGTGCAGTACCTGCAGGAATTGGTCGGGTTTCAGATGCGTAATTGACGCATTTGACAATGTAGCTGCAAACATAGGTATACTCTCTGAAGAAGAATAAATTTTAAAATTTCCGGGAAAAACTGTAAAACGACACCGAAAGACATTAGTAATCTGTATAATCGTTATTATATAGATTACTAATGATAAACCGGGAGGTCGTTTTTCATGAAAGGTACAACAGTGTACAGCCGTGGAATTTCAGTTACGGGCAGGAAAGCATTTGCACTTTGGAGCAGGCTTAAAACTCTTACTTCAAAAGAATTCACAATGTCTGTTTTTTGTGGAATTATATCACAGGGAACACTTTTAGGTATACTCAGACCGTTTGGTCCCTCATTCTATGCAGCTTTTTCCGGCAATACAACTGTTAAAGTGCTGATGACGGGTCTTATTTTTATATGGAATTTGATTCGCGGGGATCTTTACACAGCGTTAAAACAAACAGCTGTAATTTTTCTTTACGAATGGATCAAGAAAATTTTTATACGCAATGAAGACCGGGTAAGTTACTTAAAAAATTCATTATTAATTTCAATTGCCACAGCAATAACGGGTATATTTATTTTTATTATAAATGGACAGGTACTGGAATCGCTTCTTATAGTTTCAATTGAGGTAGTACTTGCCTGTGTTCTGACAGTAGTTTTTTCAGCAACTGTTCATGGGCAGGAAGAAGCATCGGCAGATGGTTTTACCGGGCATAAAAAAACAGAGTATTTTGGCCTGTTGGTGCTTGGCAGCGCTTTTCTGCTTGGCATATCAGGGATTAGTATAGCATGGTTTAATATTGATAGAACAATTGCAGGCTTGGCCCTTCTGATGCTTATCAGGCACTTAGGTCCGGGTTTTGGTGCCTGTGCGGGCTGCATGGCCGGACTTGCGTTATCAACAGGGTTCCCGGATTCATTTATGTCCATTACGGGTTTATATGCCATATCGGGCATGGCAGCGGGAATGCTACATAATTCAAAGATTGCAGCCGGCAGTGTTTTCTTTTTGGTACAGTTTCTTTTTATTACATTATCTTTAAACCTGCCGGTGAACTATTTTGATGCCATTATCCCGGTAATACTGTTTATGCTGGTTCCCGATTTGAGGGCCGGAAGAGTAATATGGATTAAAAACAGGATAGAACATACCGAATGTGAATCGGAAAAAATAGAAACAATACGTAAAACTGTATCAGAAAAAATCTGTGATATGTCAAAAGCGATGTATAAGCTTGGCCATACCCTTGAACGACAGATAAAGGATGCTGAGTTTGGCAGCGAAGACATCTATAATTCAATAATTGAGCATCTCACCCAAAAGGTATGCATTTCGTGCAATAAATCCAATGTGTGTTGGGAGACACGGCTATTTTACACATATAATGTAATGTGCAATCTAATAGATTCACTGCAGTCAGATGGAAATGATTTTATTGGTGAAACCGAACGGGAACTAACCCTGTTCTGTGTGAAGTCCGGCCTGGTTGTAGATGTGTTGTCCAGAATAATTGAAATAAAGCGTGTGGACAGGGTATGGCAGAAAATACTGAACGAAAGTCGAAGTGTGATACCCGAACAGATTTACTGCGTATCCGAGACTCTGACCAAACTGTCCGGAGAAGTGCTTAACCATATCGAATTCTTTAGCGAAGAAGAAAGGAATATAGAAACGTTACTAAAAAGAAGTGATTTCCCGG
Organism: Clostridiaceae bacterium; assembly: GCA_012521105.1. Taxonomy (GTDB): domain Bacteria; phylum Bacillota; class Clostridia; order DSM-8532; family DSM-8532; genus Thermoclostridium. Next base: position 41,922 of record JAAYNA010000063.1, read on the forward strand.
TAGTAAAGACAGAGGTGAAAAGGGGCAATAATGGCAGGTTTCACGCAGAAATTCAGTTCGATGGCTGTAAGGGACAGAAACTATGCCGTAAGTTAATTGAAAATACAGTTACCAGGGTTTTAGGCGTTAACATGGTTATGGAGGAAGGGGATTGTAAAAATCGTGGAAGAGAGCAGTGTGTTTTATTTCTTAAGGAAAAAGAAAATCTGGGCGTCATTACAGGCATTTCAAAGGTGAAAAAAAGTAAAACGCGTGTTTCGGGTGATTGCTTTTCATTTTTAAAAACAGAGGAAGGAAAGTATGTTGTTGCATTAAGTGATGGGATGGGCAGCGGCAGGGAAGCAAATAAACTGAGTGAAAGTGCAATTGGTTTATTTGAACAGCTTCTAAGTTGTGGAGTTTCAATTCGTTTGTCACTGAATCTCGTGAATATGTTAATTTCAATAAAAAACACAGAGAAATATGCGACTATGGATGTAGCTTCAATAGATTTATATACCGGAGAAACAGAATTTTTCAAAATGGGTGCCATGCCTAGTCTTGTTGTGAGCGGTAATAACATGGATTATATACAGATTAATAATCTGCCTGCAGGGCTTCATCGGGAAAGCTATGTTCAATGTGAGAAAAGGAAATTATCGGACGGCGAGTTCATTATTATGATGACAGATGGTGTTTATGAAAAACTGAGTGGAGGTATGGGCAGTAAGTTTATGGATAATGTAATTAATGCAAAAAACACATTAAATCCTCAGGAAATGGCTGATAACCTGCTAAAAAAAGCATGTGGTGATACTGAGAATATAGGTGATGATATGACTGTTCTGGTGGCAAAAATATGGCGTAAAACAGGATAAGTAGAACCTTACTTTTAAGTAAGGTTCTATCCCACTGCTCTAATTTTTTTTTCTGAAAGGAACAACTCTCCTACTTTGTCAATATCGCCGGCTCCAAGAGTTAAAACCAGATCACCTGCCGAAGAGTCACGTATAAGAGAGTCGACAATATCCTCAAAGGAGGGAATATAAACTGCATTATTCAAGTGTTCATTAATTTTATTCACAAGATCTGATGAATGTACCAGCCCGTTGTCATTTTCCCTTGCGGCATAAATATCTGTAACATAAACCTTGTCTGCAAGAGTAAATGCTTTTGAAAACTCATTAATAAATTCTTTTGTTCGGGTATAGGTATGGGGCTGAAATACACATAATACCTTACCTCTCGTACAGCTTCTCGCAGACTTTAGAGTAGCAATAACTTCTGTAGGGTGGTGGGCATAATCATCAACCACTTTTATTCCATCTACGGTACCCTTGTGTTCAAAACGACGGTGTGTTCCCTTAAACTTTCTTAAACTGTTTTTAATTATGCCGGCAGGAATACCCAATGCGCTGCATGCAGCAAAACATGCCAGACTATTGCTTACGTTGTGTATGCCGGGAACACTGAGCTTCATACGTAGTATGCTTTTCTTTCCGCAAACCACGTTAAAAGATGGAAAGCCATTTTCATCAAAGGTTATATTTCTGGCAGTCCAAAAGGCTCTTGGAGAAGTTAACCCATATGTGACAGTTCTGCATTTTAACTGTTCAAGTATGTTAACGACGTGTTCGTTGTCGGCGTTACCTACAACAATACCTTCAGGAGGAACCCGGGTTGCAAAATTTAAAAAAGAATTGGCTATTTGATTAATATCGTGAAAATAATCCAGATGATCGGGTTCTATATTAAGAATAATACCCATAAATGGATTAAATTTTAGAAAACTGTCTTTATATTCACAGGCTTCGGTTACAAAAAACTGAGAAGCTCCAATCCGGGTAGTGCCTCCAATGGCATCAAGAATGCCCCCCACATGAATGGTGGGATCCATGCCTGCTTCCATTAAGCAGAAAGAAATCATGGAAGTGGTAGTTGTTTTTCCGTGTGTTCCGGATACTGCAATACTTTTCTCGTACATATGCATAATTTCACCTAATAAGGTGGCTCTGTCAATTACAGGAATGCCTTTTCTTCTGGCTTCTTCAAGCTCAGGATGATCGATTGGCATTGCTGCAGTATAAACAACAAGGTTTTGATTTGTAATATTGGAAGGTTCCTGTTTTAAAAAGACAGGAACATTTTTAAGTCTTAACCTTTCAATATTAGGTGATTTTTTTTCGTCCGAGCCGGTAACATGAATACCCAGACTTAACAAAATCTCACATAGGCCGCTCATGCTTATGCCGCCTATACCAACCATATGGACTGTGGCACCTGCTAAACTCGGTAAAAGATTACTCATAGTAACACCTCAAATATTTATCGGTAGAGGTTTTTTCCAAAAAAATTTCTGTATTAATTATAACCAAATTCAGCCCTCATTACACTTTTAACGGGCAACAAACCTTATTATACTATACATCGGGGTGATTCACAATAGAACAATGTTTCACTCTATCAATCTCCTTTATAAATAAAACCAGGGAAGACAACCTTCTTTTCCCAGGTTAAACAAATCCATATACATTATATGCAAAAGGGTTGATATTTTTCACAAAAGCATATCTCCATTAGATCAGGAAAATAAAAGAAAAAAATTTCAATAAATTTCTTAAAAAAAGAAGGATTTATTTAATTTGTGGCGAATAATACCTATAAACGGGAAATTGCATAAATATTATACGCAACTTCCCAACCACAACATTAGGATACGGAAGGTGGTACAGAAATGGAGATTACGGATATCCGAATTAGAAAAATTGATTCAGAAGGGAAAATGAAGGCTGTTGTGTCGGTTACGTTTGACAATGCATTTGTGGTTCACGATATTAAAATTATCGAAAGCCAAAATGGACTTTTCATCGCGATGCCCAGCAGAAAGACACCCAGCGGAGAATTCAGGGATATTGCACATCCTATACACTCAGAAGCACGTGCTAACATTCAGTCTGCAATCCTTGAAAAATACCAGACTATGCTGGTAGAAGAAGAAACAGGTGAGGGAGCAGATAGCTCCGAAACAGAAGACAAATAAGAATAATATAAGAAGAAAAGGCACTTACATATGTATAAGTGCCTGTATTTTTCTATTTATACCGGTCACGGGCATGTTCCACCACCTCTGACAGGTGGTGGGTATATGTTTTTTTGTCGTTTTTCTCTATACATTTTAGTGCTTTAATTATAATCACTTCATTATTGACCTTTTAGGAGTACAAATCCCGTGTTACTTTTGTCTATTTTGCATGTTGAAAAAATACAATAAACATGAGAGAATTATTATGTTATGGTGTGTTTAATATGCAAGCCATTTCTTTTGTTATTTAAATTATTTATGGTTTGGGTTTAACAAAACCGGGAGGAGTAATTTCCACATGGAAGCATTTTATGCTGTTATATTAGCTGCAGGAGCCGGAACGCGAATGAAGTCGGACAGGGCCAAAGTTATTCATGAGCTTTGCGGAAAACCTATGGTTAACTGGGTAATAGATGCAGTGAAGGCTTCGGGAACAGAAAATATCATTGTAGTTACAGGGCACCAGGAGGATCAGGTCAGAGCCTGTATAAAGGAAAAAGTGGAATTTGTTTCTCAAAATGAGCAGTTGGGTACCGGGCACGCAGTTATGCAGGTAAAACCACTGCTTCAGGGAAAAAAAGGTACCTGTCTGATCTTATGTGGGGACACTCCTTTAATTACTTCAGAAACTATAAAGCAAATCGTTCATGAGCATAACGACAATAACAGGGCAATGACTGTTTTAACAGCCATTTTTGAAGATCCTGAGGGCTACGGCAGAATAATCAGAGACCATTCAGGTAACGTAAGGGGTATTGTTGAGCATAGTGATGCCACTTCAGAACAGCTTCGGATTAAAGAAATTAACACAGGTATATACTGTTTTGAAATAGACTATTTGTTAAAATCTTTGGAAAATCTATCGAATCAAAACGACCAAAATGAATACTACCTAACCGATACGTTGTCCATAATCCTGGAAAATGGTGGTAAAGTTGGCACCACTACTTTAGGCTGCACCGATGAAATGATGGGAATCAATGACCGTGTACAGCTTGCATGGGCACAGAAAATTTTGAACAGGCGGATAATAGAGAAACACATGCGGAACGGGGTTACCTTTCTTAACCCGGACAGTTGTATTGTTGAGCACAGTGTAGATATCGGAAGGGATACTGTTATATACCCTTTAACAATTCTTGAGGGAAATACAAAAGTAGGTCAAAACTGCATAATAGGTCCCAACTCAAAAATTACAGATACCCTTATTGGCAATAACGTTACCGTATTAAATTCAGTAACCATTGAAAGCACCATCGATGACGATACAAATGTTGGTCCTTTTGCTTATCTCAGACCTGGAAACCAAATAGGGAAAAATGTTAAAATAGGTGATTTTGTAGAGGTAAAGAAATCTGTAATAGGGGATCATACGAAAATATCACATTTAGCATATATAGGAGATGCAGAAATCGGCAAAAATGTAAATATAGGCTGCGGTGTTGTCGTGGTGAATTATGATGGCGAAAAGAAACATAAAACAATTGTAGGAGATAATAGTTTTGTTGGCTGCAATGTGAATCTGGTTTCGCCGGTGGAAGTAAAAGCAAATTCTTTTATAGCAGCCGGCTCAACAATAACCGAAGAAGTCCCCGAATTTTCTCTTGCAATTGCCAGGAGTCGTCAAACCATTATCCGTGACTGGGTAATACGAAAAGGAAGATTAAGAGGAAAGAAACCTGAAGAGTAATTTTACGGAGGTTGTTATAAAATGAACTTACACGGAAAAGACATAAAAATATTCGCAGGCAACTCGAACATTGAACTTGCGGAAGAGATCGCTGCAAAAATCGGTTTGCCTCTTGGTGCTTCAAATGTGGGACGTTTCAGTGACGGTGAAATAGCCATAAGTATTAACGAAGTGGTGAGGGGTTCGGATGTTTTTATTATCCAGTCAACCTGTACACCGGTAAACGACAATCTGGTTGAGTTGTTAATTCTCATTGATGCCCTCAGAAGAGCTTCAGCAGGCAGAATTACCGCTGTTATGCCATATTTTGGATATGCCAGGCAGGACAGAAAAGCTAAAGCAAGGGACCCTATTTCTGCGAAGCTTGTAGCCAATCTTATAACCACTGCCGGAGCAGACAGGGTTTTAACGATGGATTTGCATGCAAACCAGCTTCAGGGTTTCTTTGATATACCCCTGGACCACCTTTTGGGAGCACCCATTATTGCAAAATATATTCAGGAGAAATTTGGGAACACTGACGACTTGGTTGTTGTTTCTCCAGATGTAGGCAGCGTTTCACGCTCAAGGAAATTTGCAGAAAAACTTGAAGCGCCTTTGGCTATTATTGATAAACGCCGGCCAAAAGCCAATGTTTGTGAAATTATGAATATTATAGGTGATGTTCGCGGAAAACGGGCAATACTTGTTGATGATATAATTGATACCGCAGGCACAATCGTGGGCGCAGCAAATGCATTGGCAGATATAGGTGCCAAGGAAGTATATGCCTGCTGTACCCATGGAGTATTGTCAGGACCGGCCATTGAGCGTATTAAAAATTCGCCTATAAAGGAACTTGTTACGTTGAACACCATACCCCTTCGTAAGGAAAAAAGAATAGATAAAATCACCGTGCTTTCGGTTGCAGATGTTTTTGCAGAGGCGATAGAGCGCATTTATGGCGATATTTCCATATCAACGTTATTTACGCAACAATAACTTTTATTAATATTATAAAGTCAACGGGCCTGTTATTCCTGCCCGTTGATTTTTTTATGTTATTAAATAAAAAGCTATGGTATACTTCAATTGAAAAGGAGGATACTGAATGTTTGTTTTTGCAGGTCTTGGCAATCCAGGAAAACAATATGAAAGAACCAGGCATAATATAGGCTTTGAATGCGTTGATTATATATCCTTGCTTTATCGTATACCCTTTACAAAAATAAAATTTAAGGCTCTTATTGGTGAAGGTTTTATCCAGGGTGAGAAGGTTATGCTTGTGAAGCCCCAGACATATATGAACAACAGCGGAGAATCTTTACGTGAAATTGTAGAGTATTACAGGCTGGAGCTTAGCAGGCTTGTAGTAATATATGATGATATTGATCTTGATTTGGGAACCATCCGTATCCGTCCACGGGGAAGTGCCGGTACCCATAATGGTATGCGCTCCATTCTCTATCACCTTATGACGGAAGAATTTCCCCGTATAAGAGTTGGTATTGGTAAGCCTGAACCCCCACAGGATTTAGTTTCTTTTGTTTTGGGCAAGTTAAATAACGAAGAACAAAGAATAATGAATGAAACAATAAAAAAGGTAGCCTTATCGGTTCAGGAAATAATTGAAAGCGGAATTGATATGGCCATGAGTAAATTTAACGGGAAATAACAAAGCTTGAGGTTGTGTTTGATGAATAACAACAGATTTTATAACTGGGACAAATTTTGCGAAATAAAAACAGATATCTCGGAAGGTTCTAGTATCTCAATCAATGGCCTTATGGATACCCAAAGGCACCATATGGTTTATTCTGTTATTGCCAAAACCAATAGAAAAGTAATCTATATTGCTGCCAACGAATTGCAGGCGCGTAATGCCTTCGCTAATTTCAATGGCATGTCCAAAGGAAGGGTACTGTATTTTCCCTTCAGAGAAAAAATGCTCTACGATGTAGAAGCAAAAAGCAATGACCAGGCGCATGAAAGAATAGAAATTCTTGATCGGATTCTCAGGCGGGACTATGATATTGTGGTTCTATCCTGTGAATCCCTGCTGGATATTTTTATGCCTCCTGAAGATTTTGCCTCTCATAGACTATCCTTTAAAACAGGGGATACAATAGATTTGGAAAAGCTGATATCCGAATTGGTGAAAATGGGATACGAAAGAGAAGAGGAGGTGCAGGGTCCGGGACAGTTTACAATAAGAGGCGGTATTATAGACATATTCCCGATACAGCTTGCAAACCCTGTAAGAGTTGAATTATTTGATATTGAAGTTGATTCAATACGCATTTTTGATCCCGAAAGTCAAAGATCTGTTCAAAGCATTATGGAATTTGATATTCTTCCGGCAAAAGAGTTTATTTTTACAAAGGATCATGCCGCCCATATAGCTGACAGGGTTCAATGTGAACTTTCCGAGGTTTTATCAAAAATAAAGGATAGAGAACTTGCTTATTCGTTAGATAGAAACTTTGGAACTTATATTGAAAAATTAAAAAATGCCGAATACTTTGCAGGTATAGACAAGTTTATCCCCTATTTTTATGAGAAAAAGCATACAATTTTGCATTATGTAAATAGGGGAGAACTGCTGTTTATTGAAGATGTGGCAAGATTAAAGCAACGGCTTGGAAATGTTATTGAAGAGTACCATAGGCAGTGCGAAATCCTTTTAGAAAAGGGAATGATTTTACCTGGATCTTTTTCAATGTATCATGATCCTGAAGAACTGTCAAAACAGTTTGCTGACATGCAGATGGTGTATCTTAACAGCCTTGATGCTCAGGAATGGCTTACTGATATAAAGGGCCAGTATTCTTTGCATGGCTATAATATAGAGCCGTACGGCGGTCACATAGAAGAACTGAAAAAGGATATAAGGTCCTGGCTTGATAAAGGATATCAGATAACAATACAGACTTCATCAGAACAAAGGAAGGAAGGGCTTAAGAGTTTTTTAGAAAATGAAAATATCCGTACCTTAACGCAGTACCCTGAAGGTGACATACCCTGTGTTGTGATAAAGACGGGTCAGTTGCGAAACGGGTTTATATATCCTGATATTAAGTGGGCAGTATTATGTGAAAGTGATATCATTGCAGACAAAAAAACAAGGATAAGCCCCCAGTTCAGGAGCGGAAAGAAAATAAAGATATTTACAGATTTGACGGTTGGGGATTTTGTAGTTCACCAGACCCATGGAATAGGTATATATAAGGGAATAGAGTCTCTTACCGTTGACGGCACCAAAAATGAGTATTTGAAGATTGAATACCGTGATGGTGGCTTGTTATATATACCTACAACACAAATGGAACTGATTCAGAAATATATAGGTACTGAAGGAAAAAACCCCAGAATTAACAAACTGGGCGGAACTGAATGGGCAAAGCAAAAGAAAAGAGTAAAGGAATCGTTAAAACAACTTGCAGAAAGTTTAATTCGTCTTGAAGCCGAACGTGCTGCAATGGAAGGCCACGCTTATTCCCCGGACACTGTCTGGCAGAAACAATTTGAAGATGCCTTTGAATGGGAAGAAACCAAAGATCAGCTTAGATGTACAGAAGAAATAAAAGCAGATATGGAATCTAAAAGGCCTATGGATCGTCTGCTTTGTGGAGATGTTGGTTATGGAAAGACAGAAGTGGCATTGCGCGCTGTTTTTAAAGCGGCAATGGACGGAAAACAGTCAGCTTTTTTAGTTCCAACAACTGTTCTGGCTTCCCAACATTTTGAAAATTTTAAAAAACGATTTGAACAATTTCCTGTCACAGTTGAAATGTTAAGCAGATTTCGTACCGTCAGTGAGCAAAAAAAGATTATTAAGGACCTAAAATCAGGCCGTATTGATCTTATAGTGGGCACTCATAAACTTCTTAACAAGGAGGTACGTTTTAAGGATCTTGGACTTTTGATTATAGATGAAGAACAGCGGTTTGGTGTTGAGCAAAAAGAGAAAGTAAAAAGCATGTATCCCAAAGTGGATATTCTGACCCTGTCTGCTACTCCTATACCCAGAACTCTTCACATGTCGCTGACCGGTATAAGGGATATAAGTACAATAGAAGAGCCACCCGAACAAAGATACCCGGTTCAGACCTATGTCCTTGAATACAGTGAGGATGTAATTTCAGATGCAATTAGAAGAGAGATTGCAAGGGATGGCCAGGTTTTCTATCTATATAACCGTGTAAAAGGAATTCAGGCAAAGGCAGCCAGATTACAGGAAATGTTAAAGCCAATCCGTGTAGGTTATGCCCATGGGCAAATGAGTGAAAGACAGCTTGAAAAAATAATTACTTCCTTTATAAATAAGGAATTCGATGTATTGGTTTGTACCACAATTATCGAGTCGGGAATTGATATGCCCAATGTAAACACAATAATAGTGGAAGATGCAGACAGGCTTGGACTGGCCCAGATGTATCAGCTCAGGGGAAGAGTGGGGCGTTCAAACCGTCTGGCTTATGCCTATCTGACATATAAAAAAGATAAAGTGCTGAATGAAATAGCAGAGAAAAGGCTTAAAGCCATCCGCGAATTTACCGAATTTGGCTCGGGTTTTAAAATAGCCATGCGGGATTTGCAAATAAGGGGTGCCGGAAACCTTTTGGGGCCCGAGCAGCATGGACATATGGAATCGGTAGGTTATGACACTTATGTGAAGCTTCTGGATGAAACGATAAAGGAATTAAAGGGGGAATTTATACCTGACGATGATTTTGAAGTAACAATTGATATCAAGATAGATGCATATCTTGATTCGGGCTATATACCCGACGAACAGGCAAGGCTTGACATGTATAAAACAATTGCTGCTATTGAAACCGAAGACGAGGCCATGGATGTATATGATGAACTTATAGACAGATACGGTGACGTTCCCGATGCAGCCTCAAATCTGATTAAAACCGTTTTGGTAAGAAAACTTGCTGCAAGATGTGGATTTAGTATTATTAAGAAAAAGGGTAACATGGTACTGTTGTATTTTAAGGATCAAACCACACTCCCCTTATCACTCTTATCAAAATTTATACAGGAGCAAAAGGGAAGGATCATGTTTTCAGCAGGCAAAACACCTTACCTGTCATATAGGGCAGAGGGCTTAAATCCCTCTGAAATACTTGATAATATTAAGATTCTGTTACAGACGGTTCATAAATTGCAGTTGGAATAATAATTGATTATAATTAAAATGTCTGAACTAAATCCATCACTGAAAATTGCATTATAATCAGGCTAAAATATTGTTATTGCTTTTGTTTCCTTTATTGCACTACTATTTTTGGGCAATAAGGAAGTGTTTAATATTTGACCACATCAAAGGTGGATTAACCATGAAAAAAATAATGACCATTGTACTTATTGCAGCGGTTATTGCTACAGGAAGTATTTATTTTATATTGGATTCAAGAAGTTATGTCGCCAAGGTTGGCGGTCAGAAAATCAAGAATTATGAGTATGTTTTCTTTCTCCGCACTCAAAAGCAGATAACAGAATCTGAGGCGGGTGTGACCGATGAGCAGGAGAAAAGAAAACTTTGGAAGACGGCTGTTGACGGGGAGGATCCGGTAGTAATTGTTATGAACCAGGCTTTGGAAAACGCAAAAGAGTTTAAAGTGCAATTAATCAAGGCCAGACAATCAAAATTTAGGCTGTCTGATTCGGAGCGCAAGGAAATCAATCAGTATTTAAATAATTGGTTGCAAATTACAGAAAACAGAAATTATGTACTGAATGAAATAGGCATAAGTATTTCCCAGTTCAAGGACATGATGATGAAGTCCCAGCTTGTGGGCAGGTTTGCCTATGACTTTATGCAAAAAAACAGTGACGCTGTAACTGTTTTGGATGAAGAGGCAGAAAAATATTACAACGAGAACAGAAAAAATATGGATGACGTAACAGTCAGGCATATTTTAATTTCAATTGAAGAAAATATGAGTGACGAACAAAAAGCCGAGAAAAGAAAGCTTTCGGAAGAGCTTTTGAAAAGGCTGGAAAAGGGTGAAAACATGTCCGACCTGGTTAATGAGTATTCTGATGACCCCGGCTCGAAGGAAAATGGAGGCATATACACCTTCAAATATTCCGAACCCTACGCCCGAGAGTTTAAAGATTGGGCCTTCAGCGCCAAGGTTGGGGATATGGATATTGTTGAAACCCAATTTGGATATCATATTATGAGGCTGGAATACAGAAGTACCTTTGAAGACAAAAAGGAACTTGCCAGAAGCGAAATAAAAGCCAATAAGCTTAATGAGTATTATCAAAACAAGGTAAAAGAATGGCTGGATGATCCGTATTTTAATCTGGTTAAAAATGAAAAAATACTCAATAAAATAACCAAGAAAACCTTTGAAAAATAACGAGGTGTAGAATTCCCGCTGCTTTACACTGCCACGCCCTCCTTCAACTAAAAAATCTTTCAAGCACAACCACCTTTTGGCTTAAGTCTTTTATATTTGGTATGTTTGCATAAAAACTACAGTATCTATTCATAATAATAGCGTAAGATTTCTTTAGGTTGAAAGGAGGCATAGACCTTGAAGGCAACAGGCATCGTTAGAAGAATTGATGATTTGGGACGTGTTGTAATTCCCAAGGAAATCAGACGGACATTGAGAATTCGTGAAGGCGATCCATTAGAAATATTTACAGACCGTGAAGGTGAAGTAATTCTAAAGAAATATTCCCCTATTGGCGAATTGGGTGATTTTGCAACAGAATATGCTGAATCTCTGCATAATACAAGTGGGCATATTGTATGTGTTGCTGACAGGGATTCCATCATTGCTGTATCAGGTGCATCTAAAAAGGAGTTCCTGGAGAAACCGTTAAGCAGTGAACTTGAAAAAATCATAGAATCAAAAAACACATTTGTAGCACCTTCTGCTGAATCTGCAAAAGTTACAATTTTAAGTGACGAATCAAGTGACAAATATACATCCCAGGTTATTACACCTATTATTTCAGAAGGTGATCCTATCGGAGCTGTAATGGTTTTATCAACAGATCCTAATGCTAAAATGGGTGATGTCGAGACAAAGCTGGCCCAGTCGGCAGCAACTTTTTTAGGAAAGCATATGGAACAATAAAAGAAGAGAGCCTCAAAGGCTCTCTCTTCTTTATAACCAAAAAAATACCCCTGCCAAAATTCCTTGTTGGTAAGCCGAATTCTTTTTAATCACCACAGACAAATGCCCTTTTCCTTCAATTTCATGATGGCTTCCAGAAAATAAAAATCACCGTAAATAATGCTTTTATGTATACCGCTGTTATATGATTCCGAACCATTTTTCAAAATGGAGTCTGTCTTGTCAGTCCAGTCGCATTGCTCTTTTTCCAGGGATTTCAAAATCTTTATTGCAGTATTTAAATAAAGTTTTTTTTCAAAAGAGGGAACATGTTTGGAAATTTCGATCATTCCGCAGGCGGCAATAGCACCGGCAGTTGTATCAATGTATAATGGTGCGTCAGGACTTCTGAAATCTATGGTTGGGATGAAGCTGTCCTGAATACAGGATATGAAATAATGAGCTACTTTTTTAGCAAGATCCAGATATAGTGTTTTTTGGGTGTGCAAATAAGATAAAGCGAAACCATATATTGCCCAGCTTTGCCCCCTGGACCATGACGAACCCGTGCCATACCCCTGACCACCATAAGTTTTAATAACTTCCCCTGTATTTGTGTCGTATTCAATAATGTGAATTACCGACCCGTCAGGACGAATTACATTTTCAGCTGTCTTATCGGCATGAGCTTCAGCTATGAAACGGTAGCGGCTATAGCCTGTTTCATTCGAAGCCCAATATAATAACGGGAGATTCATCATAGTATCTATAATAGACCATCCCTCCCGCTCTTTACCATTCCATGCAGTGATAAAACCACCTTTTATATTAAACCGCGACGCTAAATGATTTGCGGCAATTAATCCTCTGATTTTGGATTCTGGATTACCTGTAATTCTGTAGTTCGCAACGCTTGATAAATGCCACATGAAGCCGACATCATGGTGCAGGCCTTCAAAACTTCCGTCAAGCCCAAATAGCACCTTATCCAAACGCAGTTCTGCTTTTTCTGCCATTTCTCTGTATTTTTCATCCTGTGTTCCCATATACATCAGCCACAGAATTCCGGGCCAGAAGCCATTAGTCCACCAGGTGGGATCTTCTTTGAATTTGTCGTCGTATCTACCGTCAACAGTTGTATAAGGTATTTTATCCCCCACATTGGCAGCGACTTTGCTCATCTTGACTTTAATATTTTCCCAAACCGAATCAAGCCAATTACTGTCCTGCACTGAAATGCCGAACATCATATTCACTCCTTATTTACCAAATATTTTATATGAGTGCTTATATTGTATCATGATTAGTGTATCAATGGTATCTTACTTTTTCCTTTTACATAATATATATCCAATACTAACCTCTTGAAAGATAGGTGCTGTTCCAGTATAATTAGAATATCGTGCTAGACGGGGAGGTAGCGGTGCCCTGTACCTGCAACCCGCTATAGCAGGGTTGAATTCCTGCCCGAGGCATGTAGCTGTGAAGTCAGGGCCCTGATTAAAGGGCAATGAAGATTGGGTCTTGCGCAATTCAGGGCTGTGAACCCCGTCAGGTCCGGAAGGAAGCAGCGGTAAGCAGTTGACTGGATGTGCCGTGAGGGTGCCTAATCCGAGCTTTTTGTCAGAGTACCGTTTGTAGCTGTATGTCGACGGCAGGTGCACGATACATATCTATGTGTGAATTTGCGTCAGAGATTTATCTTCCGGTATTTAATATTAAAACTTTATTTCCCCATGTAATATTAATCTGTAAAAAAATGAAACTTTTCAGCTTCTAACCATAGCAGTTTATTTATTTTAAATATTGTGAATTTAGTAAAAAAGGCCGATAAAAAATTAGAGTGGTTAAATGGTTTTGTCAGGCGGTAAAATTTATGAACAGAAATAATAAAAGAGTTCTGTATATTATTTGTTTTTTTATTTTTATTTTTACCTTGTTATGGCTTATATTCTCTTATGTAACAAGCAATTCTCATTTTGCTTTTTTCACGTGGTTATCAGGTGATTTGCTTCTGTCATTATTAATAACATCATTAATTATTATCATTTTCTTAATAAGCCGCTATAACAGTTTAATCCGGGAACTTAACAGATCCTTTAAAAAAATAAACAATTCAGATAACGATAAGCACCCGGCTGAAAGCAAAAGAAAGACATTATTGCATGCTATATTTGATATCAGCTATGACATCGGTAGAATAACAAAAGACATACAAAAACAGATAAGAGAGCTGAATGAGCGTAGCGCAGAGCTTGATCGAAAAAATACCAAATTGAATAATGCCTATAAACAGCTTGAAACATCATATGCCCAACTGCAGGCCTTAATGGAACAGCTGAAAGAATCAGAGCAGAGATACCACTCTCTTGTGATTAATATTCCTGATATTGTTCTTACCCTTGACAGCCATGGAAGAATAACTTTTGGCAACAGAGCCTGTAGAGACATTTTAAACTTCAGGCGTCATGACATTGTGGGAAAACCATTTCAGTGCTTTATTCATGATGATTATGTTAGTACATTTAACTACGGGAAACTTAAGCAGTTAGTTCAGGAAAAAGGCGAACAAATAATACAAATCCCGTTGAAGAGAAAAAACGGTACAATAATTCAAACAGAGATTAAATTTACACCTGCTTTAGAATCCCGGGGCAGCAGTATACAGGCAATTATACGTGATGTAACAGAGCAAAAGCTGATGGAAAATAAACTTGTTGAAAACAACCGAAGACTTGAAATTATAAATGGTTTTAGTCAGAAGATTTCTTCGGCTTTGGAACTGCCTGATATATATAGAACCTGTGTAAAAACTTTAACTGAATTATTGGGATTCTATGGTGCAATATATTTCATGGCAGAAAAAAAGGACAAATTTTATCGTATTGCAGAGTATTCGGGAGATTATTTTAAGCAATCCGACAGTTTGAAATATTTTTCATATATTCATCGCGATATATCCTCGTTATACAATAGAAATAAAGATGGTACAGTTCTGGGTTTTAATACATTTGTTGAGCCTCTTATTAAAGAGCATGGGAAAATCGTAAACATTCCGCCTTTTGAGGCAGTATATATTCAGGAACTGAAAATGGGAGATACAGGTTCGGGTCTGCTGCTTGTAATTACTAATAAAGCTCTTTCGCCCGAGGAATTTGATATATTGCGTTCCATTGGCAATACCGCCGCTGTTGCAGTTGAAAATTCAATATATCTGACCAAATCAAAAAATAGCTATGTTGCAACATTTGATGCACTTATCACTGCTGTAGAAGCCAGGGATCAGTATACAAGGGGGCATTTACAAAGAGTTTCGGCTTTTGCTGTTAGAATAGCCAAAGAAATGGGAATGAATAAAGAACAGATAGAAGAGCTCCGCATAGCAGGCATATTACATGACGTGGGGAAAATTGGAATAAGTGACAAAATCCTGCTTAAGAAGGGGCCTCTTACAAAGGAAGAGTATGAAGAAATTAAGAAGCACCCTGCCATAAGTAATAAAATTCTTCATCCAATAGGTTTATCAGACAGAATTCTAAAGGCAATAGCATTCCATCATGAGAGATTTGACGGCAGAGGATATCCCTTCGGATTAAGTAATGAAAGCCTTGGCCCTGAACCGCAGATTATTGCTGTGGCAGATGCCTTTGATGCTATGACTTCAAAAAGACCTTACCGGGAACCATGGTCGGTAGCTGAGGCTATCAGAGAGCTTGAAGCAAATAAAGGAAGTCAGTTTCATCCCGATATTGTTGATGTTATGCTCAAAATTCAAAGAAATAGAGTTAAACCCCTTATCTAGAGTATTAATGTACAGGTTTGAATTAGCCACCCATTTTTTATTGGCAATCATAAATTTGTATGTTATAATCATAAAGGTTTTTTAAAGTCCTTGGGACTTTTTTATTATTAAACTAATTTAATCTGCTTTGTTCCTTTGGTAAGAATGGTAATACTTAAGGATAGCTTAATAATTTAATCTGATCATCTGTTTTTGGTATGGGAATTAAGCAGATTGTTAAATACTATATTAATATTTAAAATTTAGGAGGCCAACCTGAATGAAATCGAAAGTAGAAAATGTGGACAAGAATGTTGTGAAATTAACTATTGAGGAAGATGCACAGCGCTTTAACGAAAGTCTTAGAAAAGCGTACCAGAAAACTAAAGGCAGGTTTTCAATTCCCGGTTTTAGAAAAGGCAGAGCTCCAATGAATTTAATTGAAAAATACTATGGAGATAATATATTTTATGAAGAAGCCTTCAATATAATCTGCCCCGATGCATATGAGGCGGCAATAAAGGAACATAACATTATCCCTGTGGATGCACCTGAATTAGATATTGAACAGATTGGCAGGGATCAAAATTTAATATTCACCGCAAAAGTAACAGTTAAACCCGAGGTTAAACTGGGGGAATATAAAGGGCTTCCTGTAGAAAAAGAGCAGGTGAATATTACCGATGAAGATGTTCAAAAAGAGCTTGAGAAAATTCAGGACAGAAATTCAAGGCTTGTTTCTGTAGAGGACAGACCTGTTCAGGATAAAGATATTATAAATATTGATTTTGAAGGATTTATTGACGGCCAGCTTTTTGAAGGAGGTTCATCAAAGGGATATACACTGGTTGTGGGTTCTAACACTTTTATTCCCGGTTTTGAGGAACAGCTAATTGGTGCCTCACTGAATCAGGAATTAGACGTAAATGTTACATTCCCGGAAGATTATCATAGTGAGGAGCTAAAGGGAAAACCGGCAGTTTTCAAAGTCCGTATTAACGAAATAAAATACAAGGAACTTCCTGTTATAGATGATGAGTTTGCTCAGGATGTGAGTGAATTTGATACCTTGGAAGAATATAAAGCCGATATTAGAAAGAAATTAGAAAAAGATGCTCAGGATGCGGCCGAACGTAAATATGAAAATGAGCTTGTTAAGAAAGCTGTGGAAAATGCCGAAGTTGATATTCCGGAAGTTATGGTGGAACGTCAGATCAACAATATTATGCAAAGGTTAAATATGACTCTGCTTTATCAGGGTATGGATTTGAATACCTATTTAAATATGATGGGTATTGACGAAAAAACAATGCGTGATGATTACAGGGAAAGGGCTCTTGAGGAAGTAAAAACACAGTTGGTACTGGAAAAGATTTCCCAAGCTGAAAAAGTTGAAGCTTCGGACGAAGAAGTTGAGGCAGAGATAGCAGAGATGGCTAAAAATTACAATCAAAATGCCGAGGATTTTAAGAAACATTTACAGAATGACGATATAGAATATATTAAAGACACCATTATTACAAGAAAAACTATTGAACTGATGAAGCAGAAACCCGAGTAAAAGTAAGCCTCAACAGATTATGCAAAAGATACCGGTTATATAATATCGGGTAATTTTGTTTAAAAGATCACAACCGGGGAAATTTATATAATACTATTGTACAATAAACAATAATTTTATACTTAAGTATAATAACAGTATGGTCCGTCAAAAAAAGATCATATTAAGAAAAGGGGGATGAAATATGCCACTTATACCTTATGTAATTGAGCAGAGTAACAGGGGAGAACGTTCATATGATATTTACTCCCGTTTGCTGGAGGATAGAATCATATTTTTAAGCGACGAGGTTAATGATGTAACAGCAAGCCTGATAGTAGCTCAAATGCTGTTTTTGGATGCTAAGGATCCAGACAAGGATATACAGTTTTATATTAATAGTCCTGGTGGCTCAGTATCAGCGGGTCTTGCCATTTATGATACAATACAGCATGTGAAATCCGATGTATCTACAATTTGTGTAGGTATGGCAGCAAGTATGGGAGCATTTTTACTTGCTTCAGGAACCAAGGGTAAACGTTTTGCCTTGCCCAACAGCACAATAATGATACATCAGCCTATGGGTGGTGCGAAAGGTCAGGCCACCGATATCAAAATTCACGCAGAATGGATTTTAAAAACTAAGGATAATTTAAACCGCATTTTAAGTGAAAAAACCGGGCAGCCTCTGGAAAAGATTCAGCGCGATGTAGAAAGGGATTACTTTATGTCTTCATGGGAGGCAAAGGATTACGGAATTGTCGACGAAGTTATGGTACCAAGATAACGAGGTGAAGTTTAGTGTCAAGATATGAAGATAAAAAACAGCTTAAATGCTCTTTTTGCGGAAAGACTCAGGAACAGGTCAAAAGGCTTGTTGCAGGACCCGGTGTTTATATTTGTGATGAATGTATAGAACTTTGCTCTGAAATTATTGGTGAAGAGTTTGAAGATACGGGTGTAGATATACAGCTGGAAGAAATTCCAAAACCCATAGAAATAAAAAATATTCTCGACCAGTATGTTATTGGACAGGAAAACGCCAAAAAATCACTGGCTGTTGCTGTATACAACCACTACAAGAGGATAAACTCTGAACTGGTTTCTGGTGATGTGGAATTGCAAAAAAGTAATATTCTGATGATAGGTCCCACCGGTTCGGGAAAAACATTACTTGCTCAAACATTGGCGAAAATATTAAATGTTCCTTTTGCCATTGCAGATGCAACATCATTAACAGAAGCCGGTTATGTTGGGGAAGATGTGGAAAATATACTCCTGAAACTTATCCAAGCTGCAGACTATGATATAGAACGAGCAGAGAAGGGCATCATATATGTGGATGAAATAGACAAGATTGCCAGAAAATCCGATAACCCCTCCATAACCCGCGATGTAAGCGGGGAGGGTGTTCAACAGGCCTTATTAAAAATACTTGAAGGCACTGTAGCTTCGGTACCACCCCAGGGTGGGAGGAAGCATCCGCACCATGAGTTTATACAAATAGACACTACCAATATTTTGTTTATTTGTGGAGGTGCGTTTGACGGTCTTGATAAGATTATAGAAAACAGAATTGGTAAGAAAACAATCGGTTTTGGTGCTGCCATCGAAAGCAGCATGGATCGGAGCAAAAAGATCGGTGAACTGTTTCAACAGGTAACACCGCAGGATTTGTTAAAATACGGTCTGATACCCGAGTTTATTGGCAGGCTCCCTATAGTTGCTTCGTTGCATTCTCTGGACAGGGATGCTTTGATAGAAATTCTTACAAAGCCCCGGAATGCTCTTGTAAAGCAATATAAGAAGCTGTTTGAAATAGACGGTGTTGAGCTTGTTATAGAGGAATGTGCCCTGCACGCAATTGCCGATAAGGCTCTTGAGAGAAAGACCGGGGCAAGAGGGTTGCGTTCTATCATGGAGGAAATCCTAACCGATGTTATGTATGAAATTCCATCCAAAAAGAATGTGGAAAAGTGTATAGTTGATGGAGAAGTTGTTCTTTCAGGACGTGAGCCCACTCTTATTTTTAATGATACTAGGAAAGCATTGAATTCACCAAAAAAGAAAAAACAGAAAGAAAATATTGATTCAGCATCGTAAGAATCCGGCTATGCCGGATTTTTTTATGTGAGAAAGCTCTGCTTTTTACAGATATTGTGCAATGTAAGAACAGCTCTTGCATATGAAGCGACTGTTTCGGGCATTGCACAATATCAAAAGTTTAATTGACGCCGTTTTGAACATGCGTGAAGATTGAAAATCACAAAATAATATAGTATTATAGAACATGGGTTCGGTCTTTCATAAACTTAAACTGACGCAGACTTGGAAATTTTTAATGCTCGCATATGGCACATTATTTTAAACTAATAGACAGGAAAAAAAGAGTGAGGTGTACAAATGAAAAAAAACAACAGAAATTACGGAAATGAAAGTATAACATCTCTGAAGGGAGCCGAACGCGTCAGACTACGACCGGGCGTTATTTTTGGTTCAGATGGCATTGAAGGTTGTCAGCATTCTTTCTTTGAAATTCTATCTAATTCTATAGATGAGGCCCGAGAAGGTTTTGGTAAAGAAATAAAGGTTACCCGTCACCGTGATTTTTCAATTACGGTGGAAGACAAGGGACGTGGTGTTCCCCTGGATTACAACCCAATTGAGAAGCGCTATAACTGGGAACTGGTATATTGTGAGCTTTATGCAGGTGGAAAATATAATAATAACAGTGGTGAAAACTACGAGTTCAGTCTTGGTTTAAACGGCCTTGGCGCCTGTGCAACCCAATACAGTTCGGAATATATGTTTGTTACATCTTTCAGGGATGGTTATAAATATTCATTGGAGTTCAGGAAGGGAGAAAATGTTGGTGGCCTTAAAAGGGAGAAGGTA
Organism: Clostridiaceae bacterium; assembly: GCA_012521105.1. Lineage (GTDB taxonomy): Bacteria > Bacillota > Clostridia > DSM-8532 > DSM-8532 > Thermoclostridium. The sequence continues at coordinate 61,956 of JAAYNA010000063.1, forward strand.
AGCTATGAACATACGGGTACTGTAACACATTGGAGACCCGATCTTGAGGTTTTTACTGATATTAAAATTCCCATTGAGTATTACAGGCAAACATTAAAAAGACAGGCTGTTGTTAACCCGGGTCTTAGATTTATATTAGCAGATGAGGAATCGGGAAATACAGAAGAGTTCTATTATGAAAACGGTATAATGGATTATGTGAAGGAATTATCTGAAGATAAGGGTTTTACTTCTGCTCAGTATTTCGAAACCTCTGTAAGAGGCCGGGACAGGGAAGACAAACCTGAATATAAGGTGAAAATTCATGTTGCTTTCCTGTTCAACAATGAAATTAATGCACTTGAATATTATCACAATTCCAGTTTTCTGGAGTATGGAGGCGCGCCCGATAAGGCTGTTAAAAGCGCTTTTGTTTATGAAATTGATAAATATTTAAGAAACAATAACAAGTATAACAGGAACGAATCCAAAATAACCTTTGCAGATATTCAGGAAAGCCTGATTTTTGTCAGCAGTTCCTTTTCAACCATTACCAGCTACGAAAACCAGACTAAAAAGTCCATAACAAACAGGTTTATTCAGGAAGCCATGACCGATTTCCTGAAGGAACAACTTGAAGTGTACCTCATTGAGAACAGGGATGAAGCAGAAAAAATCGCTGGCCAGGTATTGGCAAACAAAAGAAGTCGCGAATCTGCCGAAAGGACACGTATTGATGTCAGGAAAAAACTTAGCGGTAAGGTGGATTTTACAAATCGGGTAAAGAAATTTGTTGACTGCAGAACAAAAGACGTTTCCAAAAGAGAGCTTTATATTGTTGAAGGCGACTCTGCCCTTGGTTCATGTAAAATGGCCAGGGATGCCGAGTTTCAGGCCATAATGCCTGTCCGCGGTAAAATACTGAACTGCCTGAAAGCAGATTATGAAGCAATTTTTAAAAGTGAAATAATAGTGGATCTTCTAAAGGTTATGGGTTGTGGTGTGGAGATAAAGACAAGGCACAACAGGGATCTCAGTACGTTTAACATGGAAAACCTCAGGTGGGACAAGGTTATAATATGTACCGATGCCGATGTGGATGGGTTCCAGATACGCACTTTAATTCTGGCAATGATATACAGGCTAATTCCCACCCTTATCCGTGAAGGAAAGGTGTATATTGCAGAATCACCTTTGTTTGAAATCCGTAGTAAGGATAAAACATGGTTTGCGTATAATGAGAAGGAAAAGAATGATATATTGAAGAAGCTGAAAGGTGAAAAGGTGGCAATTCTACGTTCAAAAGGGTTAGGCGAAAACGATCCTGATATGATGTGGCACACTACCATGAACCCTGAAACAAGAAGGTTAATAAAGGTTGTTCCCGATGACATGAAACAAACGCAGGAGTTTTTTGATATTCTTCTTGGAGATAACCTGCAGGGCAGAAAAGACTATATTAGTGAGCACGGTCACGAATATTTGGACATGCTTGATGTAAGCTGATTGAGTTGCTGTAAAGTGACGTAACGCTCTGATACAACTTAAACGATGAAGTGAGGATATTTCATATGAAGTTTACCGAACAAAAGATAGTGGAAACATTAAAAATAAACTATATGCCCTATGCAATGAGTGTTATTGTTTCCCGTGCAATCCCGGAAATAGACGGGTTAAAACCATCCCACAGGAAACTTCTGTACACAATGTATAAGATGGGGCTTTTACACGGCGCAAAAACCAAATCGGCAAATGTAGTAGGACAAACAATGAAACTGAATCCCCACGGTGATATGGCAATTTACGAAACATTGGTCAGGCTTACAACAGGAAATGGTGCGCTTTTGCATCCGCTTGTTGAGTCCAAGGGGAATTTCGGGCGTGTTTATGCAAGGGACATGAAATTTGCTGCCCCGAGATATACCGAGGTTAAACTTTCAGAGATAAGTAGCGAACTGTTCAGAGATATAGATAAGGATACGGTAGATTTTACAGATAACTATGATGGGACAATGAAAGAGCCTGTATTGCTACCAACGGTTTTTCCCAATATTCTGGTTAACCCGAACCAGGGCATTGCCGTGGGTATGGCAAGCAACATCTGTAGTTTTAATCTGAAAGAAGTTTGTGATGCTACCATCGCGTATATAAAAAATGATAATATAAAGCTAATTGATTATTTAAAGGCTCCGGATTTCTCGACCGGAGGAGAGCTGATCTACAATGAGAAGGACCTGAAAAAAATCTATGAAACGGGCAGGGGGAGTTTTAAAGTCCGTGCAAGGTACAGGTTTGACAAAAAAAATAATTGTATTGAGATATATGAAATACCTTATACCACTACCTCAGAAGCCATTATTGATTCTATTACCGACCTTGTTAAAAGTGGTAAAATAAAAGATATAACAGATGTTCGTGACGAAACGGGATTAAGCGGCTTGAAAATTGCACTGGACATAAAGCGTTCAGCAGATCCTGACAACCTGATGAACAGGCTGTTTAAGCTTACGCCTCTTGAGGACAGCTTCGGATGTAATTTCAATATCCTTGTAAATGGTAAACCGCAGGTTCTGGGCGTAAAGGGGATACTTGACCACTGGATCGAGTTTCGTATGATGTGCATCCGCAGGCAAACAGCTTTCGACATAAAAAAGAAATCCGAAAGGCTTCATTTATTAGAAGGGCTGTCTAAAATTCTTCTTGATATTGACAAAGCCATAAGGATTATCCGTGGTACAGAGAAGGAAGATCAAGTGGTGCCAAACCTTATGAAAGGGTTTGGTATTGATCAGGCTCAGGCAGAGTTTATAGCTGAGATCAAACTAAGAAATTTAAATAAGGAATATATAATAAAACAGACATCAAACATTGAATCTTTAAGAGCTGAGATTGCCGATCTTAAGGATATCTATAACAAAGAATCAAGAATACTGGATATTATATGCAGGCAGTTAAAGGAAATATCAAAGAAGTATGGCCAACCCAGAAAAACAGGAATAATAAACGAGAAACATGTTGAAGTTATTACTGAAGAAGTTCTGATAGAAGATTATAATGTTAAGCTTTTTCTTACAAAGCAGGGTTATCTTAAAAAAATACCGCTTACTTCTCTCAGGGCTTCAGGGGAGCAGAAGATTAAGGAAGATGACGAAATAATACAGGAGATTGAAGCCAGAAATAAGAACGAGCTGATACTTTTTTCCGATCAATATGTAGCCTACAAACTGAGAATTCATGAAATTAACGACTGTAAGGCATCACAGCTTGGCGAATATCTTGAGAATATCCTTGAAACCAGCCCTGGAGAAAGGATACTGTATATGACAGCTACCGAAGACTATTCAGGTTTTATGCTCTTTTCCTTCGAGAATGGGAAATGTGCCAAAATACCGCTATCAAGTTATGAAACAAAAACAAACCGCAAAAAGCTTGCCAACGCTTACTCGGATGTATCACCTTTGTGTGATATCCGTTTCCTTCAGGAAGACAGGGAACTGGTTGCTTTTTCAAATATTGATAAGGTACTTGTTTTCAATACAGCAAATATTAACCCCAAGACCACCAGAAATTCCAACGGTGTACAGGTATTGAGATCTAAAAAGGGAAGCCTTATGACAATGATTAAAGAACTTGATGAGGTAAAGTTTAAAGATTTTGATTACTATAGAACTAAAAACATTCCGGCAGTTGGATACTATCTTAAAGAAGAAGACAAGGGAGAAAACCAGGTTACAATGTTTTAAAAGAAAGGAGACTGTTCCATGAATGTTGTTGATGCAATCCTTACAAGAAGAAGTATCAGAAAATTCACAGGACAGGTTATTTCTGACAAGCAATTAAATTTATTGTTAAAAGCGGGATTTCAGGCACCTTCTGCCCATAACCTGCAACCATGGCATTTTATAGTTGTAAAAGAAAAGAAAAACCTTGAAGAGCTGGCAGATAATCATCAATATGCAAAAATGCTGCCGCAGGCCGGTTGTGGTATTATAGTGTGCGGAGATGCCAATAAAGAAACCAGGGTTGGTTTTCTGGTGGAAGACTGTTCAGCGGCTATACAAAACATACTTCTGGCCGCCCATGGAATAGGTTTAGGTGCTGTATGGTGTGGCATCTATCCGAACACTGACAGGGCTTCCGCATTCTCCAGGATTTTAAAGCTGCCCGAAAATATAATACCGGTAGGTCTTATAGCCGTGGGCTATCCCAATGAAGAAAAAACAGCCCAGGATCGTTTCGATAATACGAAAATCCATTATGAAACATGGTGAATTATTTATGAATATTTTATATTCTCTAAGGCAGCCGAATTAAAGGGCCACATGTAAGACAACTTACATAGCCTTAATTGCCGGCAGTTGAAGATATAAGGGTTCTTAGTCTTCCGCTTAGACTTTGAATTTCCTGAACTGCCGTGTTAAGTTCTAACATGCGGTTGTTTTCGGTTTCTATAGTTGCAAGAACTTCCTGGGTGGATGCGGAGTTCTCTTCCGAAATACTTGCCACATTTTCGATCTGATGTTGTACCTTTTCAAGTTCGCGTGTAATTATATTGTTTTTTGAATACCCATCTTCGATTGCTCTATTTGTTTTGTCTGAGGTGGTTTTTATTCCTTCAAAATGCTCAGAAATATGTTCAACAAGCTTCTTGCCCTCAATTGTTGCTGTATCACCCTGTTGAACTTTGAACAATGCCTCATCAGATCTTTTAAATATATCCGCGGTTATTTCAGATATATTTTTGGTAAGCTGTGCACTTTGTTCGGCAAGCTTTCGTACTTCATCAGCCACCACCGCAAACCCCTTTCCCTGCTCACCGGCCCGGGCAGATTCAATGGCAGCATTTAATGCCAGAAGATTTGTTTGACTGGAGATTTGTGATATCCCTTCAAGGAAGGAATTAATTTTTTCCATACTGATTTTTAGTTCCGATACTGTTGTAACCCCTGCGCTTATGGCGTGGCTTATGATATCCATTTGCTCATTCAGCTCGTTAATTCTTTCATAACCTGTATTAACCTGATCAATCATAAGGTTTGAATTTTCTGAAATAGTTTTGAAGGTATTGTTGGACTCGTGAACAAGGCCTAAGGTTGAATGCATCGAGTCATTTACCTGATACACACTAACAGCCTCTTCCTGTATAGCCTTAGCCATTTCCTGCATTGAAGCTGTTATAGTTCTACTGCCTTCACTAATAACACTAATATTTTCTGTGAAAGCTTTTATGTTTGAATCCAGAATATTAGTTCCTTCTTCTATGTTTTTTAATGTATTATTAAGGCTCTCAAGAAGATTGTCTGCCTGCTTCCTTTTTATATTTGCTTCATCCAGAAGCTGACGGCCCCATCTGGTCAGAAAATAAAGCATGGTCATCGCTCCATTGTAGAGAACGATGCTTGTAATGAAATCTGTCAATCCGGACTCCTGCCCAGTAACGTTCTCAGGCTTCACGATAAAAGCACCTATCATAAAAACATTAACTGTTAAACTAAAATACATCAGAATGTTTTTATTAAAATACAATGCTGCAATTGTAGAGGCCGCTATAATTATGTAGTGGTTTGTCAAATTAAAAGGCTCAACAATAAAAAGAATACTGGCCACTATGGCAGGTATTAATGCAAAAATCAAACCCTTTACATATTTGTTAATCGGAAGGGAATAATTAACAACTGTAAGAGCTATTATAACAAGTCCTTGAAGTGCAGTATCCAGTGCCACCTTTAATCCATACGATATTATTTCGGGCAAAACAACCATTATGGTTACTATTATTATAGTGACCATGTTAACCTTGTGAACACGCCTGATGTTATAGTTTTCGTTCATAATAGGTACCCTCTGTAGTAGATAAATATATATCAGCTATATATATATTATAATAAAAGTACAGTTAAGCAAAGCATATGCCCCGTTAAATTTTGTTGTTAAACTGCGTCCGACAAAAATAAAACCACCTATTGATAAAATTTATCAATAGGAGATAGCTTTTGGAAATCAGTTTCCTTGTCTTACTTAAGCCATTTCCTCTTCGGTTCTGTCTACAAATTCAATTTTATCCTCAAACCATTCCCATAGAGGAATAAGTGAATTAGGACTTTTATCAAGTGTAATTTTTTCTGCGTTATTTTTGTTGATATACTGTTCCAGTTGAGCAATCGGCTCATTTTTTACCCAGAAACCATTAGAAATACTGCTCAGCCTGTTTTTTATCCATTTCCTTAAACAGAACTAATACAAAAGGCGTTTCCATAAGTGGGTAATCCATATATTAATCTCCTCCTTATATTGCATGTATAATGTATTTTATTAAATTTGCGAAAATCTAATAGCTGCTGACTTGCTCCAATTCTGCCGGTGCTCTCACTCTGATGAAAATGCCACACAGCACCATCAATAGCGTCAGTTTTAATTAACCATGCATCTTTTAAAACTTGTTTTTTTACAGTAGAACTAAGACAAGTATATCCAGCCTTAGCTTCATGTGCAATTATCTATAATCGCTTTAAATTCATCTTTTAATTCTATAAGCGGGCTGAAAAATTTTTCCGATTAATTATTGACAGGTGTACCTATTAATTGTATAATCTTATAAATTAA